>NZ_WQFL01000008.1:0-266821 GCF_013034175.1 Ruegeria sp. HKCCA5463
CCCTTGCCCCATCAGAACTTCAACCTGCCGTAACTTCGAGACAATCTCTTCGGGCTTCGGTCGCTTGTTTGCCATTCTCAGTCCTCCGTTTCCTAAACATAACGGTGGACCCGTTCAGTTGGGGAGGCTCATATCGCAACTTCAAAGAATGTCTGCCATCCGCCTTGTTCTTTAGAAAAACAAAGTGTTCTGGCGCAAAGAGTTACGGCGCAGCCCACACCGCCGCACATCTTTTGGGGACAGTGGGATTTGGACAAGCCAAACGCCCCTGTCCATCAGGGGTAAGACGCTGCCTTCCCCCTCGGGCAACCCTATTAGACAACACCGTGTCCTCGGCTGCGCCTGCGGGCCGCACCACTATTGTCGAATAGCATTGCCTCGCCCCCATCCGCGTTCGCCACGTGGCAGATCAGCAGGAACAAGCGCCTTCGGCGTCTGATCCGCAAATCAGCCCTGATTATCCCAAATGGGAAGTCAGGATCATTGAAATCGGTCTAGGTGCTGGATGAAGGAAGTGAGGCGAAAATGGCAAGGTTCTGTCGCTGGTGGCAGAACTATGTGTCGCCACATAAAAGGAAAGTGGCGGACCGAGGAGGACTAGGACCAATCCAAAAATTTCCATTATTATGATTTATTTTCAATTGCTTACACTTAATCAAGACCCTACCATTTGCTCAAAATGTTGCGGGATTTGTTGCGGGATGCAATCGCACGATGCTTCTAAACTAGATTGCTGTTAAATGTGCTTGGCGTTTCAGTACCATTAAAATTGGAAGATAGAATGGAATTCACTTCAGTCTTGGAACTCCTGAAAGGGGCTAAAGAACTGGCCGATCTGGCCCGTATTGAGCCAGGCCAGAAAACTGACAAGAGACACCAGCGCGAGATCAAGGAACTCATCGAATCTTTGAGGTTGATCTACTTTTCACCCAGGGGTGTTCTTTCACTCCTAGAAATTATTGCCGACGGCGAATATCCCACTCAAGATCAGATTGAGTTAGTGCTACCAGAATTCAATGACGCCGACCCTTTTGTCCGACGTGCGCTCTACAGGCTTGACCCAGATTTCGAACGTAACAATCGCTCGCTCACCTTGAAGGCACAACGGGTGCTGAGAGAGATTTCCTACGGCAAAGGCGGTGTGCGTTCAAAAGTTCAGAGTCTCTTGAATGCCTCTCTTACTTATTCAGAGCCCGTTTCACCGCAAGAAGCCCAAACTCTTGTTCAGGAAATCAGCGAGTTGAATCGCGCCATTGAGGATGCGGAAGAAGCGCTTGTCCAAAGGATGGGTACTACCAACCTTTAGAATCTCCCACCAAATGTTGCGGGATTTGTTGCGGACAATGTTGCGGGATTTCAGATGTTGCGGGATTGCCTAATTTTTAATCGGAAAATCTAAGGATAACATTTTGTTTTTGCTTGATTTTTCAAACGCTGCCACTTTTTTAGGCGAAAAAGTGGCGGACCGAGGAGGATTCGAACCCCCGACCCCTTGATTCGTAGTCAAGTACTCTATCCAGCTGAGCTATCGGTCCGCGTTGGTGAGGCGCTGTTTAGACCTGCTGCCCGAGACGTGCAAGCCGATTCTTCAAAAAAAAATCAAAAAGTCATGTCCCCGCGCGGAAGGCTGATTTCAAAGACTGTTCCCTCGGGTCCGGTCTCTTTCAAAACCAGATCCCCGCCATGGCCGCGCACCAGCTCCTGCGAGATTGCCAGCCCCAGACCCGAGCCACCCTTTCGGACCCCGCCCTGGAAAGGCGTGAACAGGTTTTCGCGCGCCTTGGGGGGAAGACCCGGCCCCGTGTCGCGGATTTCGATGCACCAAGCATCGTCGTTTTCACACCCCGCAATGGTAACCCGTCCAGGTTTTCCGGAGGCAACCAGAGCCTGTCTCGCGTTGCGCACGAGGTTCATGATGACGCGGTACAATTGTTCGGGGTCGGCGCGGGCCACAAGCGCGTCCGGCACTTCGTTCACGATTTCGACGCAGGCATCGGCGACGGCGAGTTGTTCGCTGGCCGCGACATCCGCCGCGATTGCGCGGATCGGAACCATAGTCAGAGTGGGCGCGGGCTCTTCCGCGCGGCCAAAGGCCAATGTGCTTTCACAAAGGGACACGGCCCGGGTGATGGAATTCACCAGTTTCGGCGCCATCCGCCGCACCAGCGGATCATCGCTGGCCTCGATCCGATCGGTAAACAGCTGCGCCGACGTCAGGATATTGCGCAAGTCATGGCTGACTTTGGCTACGGCCCCCCCAAGCTGCGCCAGCCTTTCCCGCTGTTTGAGCGCCTGGGTCAGGTCCGTTTGCAGCATCTTCAGTGCCTCCTCGGCCTCTCGCAGCTCCGTCACCTTCGAATTCGGCGAGATTATGCCACGCGCGTCCTCTGGCGCACTGGCATAGCGCTGCATGTAGCCGACGACGCTTTTGATGGGCCGCACAAGTACGACGCGTACGGCGAGAAACAGGAAAAACGCCGTGATGATGGAGATCACAAAGGACAGACCGAGAATACGCAACCCGTAGTCAATCATCGCCGTTCGCAACGGTATGCTGTCCATGGTGACTTCGATCAGAAGGCCTGCCCCCTTGACCGGTTCTCCGATGACCCGGATGACTTCGTTTTCGGGTTTGAGAAAGCGGCTGATCGCATCCCGGATAAGAATCCAGGGGCTTGCATCCCGCAAATCGAACGTGCCGGCGATTGGATCGGGAATCGGCGACGACAGCATCAGTTGCCGAACCTCATCCCGTCGCAATACGACATTGTAGACGCCTGCGTTTGCCAGCAGTTCCGCCTCAAGATCTTCGGCCAGCATATCATCCGCCAGCAAAGCCAGCGAGGCGATCTGCGCGCGTTCGAGCCTGTTCAGCAGAAAGTCCTCGCGGAACCGGGCGATCGACGGGACAAAGATCAGAACCTCGGCCAACATGACGAAGACCGTCGTCAGGATCAGAAATCGGCCCGAAAGCGAGTTCAATTTGCGCCCCTCCTCAGGTCAGGGAATCCAGCGCTGGACGAACCTGACCACTCGTTTAACTGTCTGATTCTCAAACAGCCTTGGCGAGAAATAAGCACCCGCCACACGTTTGTTAAGCTCTCCGATCGTCGGATAGGGTGAAACCATGGCGGCGATCTGCCCCATCTTCAGGTTATTGGCCAAAGCCAACGACCACAAGTTGATCAACTCACCCGCCTGATGCCCGACGATTGTGGCGCCGACGGGTCGGCCTTTCACGACCATTACCTTGACGAAGCCTTTGGTTTTGCGCTCGGCAATCGCCCTGTCATTGTGGTGATAGTCAAAACGGGCGATTTCGAGCTTTTCTCCATGCGCCTCGCGGGCCTGAGCTTCGGTCAGTCCGACCTGGGCCAGCTCCGGGTCCGTATAGGTGGCCCAAGGGATATGTGCCGTTTTCGCCCTGGACGGCAGACCGAACAAGGCCGAACGAATGATGATACCTGCATGATACCCTGCAACATGGGTGAATTGCAGACCACCGGCCACATCTCCGATCGCATAGACGCGCCGATTGGTCGTGCGCAGCGCGTCATCCGTCCTGAGGCCGGTTCTCGTGCGTTCAATTCCGGCTGCCTCCAGTTTCAGACGCTCGATATTGGCTTTGCGACCGGCAGCGATCAAAAGATGAGAGCCCCGGTGAGTTTCACCGTTTTCGGCAACGACCTCCACAGCGCCCTCTGTTCCGCGCACCTGAGCGATCATGGCGTTTTCCCGGATGTCCACACCTTCACTGCGCAGGGTATCCAGCACCACGGACGCGGCCTCGGGATCGTCTTTGCCCAAGGCTTTGAGCCCTTCGACGACCGTCACCTTGCTGCCGAGGCGTATATGGGCCTGCGCCATCTCCATCCCGATCGGGCCGCCCCCGATGATCAGCAGGTGATCTGGCCGCTCTCTCAAGTCAAAGATGGTTTCGTTCGTGTAATAGGGCACTGTGTCCAACCCCGGAATCGGCGGCACCAGCGGTGATGAACCGGTCGCGATGACGATGCGACGCGCAGAGATGACATGATCCCCGGCCTGCACCTTTTCAGGGGATAAAAACGTGCCATATTCGCGGATGACCTTCACGCCGAAGCCTTCGAACCGCTGCTGACTGTCCATCGGTTCGATCTGCGCGATCACATCATGAACATGATCCTTTACTGCGGCGTAGTCGACCTGAGGGATTGTATCAGCGATGCCAAAACGAACGGAATGCGCCTGAGCATGGGCCGCTTTGCCACTTGCGATCAGCGCCTTCGACGGGACACAGCCGAAATTCAGGCAATCCCCACCCATCTTGTGCCCTTCCAGCAGGACAACATCCGCGCCCATCTGGCTGGCGCCCGCAGCGACGGACAATCCTCCGGACCCGGCGCCAATGACCAGGAGATCGGTTTTCAACTCTTTCATGGTTCAGGTGCCTCTTTTCGCGCGCAGTGCTTTGAAAACGATGGGCAAGGCGGCCAATACGCACAACCCTGTAATCGGCCCGATCACGAACGGTTCCCACAGCAACGAAACATCAGGCGTTTCCCCACGGTCGAATACACCGCCCAAACCGACCCCGATCCACGTGTACACGATACCTCCGGGGATGATGCCCAGCGCGGTCGTCAAAAGAAAATTGCGGAACTTCACACCGACCAAAGCCGGCACGAGATTGGCAACAAAGAACGGCACGACCGGCACCAGTCGCAGCAGAAACAACACCGAGATTTCGTTTTCCCGCAGACCGTCCTTCAGTTTCCTGACCGTGCCTTCTGATGATTCCAGGCGCGACGTCAGGGCTTCGCCCAAGCCCCAGCGCGCCGCCAGAAAGATCGCCGACGCACCGATGGTGGCGGACACGACATTGAAAACGGTTCCCGCAAAAAGACCGAAAAGAAAACCGCCCGTCATCGAAGCCACCGCGGCACCGGGCAGTGAAAAGGCCACTATGACGATATAAATGGCGACAAAAGCGGCTGCCATGACCCAATAGTGACCGACCCGCCACGCCAGAAGCGCCTCGCGATTGTCCCGCAAGGTCTCGAAAGTCAGGTAATCCCCAAGCGTGAAAAAGCCGACAACGGCAACGCTCAGGATTACAAGCAACGGAATGTGGCGCGCGAAACCATTGCGCGGCGCCTGGCTCGTGTCGGACATCAGATTTTCCGGTTCTTTGTGCTTCATCTTGTGCCCAAGATGCGCTGACTGACGGGCCAGCAACAGGGGGATCACGGGGCCTTGATCTTTGTGGCACCGAATGTGAGAGATTTCGGCGATAAACGGGTATTTTGAAACCTTTTGCCGTAGCCGGTAACAGAATTGTTGCAAAAGCTGCGAAAACCTGGCCGTTGGGGTTTGACTTACCCCCCGCTTGGCAGTAGAGGACGGGCTTCGAACACCACGGGCAGGCGAATCCGCGCCGCACCCGACCGCATAGATTGGAGACGGAGCGATGAAACGCACCTATCAGCCTTCGAACCTGGTTCGCAAACGCCGCCACGGTTTCCGCGCGCGCATGGCCACTAAGGCCGGCCGCAAGATCCTGAATGCACGCCGCGCACGCGGCCGCAAATCGCTGAGCGCGTAAACCGCTCACCGATCAGGTTATGAACATGACGCCGCCGGAGGCCCCTGAGGTTGGTAGGAACCACCCCGGGAACAAGCCCCCGGCGGCGTCCGTTTGTGCATCTGCACCCCTGACCGTTCTCAAGAAGCGGTCCGACTTTCTGAAAGCGGCGCGTGCCCGCCGACAAGGCACGTCTTCGATGATGGTTCAGGCCCGCAAGCGCGCGCCCGGCGAGGGCGTCGGGATTCGCGTGGGCTTCACTTGCTCGAAAAAAGTGGGCAATGCCGTGGCCCGCAACGGCGCCAAGCGCCGTCTGCGCGAAGCCGCGCGGGCCGTGTTGCCCGAAGCCGGCCGCGACGGGTGGGATTACGTCCTGATCGGCCGCGCCGAGGTTACCGCCAACCGCCCCTATGACGCACTGTTGGACGACCTGCGCTATGCGCTCCGCAAGGTGCATGCGGCCGAAAAATGACCTTCCTGTCCCATATCGTCGCCCTGCCTGTTCGGGCGTATCGGCTGATCTTCAGCCCATGGGTCGGTTTCAACTGTCGCTACCAACCCACCTGTTCCGCCTATGCGCTTGAGGCGCTGGAGAAACACGGGGCGGTCAAAGGATCCTACCTGGCCGCTCATCGGATCTGCCGTTGCCACCCTTGGGGCGGCGACGGATACGATCCGGTACCTGACGACAAGCATAACGACCCTTCGTCCTGACCCCTCGTCAGACTTGACCGGCAAGTGCCGCGCCTGAACAGTTGGACCAGTCCAACCCGAGGTCCCGATGAAATCCCCAGCGCGCGATACCCTGCCAACCCACGATGTCCTGAACCAACCGCCCGCGCGCGGCGGCACCGATCTTTGGCTGTCTGATCCGGTCCTGCAAGACGCAGCAAAGACAGCGGGCGCGCGCGCTTTGGAGCTGGCGGCATATGGCAAAACACTCGGAACCGAAGAAACGCGGGAACTGGGGCGGGAAGCCAACCGGCATCCTCCAGAGCTGCGGCTGTTCGATCCCGGCGGTAGGCGCCTGGACGAGGTGCGCTTTCACCCGGCCTATCATCAGATGATGCAGATCAGCCAATCGGCGGGCTATGCCGCGCTGGCCTGGGATGGACAGCCCGGCGGACATGCGACCCATGCGGCGATGGTTTACTTGGCCGGGCAGGTCGAACCCGGGCATTGCTGTCCGATGACCATGACCTATGCAGCAATCCCTGCACTGGCCGCCAATGAACACATTGCCTCACTCTGGCAGCCAAAACTCATGGCCCGGCAATATGATCCTTCGGAAGAACCGATCGGTCAAAAGACCAGCGCGACGCTGGGGATGGCCATGACCGAGAAACAGGGCGGCTCGGACATACGCGCCAATACGACCGTTGCCGCACGCGACGGGGATCACTGGCGCTTGCGCGGGCACAAGTGGTTCTGTTCCGCGCCAATGTCGGATGGGTTCCTGACGCTGGCGCAGGTGCCCGGTGGGTTGACCTGCTTTCTGGTGCCCCGCTGGCTGGAGGGCGAGCGCAATGCGATCCACCTGATGCGCCTGAAAGACAAGCTGGGCAACAAATCCAACGCATCCTCGGAAATCGAGTATCATGACGCGCTGGCCTATCAGTTGGGCGAAGAAGGCGCGGGCGTGCGCACCATACTGGAAATGGTGCACCACACGCGGCTTGATACAGCCATGGCGCCGGCCGGGCTGATGCGTGCCGCACTCAGCGAAGCGCATCATTGGGTGGAACACCGCAGCGCATTTCAGCGCCGATTGATCGATCAACCGCTGATGCGAGCGGTCCTGTCCGACCTTGTTCTGGACTGGGAAGGCGCAGTGACCTTGGGAATGCGTGTCGCGCAGGCATTTGACGGTCAAACGCCCGAAGACAAGGCCTTTGCCCGGATCGGTGTCGCATTGGCCAAGTTCCTGAACAACAAGCGCTGCCCGGTCGTCGTCGTCGAGGCGATGGAAGTGCTGGGCGGCATGGGGTATGTCGAAGACACGCCCCTGCCCCTGATCTATCGTGAAGCGCCCCTGAACAGCATCTGGGAGGGGTCAGGCAATGTGATCTGCCTCGATATCCTGCGCACTCTGGCCCGTGAGCCGCTGGCTGCCGAGGTTCTGGGGGCCGAGTTGGATACGGTGAGAGGCACGGACAGAAGGTATGACACAGCTCTGACCGCGCATCGCAGCCGCTGGCCCGGTCCGCCGCCCGAGGCCGAAGCGCGCTGGTACGCTGAACGTACGGCTCTGCTGCTGACGGCCTCGCAATTGCTGCGCCATGCGCCCGGCGCTGTGGCTGATGGCTTTGTTGCCACACGTCTTTCCGGTGACAGCGGCCGCATTCCCGGAGCAGTAGCCGGGTTGGATACCGGCGCCCTGCTGGCGCGGCTTGGCTGACCCGCCACTTGCCCGGTTGCGCCATCTGCTGTAGGGGCTGCGCATGTTTGATGATGCAGATGATATCCACCCGCTCTTTGCCGGCGCGCCCTCGACCACCGAGTTCAAAAAACTGCGCAAACGCATCGTGCGCCAGACCCGCGAAGCGATCGAACAATACGGGATGGTGGACCCGTCCGCCCACGACAAGGACGGCAAACCGCCACGCTGGCTTGTCTGCCTTTCGGGCGGCAAGGACAGTTATACGCTGCTGGCCGTCCTCTACGAACTCAAATGGCGCGGATTGCTGCCTGTCGATCTTCTGGCTTGCAATCTGGATCAGGGACAACCCGGATTTCCGGCAACGGTCCTGCCAGAGTTTCTGGACCGCATGGGTGTGCCACACAGGATCGAGTATCAGGACACATACTCTGTTGTGATGGACAAGGTTCCGCAGGGCCGAACATATTGCGCCCTGTGCTCGCGACTGCGCCGCGGCAACCTGTATCGCATTGCCCGGGAAGAAGGCTGTTCCGCCGTCGTGCTGGGCCACCACCGCGACGATATTCTCGAAACGTTTTTCATGAACCTCTTCCACGGAGGCCGTCTGGCCACCATGCCACCGAAACTGGTGAATGAAGAGGGAGATCTTTTTGTCTTTCGCCCGCTTGCCCACGTCGCCGAAGCCGACTGCGAGAAATTTGCCAAGGCCATGCAGTATCCGATCATCCCCTGCGATTTGTGCGGCAGTCAGGACGGGTTGCAACGGCAGCAGGTCAAACAGATTCTCGATCAATGGGAATCGAACAGTCCGGGTCGGCGTCAGGTTATGTTCCGCGCGTTAACAAATGCACGCCCGTCGCACCTTCTGGATGCGAAACTCTTTGATTTTGTTAATCTTTCCGTAAACTCCGACGAAAAAGCGGAAAATTTGGAAGAAATACCGCTTCTGCGTTAACGACTGACTCAGACTGGTTTCCTAGGCTCGGCATACCATTCATGCCCAAGGTCAGGACCCGATGTGGAATCATCCTTTCGTCGACCGTATTTTTGAAGCTTTGAGAAACGTGGCATACGGCCCAGCCGTTCTTGCCTTTGTTCCGGCAACAAGCCTGGGGGCGTTCTGGCTTGGCGGTGAACGCGCTTTGGTCGCGGTGGCCCTGGGCTTGCCCCTGATGATTGCCGGTTTAGGCGCAATGGCCCCCAACCCGGCAGACAGGAAACGGCAACAGGGTGGCCTGCTGCCGAATGACCAGTTCGAAACCGTTCTGGCAGAGGTGCTCACGGATAGTCGCCGCAGCGGTGAAACGTCGGCCTGTTTCGCTGTGATCCTGGACGACTATATGCAAATGCTCGATCTGCATGGCCAAGCAGCAGCAAACCATGTGGCACAGCAATTCTGCTCTCGTGTCATGTCCATGATCCGCGCCAGTGACTCCGCGACCCGGATCGATGGAAACAAGATGATGGTTGTTCTGCACCCGGCGCAACAGCTTGATCTGGAAACCTGCATTCAGATGTCGGGACGAATGCAATCCGCGGTCGAAGACCCCATCATGCTGAACGGAACCGGAGTTTACTTGTCCTGCTCTATCGGTTTCTGCCTCAGCAGCAATGTCCCCGACGGCACCGCGACGGATTGGTGCAACGCTGCAAACAACGCGCTGCAAGAAGCACAGCAAAACGGGCCGTCGACGATTCGTGCCTTTTCGTCCGAAACACGTCGCCGGGCTCAGGTCAGAACCAATCTGCGCAAGGAATTTGATGCGGCGCTGGAAAGCGGTGAAATTCGTCCATGGTTTCAACCGCAGATCTCGACGGATACCGGGCGCGTGTCCGGGTTCGAGGCTCTGGCCCGCTGGGAACACCCGAAAAAAGGAGTGCTGGGTCCCAATGTCTTTCTGCCCTTTGCCGAACAGGCGGAGTTGATGGGCAAACTGGGGCAGGCGATGCGGCATCACGCCTTTTGCGCAATGCGCGAATGGGATCGCGCCGGTCTGACCGTACCACGCATCGGCATCAACTTTTCGTCGGACGAATTGCGTGACCCGGGGCTGATCGACCGCCTGAAATGGGAATTGGATCAATGCGATCTGACCCCGGACAGATTGGCGGTCGAAGTATTGGAGACCGTGTTTTCCAGAGGGCCGGATGACGTAATCACCCGCAATGTCACGGGCTTGGCCGCGATAGGGTGCTGTATCGATCTGGACGATTTCGGCACAGGGCATGCCTCGATCGCGTCAATCAAGCGGTTCAACGTGTCCCGGATCAAAATCGACCGCTCTTTCGTGACAAAGGCGGACCAGGACCCAAGCCAGCAGCAGTTGGCCAGCGCAATTCTGACCATGGCAGAACGGCTGAACCTGGAATCCCTTGCTGAAGGGGTCGAGACACCCGGGGAGCACGCCTTGATGGCGCAATTGGGATGTGACCATGTTCAGGGGTTTGGCATCGGCAAGCCCATGCCTTTCGAAAAAACCAAGGGCTGGATCACGTCTCATTGCAACAAGATTGACGGAATGCCCAAAATCGGGCGGCAAACCGGCTGAAGAACCGGAAACTGCGCCACAGAAGACCAATCCGTGACGAAATGACGAGCGATTCCGCTTGACCTTTGGGCCTGCACTCTGTTGAACCCTGCGGGTGTCTTTCACTGCTCAAGGTGGCTGTCCCAGATGGACGATCAGAACAAGAATCTCATCCTCGCAACCGCGCTCAGCTTTCTCGTGATCCTGGTCTGGTTCGTGCTGTTCCCCCCGCCGGAACCCACACCAACCACGGAACAGGCTGAAATCGCCAGCATCGAAGGGAATGAGGTTCAGACGCCCAGCGCCGCTGATACCGGTACGGTCGGCGAAGCAACTGCAAGCGCCACTGAAGCCGAAGCCGAACCCGAGGCGCCCCGCGTCAGCATCGACACGCCCCGCCTGACGGGCAGCCTGTCGCTTGCCGGTGGCCGAATTGATGAACTGTCTCTGAAGGATTACAAGGTTTCACTGGCCGAGGATTCTCCGATCGTCGAACTTCTGTCCCCAGTTGGAAGTGACTCGGCCTATTATGCGCTTTATGGCTGGGCCCCCGGCGCGGGCCTGTCGGTCACGGACGTTCCCGGCCCGAACACTCTTTGGACGCTTGAGCAGGGCGAAACTCTGGGTGTTGACACTCCGATCACGCTGGCCTGGGACAATGGAAACGGCCTCACCTTCCGCCGCACCATTGCCGTTGATGAAGACTATATGTTCTCGGTCACCCAGTCGGTCGAGAACACCACGGACGCCGAAGTCGGCATGGCCCCCTACGGCATTCTGGCCCGCCACGGCATGGGCGAAGACGGTGATCTGCCGGGCCTGAAGAACTTCTTTATTCTTCACGAAGGCGTCATGGTCATGTCTGACGGCGTTCTGGATGAGATCGACTATGGCGATGTGCGCGATTTCGATATCGACCCCAATGAACGCGCACAGGCCGAGGTCTATCAGGTCAAAGAAGGCGGCTGGATCGGGTTCACGGATCACTACTGGATGACCACCCTGATCCCGGCCGAGGGTGCAGCGTTCAAGGCCGCTGCCAAATACGATTCACGTCGCAAAATCTATCAAACGGAAACGGTGCTGCCGACACTGACAGTCGCGCCCGGTACGACGGAAGAGGTCACGACCAGACTGTTCGCCGGTGCCAAGGAGTGGGAAACCATCCGGGAGTATCAGGCAGAAGGTGTTCAGAAGTTCATCGACAGCATCGACTGGGGTTGGTTCTACTTCCTGACCAAGCCGATCTTCTGGCTGCTGCACAACATCAATGCCCTGATTGGAAACATGGGCTGGTCAATCATCGGCCTGACGCTGATCATCAAGGCCATCCTGTTCCCGCTGGCCTTCAAGTCCTACGTCTCGATGGCGAAGATGAAGGAATTGCAGCCGCAAATGGAAGCCCTGAAAGAAGCCGCAGGCGATGATCGCCAGAAAATGCAGCAGGGCATGATGGAGCTGTACAAAAAGGAAAAGGTGAACCCTGCCGCAGGCTGCTTGCCAATTCTGTTGCAGATTCCGATCTTCTTCTCGCTTTACAAGGTGATTTTCGTGACGATCGAACTGCGTCAGGCCCCATGGTTCGGCCCGTTCCAGGACCTGAGCGCGCCGGATCCGACGTCGATCTTCAACTTCTTTGGCTTGCTGCCTTGGGCCGCACCTGCACCCGAAAGCCTGATGGCGCTGATCTTCATCGGTATTCTGCCGCTGCTGCTGGGTATTTCGATGTGGTTGCAGCAGAAACTGAACCCGGCGCCAACCGATCCGACGCAGGCCATGATCTTTGCCTGGATGCCTTGGGTCTTCATGTTCATGCTGGGTGGTTTCGCCAGTGGTCTGGTCGTGTACTGGATCGCGAACAACACTATCACGTTCACACAGCAATATCTGATCATGCGCAGCCAGGGCTATAAGCCGGATGTGTTCGGAAACATAAAGTCCGGTTTCAAGCGGACGCCAAAAACGGACAACAAATGAGCGGAACGGTCTCAAGCCTTTGGCGCCACCCGATCAAAAGCCATGGGCGAGAAGCCCTGAGCCAAGTCACACTCATCCCCGGGCAGACCATGCCCGGGGATCGCGTTTGGGCGGTCGCTCATGAGGCCGCCAAAACCGATGGTTCGGAATGGGCACCCTGTTTCAATTTCAGCCGCGGTTCAAAAGCGCCTCAGTTGATGGCCATTTCGGCCGAATTGCAGGGCGACCGGGTTACATTGCGCCACCCGCAGCGACCGGATCTCAGTTTTGCGCCGGACACCGAACAAGAGGCTTTTCTGGACTGGGTAAAGCCACTTATGCCGGCGGACCGGGCTGCATCTGCCCGGATCGTTCGGATTCCGGGGCGCGGTATGACGGACAGCGACTTTCCATCGATCAGCCTGTGCAACATGGCATCGCATCGCGCAGTCGAACAGAAGCTGGGCCAGACTCTGTCCATTGTTCGGTGGCGCGGCAATATCTGGTTCGAAGGTCTGCCGTTGTGGGATGAGTTTGACTGGCTGGGTCGTGACGTGCGCATTGGCGAGGCCGTGCTTCGCGTACGCGAGCGGATCACGCGATGTATGGCCACCACCGCCAATCCCGAAACCGGTGAGAGGGATGCAGACACCCTGCGCGCCCTGAACAGCTGGGACCATCAGGATTTCGGCGTTTACGCCGAGGTCGTTCAGGGCGGCGAAATCCGCGTCAACGATGAGGTGCAGGTGCTATGACCACGCTTCCCTTCCCCCTGGCCGAAGACCCGGATGAATTCGCCCAGGAGCGAGGCCGCAAACTGTTTGCAGGCCCGTCCGAGTTCGTCAAAGGCGTTGTCGCCATGAATGGCCTTCCCGCCCCTGACCGGTTGGAAGTCTGTTTTGCGGGGCGTTCGAACGTGGGCAAATCCAGCCTGATCAATGCCTTGACCGGCACGAAGGGTCTGGCCCGCGCATCCAACACGCCCGGCCGCACGCAAGAGATCAACTTTTTCACCCAAGGCCCTGAACTCTATCTCGTGGACCTGCCGGGCTATGGCTATGCAAACGCCCCGGTGAAAGTGGTCGAGAAGTGGCAGAAGCTGCTGAAACAATATCTCAGCGGGCGCCAGACACTGCGCCGTGCCTTTGTCCTGATCGACTCGCGCCACGGGGTGAAACCGGTCGATGACGAAATCATGAAGTTGCTGGACACCAGCGCCGTGACATTTCAATGCGTTCTGACCAAGGCAGACAAGGTCAAAGCCAAGGATCGTGAAAAGGTTCTGGAACAAACCCGGGCCGCGTTGTCCAAACATCCCGCGGCATTTCCGGAAATTGTGCTTACCTCATCCGAAAAGGGTGACGGCATCGCGACCCTGCGGTCCATCATTGCGCATCTGGAATAGCTTCGCCCTTGGCAGCGTGGGGCAAAGGTCCTAACACGGTTTTCCAGAAGGACTTTAGCTATGAAGACACGAGATATGAACCGGGACTGGATCGCCACCGCAGCCACACTCAACAGCGCCCTGCCCTATCTGCAGCGCTATGACGGAGCCATCGTCGTCATCAAACTTGGCGGACACGCCATGGGCAGCGATGAGGCGATGGAAAGCTTTGCCCGGGACGTGGTTCTGATGCGCCAGGTGGGTGTGAACCCGGTGGTCGTCCACGGCGGTGGTCCGATGATCAATGCAATGCTGGGCAAGTTGGACATTCAATCCGAATTCGTGAACGGCAAGCGAGTGACCGACAAGGCCACGGTTGAAGTGGTCGAAATGGTTCTGTCCGGACTCGTGAACAAGCGCATCGTACAGGCGATCAATGATCAGGGCGGATCAGCCGTGGGCCTGTCCGGCAAGGACGCAGGCCTGATGGTCTGCGATCAAACGGATGCGTCGCTGGGCTTTGTCGGCACCCCTGCCGAGATGAATCCGAAGATCCTGCATGATCTGTTTTCACATGACGTAATCCCGGTCATCGCCCCGCTTGGTGCAGGCCGCGACGGTGAAACATTCAACGTCAATGGTGACACGGCAGCCGGAGCAATCGCTTCTTCGCTCAAGGCAGACCGTCTGTTGCTGCTGACGGATGTTTCCGGTGTCAAGAACGCGGCGGGCGATGTCGTGACCGAACTCAAGGCCGGTCAGATAAGGGAAATGACCCGCGAAGGCACCATTGCAGGCGGTATGATACCCAAGACAGAAACCGCACTGGACGCCCTGCACAGCGGCGTTCGGGCTGTCGTCATACTTGATGGGCGCGCACCCAATGCCGTGCTGCTGGAGCTGTTCACGGAACATGGGGCCGGGTCGCTGATACGCCCGGACTGATCCCCGCAAGAGAGGAGGAGGAGACATGACACATCTTGCACAGCCTTCCTCTGATCCTGACGCGACGCCTTATGAACAGGTTGAAAACGCCGCCCGTGATGCTGGATTGTTGGTCATGGGCGCGCTGCATCCTCGCCTCGTTGCAGCCAAAGACCTTGAAACCGGTACGCTGATCCTGTTGGGGGCCGGGCCGGAATTCTGGCACGTACTAAAGGCCTCACCGGAATGGCACCAGGCCGACCCCGTTGACCGATGGTCGAAAAGGGTCGTCGGTCAGATGGCCGAAAGGCTCTGCGCACAGGCGTATTTTCCGTTCGGCGGCCCCCCGTACACGCCATTCATTGACTGGGCACTCAAATCTGGGCGGACATTCAGCAGCCCGGTCGGGGCATTGGTGCATGATACCGTTGGGATGATGATTTCCTATCGGGGCGCACTGCATTTTGCCGAAGAGTTCGCCATCCCGGCCCCTTCCGGCGTGTCGCCTTGCGAAAGCTGCGCCGCGCCTTGCACGACGACCTGTCCGGTCAGCGCGCTGAACGCGCAGGAGTTCTATGACGTCGCTGCATGCCACGACCATCTGGGCACCGCTGAAGGTCAAACCTGTATGGCGGGCGGGTGTCTGGCCCGCCTAGCCTGCCCTCTGAGCGCGGGCGCAGGACGCGACCCGGAACAATCGGCCCATCACATGAAAGCCTTTCATCCGTCATGACCCGAATTCTGATCCTGACACGTCATGCGAAATCCAGCTGGGATAGCCCGGGTCTTGGCGATCATGACCGCCCGCTGAACAAGCGTGGACGAAAGTCAGCCCCGGCCATCGCTGCTTGGTTGCGTCACCACGGTTGGTTGCCGGATGAAGTCCTAAGCTCTACATCAACTCGCACCCGCGAGACATGGGATCGCATGGGTTTGCAGGCCGATAAAGTCAGCTTTCACAGCGCGCTCTACCACGCTGATTCAAAGGTCATGCTGCGAGAGCTTTCAGGTGCTACGGAACCGGCGGTATTGATGCTGGGCCACAATCCCGGGATCGCCGATTTTGCCAACCGTCTGGTGCGACAACCGCCAAATCATACACGCTTTTTCGATTATCCAACCTGTGCAACAACCGTCATGTCGTTCGACTTAAACAGCTGGGCCGAGGTCCGATGGCAAACCGGGACGGTGCTGGGGTTCACCATCCCGCGTGAGTTGATCGAATAGAAAAAGGCGGGGCAACACCCCGCCATAATTCTTTCAGCCTTTGTGCAGGTCAGTGACCCAGAATCTGGCTCAGGAACAGTTTGGTCCGCTCGCTTTGCGGGTTGTTGAAGAACTCTTCGGGTTCGTTCTGTTCCACGATCTGACCGGCATCCATGAAGATCACGCGGTTGGCGACCTGGCGGGCAAAACCCATCTCGTGAGTCACGCACAGCATGGTCATGCCTTCCTCGGCCAGTTCGATCATGGTGTCGAGCACCTCTTTGATCATCTCGGGGTCCAGCGCCGATGTCGGTTCATCGAACAACATGATCCGTGGCATCATGCAGAGCGAGCGGGCGATCGCCACACGCTGCTGTTGACCGCCGGATAGCTGACCGGGAAACTTGTCAGCCTGCTCGGGGATTTTCACCTTTTCAAGGAAATGCATTGCACGCTCTTCAGCCTCTTTCTTGGGCGTCTTGCGCACCCAGATTGGGGCCAGCGTACAGTTTTCCAGAATGGTCAGATGCGGGAACAGGTTGAAGTGCTGGAACACCATTCCGACCTCGGAGCGAATCTTGTCGATGTTCTTCAGGTCATTCGACAGCTCGATCCCGTCCACCACGATCTTGCCTTGCTGGTGTTCTTCCAGCGCGTTCAGGCAGCGGATCAGGGTGGACTTGCCCGAACCCGACGGGCCCGCGATCACGATCCGCTCGCCCTGATTGACGGTCAGATTGATGTCGCGCAGCACGTGGAAGGACCCGTACCACTTGTTCATTTGGTTGATTTCGATGGCGACCTCGTCGCTCACCTGCATCTTGGAGCGGTCGATTTCGCGGTCGATTGCAAGTTCAGACATGTGTTGAACTCCTTAACGATGATCTGTGGCAAGGCGACGCTCGAGCCACTGAGAATATTGAGAGATGCCGTAGCAGACGACGAAGAACAGAAGCGCGGCAAAGCCCAGAAGCTCCCAGTAGACGCCGTTCCATTCGGTCGACGCCAGGATGGGTCCCCGGATCATGCCCACCAGATCGAACATCGAAATGACCGAAACCAGTGTCGTATCCTTGAACAGGCCCACGGCCACGTTCACAATCCCGGGGATCGAGATCTTCAGCGCCTGCGGCAGGATGATAAGCCGCATCGCCTGCGGATAATCCAACCCAAGACTGTCTGCGGCCTCGTACTGCCCGCGCGGAAGCGCTGCCAGACCGCCGCGGATCACCTCGGCGATATAGGCGGACGAGAACATGGTGATCATGATCACAACGCGCAGGAACAGGTCGACCGTGCTGTCAGGCGGGAAGAAATAGGCCAGCATCACCGAAGCCACAAACAGCAGCGTGATCAGAGGCACGCCGCGGATGAACTCGATGAAGATGACGCAGACCCACTTGATCAGCGGCATGTTCGACTGTCGCCCCAAGGCCAGTGCGATCCCAAGTGGTACCGACAGCGACACACAGGTTACGCCCAGCATCATGTTCAGCATGAAACCGCCCAAATCACGGCTGGGAACGGCCGTCAGCCACGCATTCTCTGATGCGCCTTCCGGGATCAGGGCCCCTCCGACGTTCCAGATGACCAGTGCCGTCACAATTGCGCCGAAGAACCCGGCGGCAAAGTTGTTGTTGCCCAGCTTCTGGAAGACACCACCGGCGGCTATGCAGCCAACAAGCGCAACCAGAGGCACGAGGATCGTGCCACCCCAGATCAGCCAGAAAGCCAGGAAGGGATAGACCGCAGTGAACAACAGCATCTTGCGAGGCAAGTCAAAGAAAAGCACCGGCGCAATCGCTACCAGCATCAGCACAAAGGCCAGGTTCGGCCGCCAATAGGCATCGACGGGGTACTTGAACCCATAGATCAGCTGCGGCCAGCGTTCCGTCAGAACCGCGAAACAGGCTCCGGTCTTGTCCCCCAGAATCTCGCGGCATTCCGCGAGCGAGTTGGCATTCCACACTCCGTTCAGAATCCATGGCAAGGTATTCTTGAGAAGAATGTAGATCAGGATCAGCGACAGAACTGTCAGGATCGAATTGACGACCCCTGAAAACAGATTCTCGCGCAGCCATTTGATGACGCCTGTCTCATTTGCCGGCGGCGGTGAGGGCGGGATGGTGCCTTCGGCCACGAAGGCGATCGGGTTTGTTGCTTGATCACTCATGGCTCAGCGCTCCTTCAGCTTGACGGAAGCGTTGTAGATGTTCATCCCCGTCGAAATCAGCAGCGAGGCCGTGAGGTAGAACAACATCAGCAGCAGAACGCATTCAATCGCCCGGCCGGTCTGGTTCAGGGTAATACCACCCAGTGTTGCGGTGATATCCGCATAGCCAACGGCGATCGCGAGAGACGAGTTCTTGGTGATATTCAGATACTGCGAGATCAGCGGCGGGATGATGACCCGCAATGCCTGGGGCAGGATGACCAGTTTCATGATCCGTCCCTGACGCAGGCCCAACGCGGCGGCCGCCTCGGTCTGACCTTTGCTGATCGCCTGAATACCCGCACGCACGTTTTCCGCGATAAAGGCACCGGTATAGATCGACAGGGCAAACCACAGCGCAATCAAAGGACCACCGGCATTCAGTCCACCGCTGAAGTTAAAGCGCTTCAGCTCGGGGACATCCCAGGTCAGGCCCATGATGATCATCAACAGCACAAAAGGCACCAGCCAGATTGCCAGTTTCGGCAACAGCGTCGCGGGGCGCTCGCCAGTTTCTTCCTGCTTCTTGGTCGCGCGTTTTTCGACTTCGCCACTGACGAACCACGATCCGATCAGGACGGCGATGACCAGCAACCAGTTCAGGGCTGTCGATGCAAACAGGCCATTGGCGAACTCGGGACGGGGAAAATAAATGCCTCGATTGGTAAAGGCAAAGGACCCAAACAGCATTGAAGACGTCGGGTTTTCCCCCCGGAACGCACTGGGCGCCGGCAGCACGGCCGTCATGATCGTAAAGATGATGATGATCCAGATCAGAACCGGGATGTTCCGGAAGATCTCGACATATACTGCCATCAGCTTCGACACGAGCCAGTTGTTCGACAGTCTCAGAACACCCGCGATCACACCGAAAACCGTTGCGGTGATACAGGCCAGGAAGGCCACGAGCAGTGTGTTCAGCAAACCGACAAGTGCCGCGCGTGCATGCGATGACTGACTGTCATATTCAACAAGACGCTGGTTGATGTCGTACCCGGCGGAATCGCCGAGGAAAGCATAGGAAATATTGAGCCCTGCGGCCCTGAGGTTCTGGATCAGGTTGTTGCCCAGATACCAGATGGAAAGCGCAATGACGATGGCCGCAATCACCTGAAATGTAAGAGAGCGATAGCGGGTATCGTTTATGAGCATAGACAACCGAAAATCAGCTTTCGGTGGGTCAGTCATAGTCGACATATTTTGGGATCCCCGTGGCTTGCGAGCTGTTTCATTTCGGCGAGGTTTTCCCCGCTCTGCATCTGCCCGCAGCAATTTATTGTAGAAGAGGGCGCAGGTTGCCCCGCGCCCTCTTCCATTGATGCCTTAACGGAACGGCGGCGAGTACAGCAGGCCGCCTTCGGTCCACTGTGCGTTCAGGCCGCGCGCCAGGCCGATCGGTGTTTCTTCACCGATGTTCTTGGCGAAGATTTCACCATAGTTGCCGCCAGCTTTGATCGCTTTGGCCGCCCAGTCGGCGTCCAGACCCAGCATTTCACCCAGAGTGCCTTCTGTACCCAGCAGGCGGTTGATTTCCGGGTTGTCGGTACCGGCGCTCAGCTCGTCGATATTTGCCGAGGTCACACCCAGCTCTTCAGCCGAAATCAGTGCGTTCAGGGTCCAGCGGACAACGTCGCCCCACTCGTGGTCGCCATGACGGACCAGCGGGCCCAGCGGCTCTTTCGAGATGATTTCGGGCAGCAGGATGTGCTCGTCCGGCGCTTCGAAGGTGGCGCGGGTTGCGGCCAGGCCCGATGCATCGGTGGTGTAAACGTCACATGCACCGGCCAGGTACTGCTGCTGCGCTTCGGCGTTGGTTTCGATCGGAACCGGCTCGTAGCTGATGTTGTTGGCACGGAAGAAATCGGCCAGATTCAGCTCGGTGGTGGTGCCGGTCTGGATGCAGACACGGGCGCCGTCCAGTTCCTTGGCCGAGCTGACGCCCAGCGCCTTGGGAACCATGAAGCCCTGACCGTCATAGTAGTTCACGCCGGTGAATTCGAACTTCAGGTCGACGTCGCGGCTGAAGGTCCAGGTGGTGTTTCTTGCCAGCATGTCGATCTCGCCCGAGGCCAGAGCGGTAAAGCGTGTCTTACCAGTGGTCGGAACGAATTCAACGGCGTTGGCGTCACCCAGAACGGCAGCAGCAACGGCGCGGCACAGCGATACGTCAAAGCCCTGCCATTCGCCATTGGCGTCGGGCGCAGCAAAACCAACCAGACCGGTGGTCACACCACAATTCAGCTTGCCGCGTGCTTTAACGTCGTCAACGGTCCCTGCCATGGCTGCGCCAGCAGCAAGACCGGCAATCGTTGCCGCGCCCAAGAATACGGATTTTTTCATTTTTACCTCTTCCTGATTTTCCGCCCCGTCCGAGACGGCTCTGCCCGGCAAGTGGATGCCGGATAGGTTACCCCAAAGGTGTCTCCCCTTTAGTGGCACTGAGTTTGGGCGTATTCATAAACAAACGTCAAGGGCCGGATCATCGAAATCGATGGATCAGGCCCCAAGCTGTTTACAGATTTGCTCAAAAAACCGGAATTTAGGATCAAACCGATAATTCAAAGAAGCGTTTGGCATGCATAAAGGCTGCTTTCTTGGCCTCGGCAACCTGATGAGCTTCTTCGTCATGGCCCCATTGTTCAATCTGCCAGGTTTCATCCAATCTTGAAATGCGCCATATCTCGTCCGGTTTGCGCCAATTCATGGCGGCCGCAAAGCCAAGAATCAATGACCCCGACAAGCTGACAAGATCGTGAAAAGCGGCCAGTTGGAACGCATCCAGCCCGTGCACCCGAGAACGCAATGTCGCCAGGGCGGATTCCGGCTGCGGTTGATGCAGGACGCCCGCAACCGGAACCAGACGGGCAGACAGCGCGGTCTCGGCCCAATCCAGGGCGGGATCCCATTCGGCGCTCTGACGATCCTGTAACTCCTGCGGGTGCGTTGCGCGATAACACAACAAATCGGAATCGCCATAATCGGCCAGCATGTCGGCCACTTCCCCGTGCTGGATGCGGACTTTGTCTATCGCTGCATTTGCAGAACGGGTGAAAGGCATCACGGCAGGATCAACCTCTTTTTCCTGCGCGTCCCATTCCCCTGCCACCACTTCGGCCATGGGGCGGGTTGGCAGGATCAGGTCTGCCTTGGCGGGTGTTTTGACCCTGCGGCCATCCAGTTCGACGGTGAACCCGCCATCAACCTCGACAACGGTGCTGTCCTTCCAGAATCGTTTCGGTTTCCAGTCACTCATCTTTCAATCCCACATCCCAGCCAGCGCATTGGGCAACTGGTCAAAGGTTTCGATAATGCAAGAAGCTGCGGTCAGAGCCGATCGGTCATGATAGCCCCAGGTGACGCCGATGCCGCGAACACCGGCGGCCGCGGCCATATCCATGTCAAAGCTCGTGTCGCCGATCATCACTGCGCAGGCCGGATCGACCCCGGTTTCCGCCAATGCGGTCTGCACCATGGACGGATGCGGCTTTGACGGGTGGTGATCCGCGACCTGCCGGGTCACGAAATACGGTTCCAGCCCGTGGGCTTCGATCAATGCGTCCAACCCGCGCTGCGACTTGCCGGTTGCCACGCCAAGAAGCACTTCGGGCACGGCATGCAACGCTTCAATCGCCTCGCGCGCACCGGGGTACAACGGCGAACTTGCCGCGCCCAATTCAAGACGATGGGCGTGATAGGCCTCTTTATACCCGTCGACCAGATCGTTCTGGACCGAAAGAGGCTGTTCCGGCGCCAACCTGGCGATGGCATGCGGCAGCGACAAGCCGACAATAGACAGGATCGCCTTTCGCGTCGGAACCGGCACGGAAGCGGCCTGAAAGCTGGCGGTCATGGAATGAACGATGCTGCCCTGACTGTCGACCAGAGTACCGTCGACGTCGAACAGGACCAGCCGCAAGGGTGCGCTCATTGCAGTTCCTCAAACGGGTCGTCAGCCGCCAGATCCTCGCTCCATCCGAAGGTGTCCCAGCTGTGCTTCATATGCTCGGGCAAGGGCGCCGTCACGGTCACTGGTTTCCGCGTCACCGGATGCAGGAAGGACAGTCGCCGTGCGTGCAGATGCAGCTTTTTGCTGATGATCCCACCCAGTTGCGCGCCCCATCCGTCGCCAAGGTTTTCCTGACCCGAACCACCGTATTTTCCGTCGCCGATAATCGGATGTCCGATTGCGGCCATATGCGCCCTCAATTGGTGCGTACGTCCGGTGATCGGCTCCATCGCGACCCAGGCGGCGCGGCCGGCAACTCGATAGAGTGTTGCATAATGCGTATGCGCGCGTTTTGCGCCCGGAGTGCTGTCAATTTCGTTCATATGCACGGGGATCATCTTTTCACCCTCGCCGTGCTTGCCATGACCGGGCGCCTTGACAAGGCCGGTCTTGATCTCACCCAGGTACGGCGTTGGAACACCGGCAACCAGCGCCCAGTAGATCTTGCGCGTATCACGGTGACGGAAAGCGGCCGTCAAACCCTTGGCGGCCTCACGCGTGCGTGCCAGCAGCAGAACACCTGACGTGTCCTTGTCCAATCTATGAACCAGCCGAGGGTTCTCGTCATAGCCGAACCGCAGCGCTTCGGACAAGCTGTCAACATGCCTTGTCTGCCCGCTGCCGCCCTGCACCGGCAGACCATGCGGCTTGTTCAGCGCCAGAATGTGATCGTCGCGGTAGATCACGCAGGATTGGATCATCTTGGCGTCCGCATCCGAGATGTGATGCTTGACCTCAGCCGGTTTGTGATCAGCGTCCGGCAAAGGCGGCACGCGAACCACCTGCCCTGCCTCCAGCCGCGTCGAGGCCTTGGCACGGCTTCCGTCAACACGCAATTCTCCCTTGCGGCACATCTTTTCAATGCGCCCCTGGCTGACATGCGGAAACAGGCGGCGCAGCCAGCGATCCACGCGCTGGTCCCCATCCCCTTCAGCGACTGTAATCATCTGCACGCCACTCATGCCATTACCCCTTGTTCCGCGCGGGTGATCCGCCCAGATTGCGTATTTATCCGTGTCCCAGAAATCATGGGCGTCTGTCGCGCGCAACGCGGCAAGAGTCAAGGTATCTGGCTCTGGATCTCAGATGTTCGAGAAGTCGCCGTGCCGCCCCGCTCCATCCCGAAAACGGGTCGCACCAGCGGTTCCTTCGCGGCGAATGGCATCCAACCCGTTGGCCCATTCAACCTTCAGCGCGTCACGAACCGGCATTCCACGGGTTTCGATGATCGACCGGCGGTCTGCCCGAACGGCCTCTTGCGGGAAACGGGCGATATCATGTGCCATGTCTTCAGCCGCCTTTCGTGCTGTGCCATGTGGAACGACCTTTTCCGCCAGCCCAATTCTGTAACACTCCTCCGCCTCGACCTTGCGCCCGGTCAGAGCAATCTCCAATGCTTTGCCCTGCCCCACCAGACGCGGCAACCTGACCGAACCACCATCCATCAGGGTAATCCCCCAGCGGCGGCAAAACACACCCAAGTAAGACGTTTCCGCCATGACCCGGATATCGCACCACAAGGCAAGCTCCATTCCTCCGGCCACTGCCGCGCCCTCTATCGCGCCTATGACAGGTTTCGAAAGCTCCAGCCGCGACGGCCCCATGGGCCCCAGCGTTGACGGGGCCGAACCGATGGGAAAACCATGTTTGTCGAAATACGCCTCGCGCCGTTCGGGATCGGCCAGCGATGCGGCAAGTTTCAGATCCCACCCTGCACAGAAATTGCCACCTTTGCCCCAGAATACCGCAGCCTTGGCCGAACTGGCCTCGAAACTCAGAAATGCCTCAACCAGAGCCTCGGCATGTTTCGTATCAACGGCGTTCCGCGCATCCGGCCTGTCGTGAATGACGGTCCAGACATCTTCGGATTTTTCGATTGAAACCGGCATATCAAGTCCTCCCCTGCAAGCGTTGACCCAAGGGAAGCGTCCAATTTCAATCCTGTCGCCTGTGACGCCGCGGAACCTTTACGACTGACCCTGCGTAACTAGCTATTCCGCTGTGTCCGCAGCTTGGCAAAGTAATCGAGGCGTTTCTTTAGCTCACGCTCGAAACCGCGCTCGACCGGCTGATACAACACCGGGCGTTTCATCGTCTCGGGGAAGTAGTTCTGACCGGAAAACCCGTCCTCGGCATCATGGTCATTGGCATAGCCCGCGCCGTAACCCTGATCCTTCATCAAAGAAGTCGGCGCGTTCAGGATATGCTTTGGCGGTGGCTCGCTGCCGGATTGCTTGGCCAGCCGCATTGCCGCCTTGTAACCGACATAGGCGCCGTTGGATTTTGGCGCCAGGGCAAGATAGACCAGCGCCTGAGCAAGCGCCAACTCGCCCTCGGGTGAACCCAGACGTTCGTAGGTTTCCCACGATTGCAAACAAATGGCCTGCGCCTGCGGATCGGCCAGGCCTATGTCCTCGACCGCCATGCGTGTGATCCTGCGCGCAAGATACCGCGGATCTTCGCCCCCGGTCAGCATGCGCGCGAACCAATACAAGGCCGCATCGGGATCAGATCCGCGCACCGATTTGTGCAGGGCCGAGATCAGGTTGTAATGCTCATCACCAGACTTGTCGTATTTTGCAGCCCGCCGCATCAAACGCGTAGACAGCGCATCGGGGCCCAGCGGCTCGTCTACTTTCCACGCCGAAACCTGTTCGATCAGGTTCAGCAAAGCCCGACCGTCGCCATCGGCCATCTCTTGCAACGCATCGCGGGCGGCAGGCGTCAATGGCAACGCGTGGCCCAACTCTTTCTCAGCCCGCTGGGTCAAACGCTCCAGATCGGCAAGGCTCAGCCGTTCCAGCACCAGCACCTGCGACCGGCTCAGCACAGCGGCATTCAGCTCGAATGACGGATTCTCGGTGGTTGCGCCGACCAACAGGATGGTCCCGTCTTCCATATGGGGCAGAAACCCATCTTGCTGAGCCTTGTTGAAGCGGTGAATCTCGTCCACGAACAACAAGGTGCCCTGCCCGTTCTGGCGGCGTATCTTCGCGGCCTCGAAGACTTTCTTCAGATCCGGCACACCGGTAAAGATCGCACTGATCTGAACGAAATGCAGATCGGTTTCCTGTGCCAACAGCCGTGCAATCGTGGTCTTTCCAACTCCGGGTGGGCCCCAGAAGATCAGGCTGGACAAACTGCCTGCCGCCAGCATGACACCCAGAGGGGCCTCGGGGCCCAGCACCTGCTCCTGCCCGATCACCTCGGCCAGGGATCGAGGCCGCAACCGGTCAGCCAGAGGCCGGTGAGGAGAAGCGGCAGGTTCTGCCGCCCCGGTATCGAACAGATCACTCACAGGTCACAACCGGAACCGCAAAGAGACGGACCGCCCCCCGCGCACCAGACCTATCTGCACGTAACGGCCCGGATCGGTCAGCGCGGTCTCAACGTCCCGAGGGCGCTGGATCTCATCGGCATTGATGCTTTCAAGAATATCACCGGTTCGCAAACCCGCCCTTCCGCCATACGGGCCGGGGTCCACCACGACGACACCGGTCAGCGACAGCGACAATCCCATCCTGGTGATCACCGCGGGATTGACCCGGGACACCACCAACCCCGGAAGAACGGTTCTGTCATTCAACGTCGTTTCTTCGGCGGCCGGAACATCGGGGGCTTTGATAAGCGCCACCTCGACATCTTCACTTTGGTCGCCGCGCAGACGGGTCAGAACCGAGGTTCCGCCAACTCCGGCGACCGACATCCGAAACTTCATCTCGGCGGGTGAATTGACCTCGTCCCCGTCCACATGGGTTACCACGTCTCCCACTCTGAACCCTGCGTCGCGCAAAGGGCTGAGCTCATGCAGATCAGAGATCACAACGCCCAACGGGATGGCCAGGCCAAGGGATTCCGCGATATCCGCGCTCATGTGTTGACCCGACATTCCCGCCCACGGGCTGACGAAGGTTTCGTTTCCCTGCTGCGCCTGCTTGAGGAATTGCGCCACCAGATTGGCGGGGATGGCAAAGCCTATTCCGTTTGACCCACCCGATCGGGTCAGAATCGAGGTATTGATCCCGATAAGCTGGCCATTCACATCGATCAGCGCCCCGCCGGAGTTGCCCGGGTTGATTGCCGCATCCGTCTGGATGAAATATCCGCGGCCATTCCCGGTTGCCGTGCCCGTGCGCGCCAGCCCCGAGATGATGCCGGACGACACCGTCTGCCCCACCCCGAACGGGTTTCCGATGGCCAGGGCCAACTCTCCGACTTCGACCTGATCGGAATCGCGAAGGGTCAGATAGGGCAGGTCTTCGGCCTCTTTCAGCCGCAGGATCGCGATATCGCTTTCCTCATGGCCCAGCACAACCTCGGCCGAGAACTCGCGCCGATCCGTCGTGACAACCCGGATCTCGGTCGCGGATCCGACCACGTGATAGTTGGACACAACATACCCATCGGCAGACAGGATAACCCCGGAACCCAACGAGTTTTGAACCCGCTGACGTGGTTCGCCAAACCCCCGGCCAAAGAAATCCTGAAAGAACGGGTCCGAGAAAAACGGGCTTGCCCGGCCCTGCCGGACGATCTTGGCATAGATGTTCACAACCGCCGGCGATGCCTGTTTCACGACCGGGGCAAATCCCAACGAAATCTCGGCCTGTGACTGCGGAACTTTCGTTTCGGCCATTCCTTGCGTCGCGCAGGTCAAGGCAACAAGGGTCAGCATTACGCGGATCATGGTGGCTCCGTTTTTTGCGATTGGCCCAGATATGCTGACACAAAATCTGAATTGCAAGTCGGCGGTCGGGTATGCCCCGCAACATGTCGGACATGCCATAACGAAAAAACCTCCGTCCGGTTTCCCGAACGGAGGTTCGACCGTGACCTTGGGTCAGATCTTATTCTTCGTCTGCTGCCTCTTCGGCGGCAACGCGGGCTTTGTCAGCCGCACCTTTGGCGTCCAGATCACGATCAACGAATTCGATGATCGCCATCGGGGCCATATCGCCATAGCGGAAGCCAGCTTTCAGAATGCGGACATAACCGCCCTGACGCTCGGCGTAGCGGGGGCCCAGAACTTCGAACAGCTTGGCGACGTCTTTGTCTTCCTTCAGCTGTGCTGCGGCCTGACGGCGGGCGTGCAGGTCGCCGCGCTTGCCCAGAGTGATCAGTTTTTCAACGATCGGGCGCAGTTCTTTTGCCTTGGGCAGAGTCGTTTTGATTTGCTCATGTTCGATGAGCGAGCCAGCCATGTTCGCAAACAGCGCCTTGCGGTGCTCATGAGTACGGTTCAGGCGGCGGTAACCACGTGCGTGACGCATTTTCTAGTTCCTTCTTTCGCGTTTTGCTTTGTCTGGCCGGCGATGCGTGTCACCGGCTCTCCTTGGGGCGGGAATGCCCATATGGTCCCCGGATATTCCCACTTCGGGCCGGGCATTGGGGAAGACGCGCTTAGAACGCGTCTTCGAATTTCTTGGCCAGATCTTCGATGTTGTCCGGCGGCCAATCCTCGACATCCATGCCCAGGTGCAGGCCCATGCCGGACAGCACTTCCTTGATCTCGTTCAGCGACTTGCGGCCGAAGTTCGGGGTGCGCAGCATCTCGGCTTCGGTCTTCTGGATCAGATCACCGATATAGACGATGTTGTCGTTCTTCAGGCAGTTTGCCGAACGGACCGACAGTTCCAGCTCGTCCACCTTCTTCAGCAGCAGCGGGTTGAACTCCAGACCATCGTCTTCGTCCTGGCGGCTTGCCGATTCCGGCTCGTCGAAGTTGACGAAGATCGACAGCTGATCCTGAAGGATACGAGCGGCAAAGGCCAGTGCGTCTTCCGGCGTGATCGAACCATCGGTTTCGATCTTCAGGGTCAGTTTGTCATAGTCCAGAACCTGACCTTCACGGGTCGGCTGAACGTCATAAGCGACCTTTTTGACCGGCGAATAGATCGCATCGATCGGGATCAGGCCGATAGGCGCGTCTTCGGGCTTGTTCTTCTCGGCCGAGACATAGCCTTTGCCAGTGTTGACGGTCAGTTCCATGAACAGGTCAGCGCCATCGTCGAGGTGGCAGATGACGTGATCACGGTTCAGAACCTCGATGCCGGCGCTTTCGCTGATGTCACCCGCAGTGACGACCGCGGGGCCTTTGGCATTGATCGACAGGCGCTTGGGGCCTTCGACTTCCATGCGCAGGGCAACCTGCTTGAGGTTCAGGATGATGTCGGTGACGTCTTCACGAACGCCTGCCACGCTCGAAAACTCGTGCAGGACGTTGTCGATCTGGACGCTGGTGATGGCCGCACCTTGCAGCGAGCTCATCAGAACGCGACGCAGGGCGTTGCCCAAGGTCAGACCAAAGCCACGCTCCAGCGGTTCGGCAACCAGGGTGGCCTGACGTGCAGGATCATTGCCCGGCTTGGCTTCCAGCTGGGTCGGCTTGATCAATTCGGCCCAATTCTTGTGGATCATGTAATCCCTCCATTCCTGTCCGCGCCCCATGACCAACAAGGTGCAGACGCCCGAGGTTCAAAATGACGTGCTGGGGCCGTGCAGAAACACAGCCCCAGCTCAATTCAAAAACGCTTAGACGCGACGACGCTTCGGCGGGCGGCAGCCGTTGTGAGCAATCGGCGTCACGTCGCGGATAGACGTGATGTTGAAGCCCACGGCAGCCAGCGCGCGCAGTGCCGATTCACGGCCCGAACCGGGGCCCTGAACTTCGACCTCCAGCGTCTTGACGCCATGTTCCTGCGCCTTCTTGCCTGCGTCTTCGGCAGCCATCTGAGCGGCGTAGGGTGTCGATTTACGCGACCCTTTGAAACCCATGGTCCCGGCAGACGACCACGAGATGGCGTTGCCCTGTACGTCCGAGATCAGGATCTTGGTGTTGTTGAAGGTCGAATTCACATGGGCAACGCCCGATGCGATGTTCTTACGCTCTTTGCGCTTAACGCGAGTCTTGTCACGTGCCATCGGTCAGACCCTCCCTTATTTCTTCTTACCAGCGATGGCCTTTGCGGGGCCTTTGCGGGTACGAGCGTTGGTGTGGGTACGCTGACCGCGAACCGGCAGGTTGCGGCGGTGACGCAGACCGCGATAGCAGCCCAGGTCCATCAGGCGCTTGACGTTCATCTGAACTTCGCGACGCAGGTCACCTTCAACGGTGAAATTTGCATCGATGTGCTCGCGGATGGCCAAAACTTCGGCGTCGGACAGTTCGTTGACGCGACGGTGCGCTTCAATACCTACGGCTTCGCAGATTGCTTTGGCCGAAGTGTTTCCGATACCGGTGATATATGTGAGGGCGATAGGTACCCGCTTTGCAGTCGGGATGTTTACGCCGGCAATACGTGCCACGTGTCACTTTCCTTTTCGTTGCGGTTCCGTAACTCCAGAACCTTTTTTCACAACGCTTTACCGTGGCAGTGTGGCCAGAGGGTTCAGCATTATTCGAGGTGGTCGGGGCGGTTGGGACGAATCCCGCACGCGGTCTTGATTCCCTTTAGGGATGGGGGTCGATATGGGCTTTTGGCGGTGCCGTCAAGCCCATATTGAAATCAGCCGAGAATGTCCTCGATCGACGCTGTGACTTCCTTGATGTCCGCCAGCCCGTTCACGGGGCGCAGATCGCCCTTGGCGTAGTAATAGCCAATCAGCGGAGAGGTCTTCTTGTAGTATTCCATCAACCGCGTACGCAGACTGTCTTCGTTATCGTCGGCGCGACGAACGAAGTCATTTTCCTTGCCGCAATTGGTACATTTGCCGTCAGCCGGGATCGGCTTGGTCTTGTCGTTATAGACCTCACCGCATCCGCCGCAGGTTGACCGTGCGGTAATCCGTTCCACCAGAGCATCGTCATCCACGCGCATCTCGATCACGGTATGCAGGGACTGGCCCAGCTTGGTCAGCAGAGCCGACAGCGCGTCGGCCTGCGCCAAAGTGCGGGGGAAGCCGTCAAAGATGAAACCAGCGCCCTTTTCGGTGGTCAGTTTCTCTTCAATCAGGCCGATCACGATCTCATCGGTGACCAGCTTGCCCGCGTCCATGATCGCAGCAACCTTCTGGCCCATTTCGGTTCCGCTGGTCTTGGCCTCGCGCAGCATATCCCCGGTGCTGAGCTGCACCATCCCGCGGGTCTCTACCAGGTGACGCGCCTGCGTTCCCTTGCCTGCCCCCGGGGGGCCCAGAAGAATGATGTTCATCGACGAGCAGCTCCCTTTCTGCCACGTTTCTTGCCTTTGCCGCGCAGCTGGGACTTTTCGATAAGCCCTTCATATTGATGCGCCAACAGGTGGCTCTGGACCTGCTGGATCGTATCCATGGTCACAGAGACGATAATCAGAACCGAGGTGCCACCGAAATAGAACGGAATAGCAAACTGACCCCGCAGAATTTCGGGCAGCAGACAGACCGCGGCCAGATAGGCCGAACCCAGAACCAGCACGCGGTTGACCACGTATTCCAGATACTCGGCGGTTTTCTTGCCGGGCCGGATGCCGGGCACAAAACCGTTCTGCTTTTTCAGGTTGTCCGCCACATCGTCCGGCTTGAACGACACGTTGAACGTATAAAAATAGGCGAAGAACACGATCATCGAGGCAAAGAACAGAAGGTAAAGCGGCTGTCCGGGGCCGAAATTGGCCAGCAGCCACGACATGACCGGCCCGTTGGCAGCACCGGACGAGAAGGTCGAGATCGTGACAGGCAGCAGCAGCAGCGAGCTGGCGAAGATCGCCGGAATAACACCCGCAGGGTTGACCTTGACCGGCAAGTGGCTTGAGCCGCCTTCGTAGACTTTCATACCGGCCTGGCGGCGCGGATACTGAATGTGGATCTTGCGCAGGGCGCGCTCCATGAACACCACAAAGGTGATGACCGCGATGACCATAACGATCACGCCGACGATCACGGCAGGGCTGATCGCACCGCTGCGGCCGCTTGCAAAGAACTGCGCCAGAGCAGCCGGAACCTCGGCAATGATGCCGACGAAGATGATCAAAGAGATACCGTTGCCGATCCCGCGTGCAGTGATCTGCTCACCCAGCCACATCAGGAACATGGTACCGCCAACCAGCGTTATCATGGTCGACATGCGGAAATAGAGCCCCGGATCAGTCGCCAGATCGCCCGATTCCAGCGAAACGGCCAGACCATAAGCCTGAACGGTGGCCAGAGCCACGGTGCCGAACCGGGTATACTGGTTGATCTTCTTGCGCCCCTGCTCGCCCTCTTTCTTGAGCTGTTCGAGCGCGGGAACCATGGATGTCAGAAGCTGAACGATGATCGAGGCCGAGATGTAAGGCATGATGCCGAGGGCAAAGATACCCATCCGCCCCAGCGCCCCGCCGGTGAACATCGAAATCATGCCGCCGATGCCCTGCCCCGCCTGTTCCATGAATTCGCGCAAAGCTGCTCCGTCAATCCCCGGCACCGGAATAAAGGTGCCCAAACGATAGACGATCAGCAAACCCAGCGTGAACAGGATGCGGTTGCGCAGATCGGTGGCCTTGCCCAAAGCAGCCCAGCTTGTGTTGGCTGCCATTTGTTCTGCTGCTGATACCATAAATCGGTCTCTCTTATGCAAACGCCGCCCGGAACCGTTTTCCGGCTCGGACGGCGTCTTGGAAAACTCTGAGGTCTATGTAAGCGGGTCTTTGCCCGCTCACAAGCGATTACTCTGCCGCAGCAGCTTTTGTGACCTTCAGTGAACCGCCCGCTTTCTCGACTGCCTCGACGGCAGATTTCGAAGCACCGGTCACTTCCAGGTTCACCTTGGCGCTGATTTCGCCTTTGGCCAGAACGCGGATACCGTCCAGCTTGCGGCGCACCAGACCGGACGCAACCAGAGCGTCTTCGGTGATCGCAGCCGAAGCGTCCAGCTTGCCGGCGTCGACGAATTTCTGGATCAGACCCAGATTGATAACCGCGAATTCCTTGCGGTTCGGCTTGTTGAAGCCGCGCTTGGGCAAACGCTGGTACAATGGCATCTGGCCGCCTTCGTAGCCATTGATGGCCACACCCGAACGGGACTTCTGGCCTTTGATACCACGGCCACCCATTTTACCTTTGCCGGAACCCGGACCACGGCCAACGCGGGTGCGTTTCGGGCTGGCGCCTGGATTGTCGCGCAGTTCGTTCAGTTTCATGTCGCTTCTCCTAAGCCGGATATGACCCCGAAGCGTGATGGGCCAAACACGGCATTTCTTGGTTTTGATTCTCGTGGCGGAAAGCCACCGCAGGCGTATAGGCCCGATAACCGCACTTGACAAGCCTGTAGATTGCCCTGCGCCCCGGGATGCCGGCATGAGGTCTTGAGCCAAGTGTTACGCAAAGGGCACCTCTGCCGGCCTTTGACCGAAAAGTGACTGTGAAATGCAGCGCCTTTAAGAAAAACCGCTTGCTATGTCGGGGTGGTCGTCTATCCGGTGGCTTACAAACACTAGACTGGCAGGCGTATGACTGAACCCTCTCTCTCGCTCCGCGACAAGCCGGAGACCACCGCCGCACGTGACTGGGTAACAACGCTTGCCAAATATCGCGAACCGGACCAAATGCGCAGCGCTTTTGAGCTGGGTGTAAGCATTATCCCCTTTGTCGGACTGTGGGCATTGTCCTGGATGTCACTTTCAGTCAGCTATTGGCTGGCCTTTGTGATTTCCGCCCTCAATGCGGCCTTTCTGTTGCGCTTGTTTGCCATCCAGCATGATTGCGGGCACGGCGCGTTCTTCAAAAACCGGGCCGTCAGCGACTGGATCGGGCGCGGCATCGGGGTTCTGACACTGACACCATATGATGTCTGGCGCCGCACGCATTCTACGCATCACAACAGTTCCGGCAACCTGGACAAGCGCGGGATGGGCGATATCCACACCCTGACAGTGGCCGAATACCGCGCCAAAACACCACTGAACAGATTCTGGTATCGCGTGTACCGGAACCCGATTACTCTGTTCGTGCTTGGCCCTGGCTATCTGTTTTTGTTTCAAAACCGCCTTCCGCTGGGTCTGACAGACAGCGTCAGGTTCTGGGTCAGCGCGATGGCGACCAATCTTGCGATTCTGGTTGCCCTCGTGGCCATCTACTATTTTGGCGGGCTGATGCCGATGTTGCTGATCTTTCTGCCGTCGACTCTGATTGCCGCAACGGCCGGAGTTTGGCTGTTTTATGTACAACACCAGTTCGAGAACACGCATTGGGACGCGGATGCAGACTGGCAACTGCATGAAGCGGCGCTGCACGGAAGTTCGCACTATATCCTGCCCTCAGTGTTGCAATGGTTCAGCGCCAATATCGGCATCCACCATGTACACCACCTCTACAGCCGCATTCCGTTCTACCGCCTGACCGAGGTGCTGCGCGATCATGAAGAACTGGCAAACAGCAACCGGATGACGATCCGGGAAAGCCTCGCCAATGCGCGGCTTCACCTGTGGGACGAGAAGAACCGTCGTCTGTTGTCCTTCGCCGAGGCCCGCGCACTTTATGGGTAACGGGCATGCCCGGCGCTTTCGTTTCTGGAATCGAAGCGCATGCCTTGCGTCAACGGCAGGCGTGTGGCGCGGGATAGCCTCTATCCATCACGACGACTTTCTCGGGCGCGATTTTGACAAAGAATGCGCGCGTCACAAACCGGTATTCAACCGGTGCAAACGCAGGCGCGACTAAGGTGCCTTCATCCGGATCTTGGCTGGCTTGATCGCCCGCGCCTGGACGGGAAAGCGATCGCGATTGACGCAAGCCGCATCGCGACCTGCATTGCAGTGAAAAAGGCGGTGACCATCTGGTGACATGAACACCACTCTGCACGACATCAGTGATAACTAGGATTGACCGTTCAACTTGTTCGTGGATGCTAGGCAAGGCTGCGGCACCGTGAAAGAAAACTAGCCTCCCCGGGCCTGTGGACACGGCGGAAATCCCTCATGCCTTTGCAGAAATCAAACAAAATCCCTTGTCACACCCCCGCCCCGATGCCATATGCAAAGTGCTTACGTTTTTCTATTCGACCTACTGTCTCCTTCATCGGCAGTCAGTCTATCGATACAGACCGACGACGCCAGGCTGCCGCAACTCCGTGGGCAGCACTCAAACAGGAGACACGGATATGCCAGCAGGCACCGTAAAATGGTTCAATACCACCAAAGGCTTCGGCTTCATCGCACCGGAAGAAGGCGGCAAAGATGTATTCGTACACATCTCGGCTGTCGAACGTTCGGGCCTGACCGGTCTGGCCGACAACCAGAAAGTCACGTACGAGCTGCGCGCCGGTCGTGACGGCCGCGAAAGCGCCGACAGCATCCAGCTGGCCTGAGCTTGATTTCGGGTGAGGGGATTCCCCTCGCCCCTTTCCCGCCACCACCTCGGGTGGCAGGCAGGACACATCACGTCCACGTGATGCCTGCCCTAGAATTGACCAAATATCGTATCATGATGAAATTGGTTTCAGTTTCATTGGTCATTCGACGAGGGTTTCGATGTTTACACGCCGTATTTTTCTGGCCGGAACAGCAGCAAGCATGTTGCCGGGCATCGCCAGCGCCAAAAAAGCGGTCGAGTATGATCCGACACCGCAATTCGTGCGCATCAAGAAACAGTTCGTACCTGGTCAGCTGCTGGTCGCGCCCCGGTCGTTCTACCTTTACTACGTCACGGAACCTCGCAAAGCGATCCGCTATGGATGCGGCGTCGGCAAAGCGGGGTTGGAGTTTACCGGCACGGCCACCATCGATGTGAAAAAGGAATGGCCGACCTGGCGCCCGACCGATGAGATGATCGAACGTGATCCCGTCGCTTACGCCAAATTCAAGGACAATGACTATGTCCAACCCGGCGGCGGAGATAACCCGCTGGGCGCGCGCGCGCTGTATCTGTTCCAGAACGGTGTCGATACCTATTTCCGCATCCACGGCACGACGCAGCCGCAGACCATTGGCCGGGCAGTGTCCAACGGTTGCATACGAATGCTGAACGAGCATGTGATCGATTTGTACAACCGGGTCCCGATCGGAACAGTTGTCACGGTCGTCTAGGTGCCCATGGATGGGCGCCTATTCCGCTCGACCCGCCTGATCAACCAGCTTCAGAACGGACGGCCCCAGTGATTCAACGATTGTGGACACCCCATCCGCGTTTGGATGTATTCCGTCCGGCTGCATGAACTGCGATACCGCACCGGGGTCGCCCTCGGCCGCAAGCCCTTCAAAGAAACTGGCGGCGAAGAGGACGTCGAACTCCTTCGCCAAGTCTGGGTACATTCCGTCGAAAGCTTGCTTGTAATCGGCCCCGTAGTTACCCGGCGCCTGCATACCGATCAGCAGAACCGGTACATTCACGCCCCGCGCCACGTCAAGGATCCTGCGCAGATTGGCCTTTGATACGGCAGGGTCGATCCCCCGCAGCAGGTCGTTGCCGCCAAGGGCAACGATCATGCCATCCACATCCGGTGTCAGGGTCCAGTCCACACGTGCGGCCCCGCCCGCCGTCGTGTCACCCGAAACACCTGCGTTGATGACGCGGACATCCGCGCCCTGCGTCTGCAACCAGCGTTCAAGCTGTGGAACAAACCCGCTTTCCTCCACCAGCCCATAGCCCTGAGTCAGCGAGTCCCCCAAAGCCGCAATCACCACTTGTTCGGCTGTGGCCGCAAAACCGCACCACGTGAAAAGGCCTGCCATCAAAGCCTTGCGCAACGTGGTGATCGCTCCATATCCCAAAAGACCGCTCCTTTTTCGGGTAGACCCATGACGACTGCTGTTCTCGCCCTCCAAGATGCCTCTTTGTCCCTAGATGGCAATGCCGGGCGGGTCGATATCCTGCATGACATTACTTTGACTGTGAACAAAGGCGAGACGCTGGGGCTTATCGGGCCTTCTGGCTCGGGCAAGTCTTCGCTGCTGATGTTGATGGCGGGGTTGGAACAGGCGACGCACGGTCAAATCATGGCGCTGGGTCAAGACCTTACCGACATGGATGAGGACGCTCTGGCCCGGTTTCGACGCGACAGTATGGGGGTGGTGTTTCAGAACTTCCACCTGATCCCGACGATGACCGCGCTTGAAAACGTGGCAACCCCACTGGAACTGGCAGGGCACAAGGATGCGTTCGACCGGGCCGAGCAAGAGCTGGACGCCGTTGGCCTGTCGCACCGTCGCGATCATTACCCGGCGCAACTGTCGGGCGGAGAACAACAACGTGTTGCCTTGGCACGAGCATCTGCACCGCGTCCCAAAATCCTGTTGGCTGATGAACCGACCGGGAATCTGGACGAAACCAACGGGGCCGCAATTGTTGATTTGCTGTTTGGTCTGCGCCGGAAATACGATGCAACCCTGATTCTGGTGACCCACAGCCATTCATTGGCCGAAAGATGTGATCGGGTCGTTCGGTTGCGTGACGGCAGAATCGCCGAAGAGACCCGGCAGGAGGCCGCGGAATGAGCCTGCGGATGGCCGGGCGGCTCGCCCGCCGCGAGCTACGCGGAGGCCTGAGCGGTTTTCGGATCTTTCTGGCCTGTTTGGCGTTGGGGGTCGCCGCCATCGCAGCCGTCGGGTCGGTGCGGCAAGCCATACAGGCTGGGCTTGCGCAAGAAGGGGCCTCGCTGTTGGGGGGCGATGCCGAACTTGAATTCACCTATCGTTTTGCCGATGAGGCAGAGCGCGCCTGGATGCAACAGACGTCCGTCCAGATGTCCGAGGTTGTCGATTTCCGCTCGATGGCCGTTGTGCCCGGCGCGACAGGTCCGGAACGAGCGCTGACTCAAGTCAAGTCGGTCGACAACGTGTACCCACTTGTCGGCTCGGTACGGCTGGAACCCGAGATCCCGCTGGAAGACGCCCTGAACGGTAGCTCCGGCTTGCCCGGGGCGGTGATGGAACCTGTGCTGATGGACCGGCTTGGGTTGTCCGTCGGTGATCGGTTTTCACTTGGGACGCAAGAGTTCATCCTGACGGCTGCCTTGCTGGACGAGCCCGACAGCGCGGCGGATGGGTTTGGCCTTGGGCCGCGCACTCTGGTGCGAACCAAGGCGTTGCAGGCGTCCGGTCTGCTGGAACCCGGAACACTGTTTTCAACAAAGTACAGGATGATCCTGCCCCGGAACGCAGATCTTTCGGATGTATCCGCAAGGGCTGACGCGGCATTCGAAGGCACTGGAATGCGCTGGACGGATGCACGCAACGGTGCCCCCGGGATATCCGAGTTCGTCAATCGCCTGAGTGCATTTCTTGTCCTTATCGGGCTGTCCGGGCTTGCCGTCGGAGGCATCGGCGTTTCTGCCGCCGTGCGTGCTTATCTGGGGCAGAAGACGGAAACGGTTGCGACTCTGCGCACCTTGGGGGCCGATCGCGCCACCATTTTTCAAACCTACATGATTCAAATTGGCGTTCTGTCCGTCTTCGGGATCGTGATCGGCCTGACGCTGGGTGGATTGGCGCCGCTTGTTCTGGCCCCGCTGCTGGAAAGCCAATTGCCGGTTCCAGCAGTGTTTTCGCTGTATGCACAGCCGCTGATCGAGGCAGCAATATACGGTCTGCTCACAGCGTTCCTGTTCACCCTTTGGCCATTGGCCCGCACCGAAGATGTGCGCGCCGCGACGTTGTTTCGCGACGCGCTGAGCTCGGCCCGCCCCTTTCCACGTCTGATTTACGTCGTGGCAACCGGTGCCGGGCTGTTGTTGCTGATCGCCCTGGCATCATGGTTCAGCGGCTCGACGCGGCTTACTGTCTGGACCGGCGGCGGGCTTGTCGGTGCACTGGCGCTGTTGGCCCTCGCCGCTTATGCCATTCGCAAACTGGCCCGGGCTGGGACTTCGTTGGCCCGCGGGCGACCCACAATCAGATGGGCGTTGTCGGCCATCTCGGACCCACGCGAAGGTGCAGGATCTGTGGTTCTGTCACTGGGGCTGGGCCTGTCGGTGCTGGCTGCGGTCGGGCAGATCGACGGTACCCTGCGCAACGCCATTTCGGGCAACCTGCCGGATGTCGCGCCGTCGTACTTCTTTGTGGACATCCAGAAAGATCAAATGCCCGGCTTCACCGAACGCCTGCAAAGCGACCCCGCGGTCAGCCGCATTGAAAGCGCGCCGATGTTGCGCGGGATCATCACGCAGATCAACGGCCAGCCCGCTCGGGACGTGGCCGGAGATCACTGGGTGCTGGAAGGGGATCGCGGCGTGACCTATTCGGTTCAACCGCCGCCGAACGCACGCCTGACCGCAGGGGAATGGTGGGCCGAAGATTACGCAGGTGCACCCCAGGTCAGCTTTGCCGCAGAAGAAGCCGAAGAGATGGGCCTGAACCTGGGCGACCAACTGACCGTCAATATCCTGGGGCGAGACATCACGGCAGAGCTGACGTCCCTGCGCGAGGTGGATTTCTCTACCGCGGGAATAGGCTTTGTCATGTCGATGAACCCCTCTGCGCTGGCCGGTGCGCCGCACAGCTTTATCGCGACGGTCTATGCCGAAGAACAGGCCGAGGCGGCCATCCTGCGGGATCTTGCGGGCCAGTTCCCCAATATCACGGCCATCCGGGTGCGCGACGCCATTGATCGCGTCTCGGGCCTGCTGGCAGGCATCGCCGCAGCAACCTCGTACGGTGCAGGAGTATCGCTGCTGACCGGATTTTTGGTTCTGATCGGCGCAGCGGCGGCGGGCGAACCTGCCCGCAGATACGAAGCAGCGATCCTCAGGACATTGGGTGCAGATCGTGGCAGTATCCTGCGCAGCTTTGGCCTGCGATCTGTTCTGCTTGGGGCCGCCGCGGGATGCGTCGCGCTGTTCGTTGGCATTCTGGGCGGCTGGGCGGTTGCCACCTACATCTTTGACACAGAGTTCACGGTCATCTGGTCATCGGCCTTCGGCATCGTACTGGCCGGGATAGGCGTCACGTTATGTGCTGGGCTGGCATTTGCCCTGCGTCCACTTTCGGTGCGTCCGGCGCGCATATTGCGAGCGAGCGATTGAAATCAGCGCACGCAGGCCACGGGCTGCAAGAGCCTCAGCAGCGGATCATTGTCACATACCAGCGCATCCAGGGTAACATCGTCGAGGGACGCATAGAACACCTCTGCCGCGTCCTGAAGCGCAAGCCTCAGCCGACAGGCATCCGTAAGAGGGCACGTGTTGTCAGCGTCGGCGAAACACTCGGCAATGGGCAAAGCCCCTTCAACATGCCGGAACACCGCACCGATGCGTATCTGATCCGCAGGGCGCGCCAGCGACATGCCACCGTTTCGACCGCGCTGCGTGCTTAGATAGTTCAGCTGGCTCAACTGATTGATCACCTGCGCCAGATGGTTTTCCGAAATGTTGCACACTTCGGCGATTTCGGATTTCGTGACCAGCCTGTCCGGGTGAGCTGCGCAATACATCAACAGGCGCACAGCGATATTCGTCCTTTTGGTAATCCGCATGAGGGCCTCCCTAAATTCAAGATGCAACCTTATTGCATGTCCGGGAAAAAAGCGGTTTGACATACATCAATCGACCCAAAGGACACTTCTTGGATGGCCGGCCCCTATTTCTTTGGCTATGGCAGCCTCGTGAACCTCGCGACGCATGATTTCCCCGATCCGCGCCCCGCGCGACTGAAGGGTTGGCGGCGGGCCTGGCGGCACACCGATCTGCGACCCGTGGCGTTTCTGACTGCCGTGCCCGACCCGCAGTCGGAGATCGAAGGCATGATTGCGCATGTTCCCAATAATGACTGGGCCGCGCTGGATGAACGGGAATGGGCGTATGACCGAATTCCTGCAACGCAGTCGGTTTCACATCCCTTGAAGCACGACGTCGAAATAGCTGTCTACGCCGTCCCGCAGGATCGGCACAGCCAGCCCAGCAATCACCACCCGTTGCTGCTCAGCTATATCGATGTTGTCGCGCAGGGTTACTTGCGGGCATTTGGCGAAGACGGCGCGGATCGATTCTTTGAGACAACAACCGGCTGGGACGCCCCGATCCTGAATGATCGCGCCGAACCGCGTTATCCACGCCATCAGCAACTCAAACCTGTCGAACGTGATTTTGTCGATGACCGCCTGACAAGTTTATCGGTGCGGTTCGTACAGCCGGCGTAACAAAAAAGGGCCACGCCGATGACGTGGCCCAGAAAACTGGTGTGCCACCACATTAGCCGCGCGCGCGGATCACCTGTAGCAACGGCATCAGCGCAGCCATTTCCGGGCCGCGCTCCATGCCGGTCAACGCTTTGCGCAGTGGCATGAACAGGCCTTTGCCCTTGCGACCGGTTGCCTCTTTCACGGCCTTGGTCCAGGTGCCCCACGTGTCACCATCGAACGGTCCTTCGGGCAGCAACGCCATCGCCTGGGCAATAAATTCCCGATCTTCATCGGCGATCAGGGGATCGGCCCCGTCACGGCACAGCTCCCACCAGCCCTTGAGATCGGCCAAGGTGGTGATGTTTTCGCGGGCCATGGCCCAGAAAGGTTCTGCCAATTCATCGGGAACACCGGCATCCGCAACGGCACTGGCCACCTCAGACAGCGGCAGCGATTGCAAATGCCTGGCGGTCAGCGGGAACAGGTCCTGTACATCGAACTTGGTCGGCGCGGCGCCAAACCGGTTTACATCGAACCCTTCGATCAGCTCGGCCATTTCCGAGCGCAGCTCAACCGGATCAGACGAGCCCAGACGCGCCATAAGGCTCAGCAATGCCATCGGTTGCACACCCTGTTCGCGAAGATCGCGCAAGGCCAGCGTGCCTAGCCGTTTCGACAATGCCTCGCCCTGCGGACCAGTCAGCAGAGAATGGTGGGCAAAGCGTGGACAACGCCCGCCCAGCGCCTCGATGATCTGGATCTGCGTCGCCGTGTTGGTCACATGGTCCGAACCCCGTACAACATCCGTCACGCCCATTTCAGTATCATCCACAACCGACGCAATCGTATAGAGAACCTGGCCATCGCCACGAATCAGAACCGGATCGGAAACCGAAGCCGCATCAATCGAGATGTCGCCAAGAATGCCGTCATTCCATTCGATACGTTCATGATCCAGCTTGAAGCGCCAGACGCCGTTGCCACGTTCGGCGCGCAGCTTCTCTTTCTCGGCCTCCGACAGGTTCAGCGCAGCGCGGTCATAGACCGGCGGCTTGCCCATGTTCAGTTGCTTCTTGCGTTTCAGATCCAGCTCGGTCGGCGTTTCGAACGCTTCGTACAAACGACCCATCGCGCGCAGCTTGTCGGCCGCTTCGGCATAGCGGTCCAGACGGTCCGACTGACGCTCGACCCGGTCCCAATGCAAACCCAGCCATTCCAGGTCCTGCTTGATGGCATCGACATATTCTTCTTTCGACCGCTCGGGGTCGGTATCATCGATGCGCAGGATAAACGTACCGCCTGCCTTGCGGGCAATCAGATAGTTCATCAGGGCGGTGCGCAGGTTGCCCACATGGATGTAACCGGTGGGCGACGGGGCGAAACGGGTGGTTGTCATGGGTGTCTCCTGTTGGCGCGGCTCTTGTCACATGGGGGCGTTTTTGTCCAGCCGCCGCTTGATCCATCAGGTGATTCAGAAAGGTTTCACCGGCCACACCCTGTCGAGGTCGTCCAGTCCGGCGCGAATGAGTTCGCGCAAAACGCCCGTGTCGATATCCGCCAGTTTGTTGACGTAAAGACAGGACTTGCCCAACTTGTGCTTTCCCAATCTGGCCATGAGATCCGCAAAATCTGCGTAACCCGGCATGATGTAAATCACCAAAGCTGATTTGCGCGGCGAAAAACCGGTTGCCAGAAAGTCCCCTTCACGACCCGATTTGTAGCGATAGTGGTAGCGGCCATACCCGACGATCGACGGGCCCCACATGACCGGGCTAAACCCGGTGGTGGCGCGAAACAATTTGTCAAGCTGGTGCGCGTCTTCAGCACGGCGCGCCGGTTGAACCGTTCTCAGGAAATTCTCGACGCTTTGATCTGTCGGAACTGTCTTGTTGTCTGATCGCGCCATGAACAAAAATTAACACGTATTATTCATCCATGCACCCCATCTGAATGGCGTATAAACTGGCAAGAGACTCTCGACGCCCTAACTGCAACAATAACAATGATGTCCTGACAGGGAGAACGAAGATGACAATAAAACTTACACGCCGCGCCGCTTTGGGAAGTGCCGCCGCCTTGCCGTTTGCAGCTGCGGCCGCACCGGTTCTGGCCGCCAGCCCGGAAACCAAAGCAAACTCGACCATCGCAAGGTCATTTCATATTGGCGATTTCACGGTCACGACCCTGCTGGATGGCAGCTTTCCACGCGACGGAGCCAAAGAGATTTTTGGGGGCGGAGCGACGGAGGAAGAATTTGCCAAGGTTTCGGCTGAAAACTTCATTCCGGCAGACGTCGCACAGTTTTTCTTTACCCCCTCACTGGTCAACACGGGATCAGAGCTGGTTCTGTTTGATACCGGTCTGGGGCAAGGTGGCATACAGGCCGCGCTGGCAGATGCGGGCGTGACCCCGGATCAGATCGATGTGGTCGTGATAACGCATATGCACCCTGACCATATCGGTGGCATGACCACCGAAGGCGCGCCGACCTTTGCGAATGCGCGCTACGTGACGGCTTCTCCGGAATATGATTTCTGGGCTGCGCAGGACGCAGGCAATCGCGTGGGCGATCTGGTCGCTGAAAAAGTCACACCGCTGGCCGAGAAAATGACCTTTGTCGAAGACGGGGGCGAGGTTGCCTCGGGCATTACCGCAGTGGCCGCTTATGGCCACACACCGGGCCACACGGTCTACCATCTGGAAAGCAACGGGCAACGTCTGGTGCTGACGGCGGATCTGGCCAACCACTATGTCTGGTCTTTCGCCCATCCCGAATGGGAAGTCCGGTTTGACATGGACAAGGCCGCAGCGACTGCCGCACGCCGCGATGTTCTTGGCATGCTGGATGCCGACAAGGTGCCAATGGTCGGCTATCACATGCCCTTCCCCGGCGCCGGGTATGTTGAGACCCGTGGAGAAGGCTTTCGCTTTGTCCCGGTCAGCTACCAGATGATGGGCTGAGCGTTCAGTACCCCGGATCCGGCCGCACTTTTGAACCGTCACTGAACCGCGACAAGCGAAAGGCGGCCGGGTCCACGCAAGGCGTTGTTTCGGTAACCAGATCAGCCATCAGCCGCCCCGCCCCGGGGCCGATTCCAAAGCCATGGCCTGAAAACCCCGTGGCAATGTACATTCCCGGCAGATCATCCACGCCCGAGATTACGGGAATGGCATCCGGCGTCACATCGATCATACCTGCCCAGCTTTGTACGATCTCGCCCGTTTGCACAGCGGGATATCCCTTGCATGCACTGGCCCAGGCGCGTCGCAACGTTTTTTGAGACGGCTCAGGGTCCAGAATCCGGCACTTTTCGAACGGCGTCACATCGGTTGGCAGCCATCTCCGGTCCTGTTGTGCTTCGATCGTCCAGCGTTTGGACAGGCGAAAGCGCAGAGATTTCCACTCTTGCACAAATGCCGGCAGAAACTGCATCGCCAATCGAAAGCTGTCCGGCACAATGTCCACAGTATTTTCGTGACCAGACGCAATTGTGTAACCGCCATCGGCCCGTTTTCGGATCGCAAAGTCATCCGACCACAACGACGTCTCGGGCCCCTCTGCGACGGGGGATGTGCGCAGGACCGTATTCAGAACCTTCAGCTGCGGCAGTTCGATCCCCGCATTGCCTGCAAACAGGCGCGACCACGCGCCCCCGGCCAGAACGACGCGGCCGCTGGCAACTTTGCCGCGCTCGGTGAAAACACCGGCGATACGTCCAGCCTGAACGTCCAAACTGCGCACGGCGCAGTTCGTCATGATCACCGCGCCCCGAGCCCGCGCAGCTTCGGCAATGGCGGGGGCTGTCCATTGAGGTTCGGCACGACCGTCCTGCGGCATGTACAAAGCGGATTCAAAGCCCGATTGGTTGCCGTGCAAAAGGTCTGCCAACTCACCGCCAGAAACCATCCGCGCGCCGGTCTGCAATCCTTCGACATGGTGCAGCCAACGTTCCATGTTGCCGGTATCCCGCCTGCCGGATGCGCCAAAAAGGATACCGGATCGGGTGTAACCTGTCTTGCGGTCCAGCCGGTCATCGAGCGTCTGCCAGATGCGCAACGATTCCTGCATCAGGGGTATCTCTCTTGGGTCCCGCATCCCAAGACGGACCCAGCCCCAATTGCGTGAACTTTGTTCGGCTGCAATCTGCCCTTTTTCGCACACAAGAACCGAAGCGCCCCGCTCTGCCAGTTCCAATGCGGTTGAAACGCCGATGATTCCGCCGCCGATGACCACGACATCAACAGTTTTGGGCAGGGCAAGATCAGGTTCTACAGGAGTCGGTTTGGGCGCGGTCATCAATATGCCTTACTCTGTCGCTTGGACCGCTATGGAGACCAAAAGACAAAGCATGGGCAATACAAACTGCCACCGCAACATGAGATTTTCGGCATCTGTGACCCAGACGCCTGAGGTTGAAAGCGCGGGGCCGAAGGTTAAGCTGCGCCGGACAGTTCCGCCCATTTTTGGCGCAAGATCGCGGACAACCGGTTTTCCTTAAGCGCCGCTTGCGCGGATACGTCTTCCTGTGGAAGCAATTGCGGAAACTCTGGCCGCAACATGGCCGCTTTCTGATCTTCCGACTGCCGCTGCTCATTCAACAGATCGGCAATTGCTGCATCCAGCTTTTCTTCATCCAATTCTTGCGGCGGAGATTCCAATGTGCGCCATTTCAAAGGCGCATGAAGCGATCTTTCATAATCCTCGTACATTTTAACACCAAACCATTCACTCAGACATCCAACCCCGGATACGCTGCGTTCGCCACATTCGGCCTTCGCCATCAACGACAATGCGTCGCATCCGCCCCACATTGGGCAACTTCCAAGCAAAAATGTGTCAGAAAAATGTCACCCAAGCAAGCCAGGGATGGCCTTTTTCGCCCGGTTGCACGGGCTTTGCCCCTCGATCAAGGAACAATGCACAACACGGAAACTTCACTGTTTCCGATCTGACGAGTTTGGCTTCGATTTCAGCGACGATCACGCCAGCGATTTACGATCGGGTACCGCCGGTCCAGCCAGAATGCCCGCTTACTCAAGCGCGTGCCCGGAGCGGACTGGAACCGTTTGTACTCGCTGATATAGATCAGGTGCTCGACCTTTCGCGCGTCCGCCTCGTCAAATCCGGCGGCGACGCAATCCGCGATGGAGCCATCCTGATCGACCAGAATGTCAAGTATCGCGTCCAGCACGGGATAGTCCGGCAGACTGTCACTGTCTTTCTGATCTTCGCGCAGTTCGGCGCTGGGGGGTTTGTCAATGACGGACGGGCGAATGACCTCTCCGTCAGGCCCCATCATCCAGTCTCGATGATTGGCGTTGCGCCAGCGGCAGGTTTCGAACACGCGGGTCTTGTACAGATCCTTGATCGGGTTGTAGCCGCCATTCATGTCGCCATAGATCGTGGCATAGCCCACCGCAACCTCGGACTTGTTGCCGGTGGTCAACAGCATTTCACCAAACTTGTTCGAGATCGCCATCAGCAAAAGCCCGCGCAGGCGCGACTGAATGTTCTCCTCGGTCAAGCCTTCGTCCAACCCCGCAAATAGCGGAGCAAGCGTGTTGGTGACGGCAGCCCGGCTTTCCGAAATCGGCACATGGTCATAGTGCACACCCAGCGCCTTGGCGACGGCCTCGGCATCGTCCAATGACGCTTGGCTGGTATATTCCGACGACAACATCACGCAGCGAACATTGTCGGCCCCGATGGCATCCACCGCGATGGTCGCCACCAAGGCGGAATCGATCCCTCCGGACAGTCCCAGAACTGCCTTTTTGAAACCGGTCTTGCCCATATAGTCCCGCAGGGATTGCACCATCGCGCGGTAATCCTGCTCCCACACATCCGGCTGGGGCACGATTTCTGCCGGCACAATGCGCCAGCCATCATCGCCGCGCTCAAGATCCACCTGAGAAACCACTTCGTCGAATACCGGCATCCGGAAGGCCAGCTCTCCGCCCGGGTTGAGACCGAAGCTGGCGCCGTCAAAAACCTGATCGTCCTGCCCGCCTACCATGTTCAGGTAGATCAGCGGCAAGCCCGTTTCGACCACGCGCGCGACCATATGGTTCAGACGTACATCGTATTTGTTCCGGAAATAGGGCGACCCATTGGGGATCAGCAGAAACTCGGCACCGGTTTCCTCAAGCGTTTCCGCCACATCCGGGTGCCAGCCATCCTCGCAGATGGGGCTGCCGATCCGGAAGTTGCCAACCGAATACGGACCGCCCAGAGGACCCGCATCATACAGGCGCACTTCGTCGAAAACAGTCTCATTCGGCAGGTGGTGCTTCAGAACCTTGCTGGTGATCCGCCCCCGCTTCAGGATCAGATAGGCATTGTACAACTTGCCATCATCGACCCACGGACCACCCAGGGCAATCGCGGGCCCATCGGCGCATTTCGCCGCCAGAGACTCGACCGCATCCATGGCCGCGCGATGAAACACCGGCTTCAGCACCAGATCCTGCGTGTTGTATCCGGTAATGAACATCTCGGGGAACGCCACCAGATCGGCCCCCGCCGCCTTGCCCTGTTCCCACGCGGAAACGACCTTGGCCGCATTGCCGTCGATATCCCCTAAGGTCGGGTTCAGTTGCGCCAGAGTGATGCGGAAACGGTCGGCCATGCTGCCCTCTTGCCTCGTCAGTCCTATTGCCATTTAGCAGATCATCGCGCGAGTAAAAGGCCAATGCGGCAAAACCCGTTGCCCTGCCCGCGACGGTACCCTAGTTTTGCGCCCAGGGATGCAACCAACGATGATCCGGCAGGCAGGACCAAAATGAACGTGATCCGAAACTCAATTGGGGCTGTGGCCATGAGCCTGGCAGCTGCGACCGCTTTTGCACAGGACGGCACGATTATCGTCAAGGATGACGAAGTGGGCGGCGTCTACGAGGGCACTTATGAGAATGGCCTGCGCCACGGGACGGGTACGTATCGGCTGCCCAACGGGTTCGAATACACCGGCCAGTGGGTGGAAGGCGAAATTCAGGGCCAGGGCGTCACCAAGTACCCGGATGGATCGGTTTATGAAGGCGCGTTCGTCAAAGGTCAGCCGGAAGGGCGCGGCAAGATCGTTTACGCCAATGGCAGCAGCTATGATGGAGAATGGTCCAACGGATCCATCAACGGCACGGGCGTCGCTGAATTTGCCAATGGCTCGCGATATGAGGGTGAGTTCAGGAACGCACAACGGCACGGCAAGGGCAAACTGACCTTTCCCGACGGATACGTCTACGATGGCGACTGGGTGGACGGTCAGCGGCAAGGCAAGGCCACGATCACCTATGCCGATGGCAGCGTTTACGAAGGCGATGTCAACGCCGGCTTGCGCGATGGAACGGGCACCCAGACAATGCCTGACGGAATGGTATACGAAGGCGAATGGACGCAGGACCAGATCACCGGGACAGGTCGCCTGACCTATGCCAATGGTGATGTGTACGAAGGCGAGCTTGTGCAGGGGCGCCGTCAGGGCAAAGGCAAAGTAACTCACGCGTCAGGGGACGTCTATGAGGGCGACTTTGTCGATGATCGCCGCCATGGCACAGGCACGTTCACCGGAACCGATGGTTTTGTGTACACCGGCGACTGGAACCAGGGTCAGATAGAAGGCCTGGGTGAGCTGACCTATCCCGACGGTTCGGTTTACGTGGGCGATTTCGTGGCCGATCTGGCGGAAGGAAACGGCCGCATCACCTATCCCGACGGCTCCACTTACGAGGGTGAGTGGATCGCTGGCGTCATCGAAGGCCAGGGTACGGCGACCTATGCCACCGGCATGATCTACAAGGGCCAGTTCAAAAACGCGCAAAGCCACGGCAAGGGTGTGATGACCCGCGCGGACGGTTCGATCTATGACGGAGACTGGGTCAACGGGGTTCGTCAGGGAAAAGGCAAGGCGACCTACTCTGACGGCACGGTATACACCGGGGATTTCGTGAACGGTAAGCGCCACGGCAAGGGAGAAATCGTGACCCCTGCCGGGTTCAAGTATGTCGGCGACTGGTCCGAAGGGAAAATCAACGGCGAAGGCATAGCGACCTATTCGAACGGCGACGTCTATGAGGGCAACTTTGTCGACAACAAAAGGCAGGGCAGCGGAACCATGCGCTATGCCAACGGGCAAGAAGAAACCGGTATCTGGGAAAACGGTGTTTTGCCAAATCAAACCCAGGACCAGCAGGGCGGCGTAGACGCTCCGGCACAGCAGACAGACCCGGGCTCAGAGACGGCACAGCCAGATCCGTCTGGCGAATGATCGCTCACCAGGGAACTGGTTTTCCGGCCCAGTCAAAGAACCCACCGGTATCCGCCGGGCGCAACCCGCCGATCACGGACATCAGGTTGCGCGCGGCTTCACCGGGTTCAACGGCAGGATGCCGTCCCAGATATTTCCGAGTAAACTCTGTTTTGACCGTGCCGGGATGCAGCGCAACACATATCGCCTGTTTATGGGTCCGGGCCAATTCAATTGCCGAAGTATGGACGATTTGATTGACCGCGGCCTTGGCCGCGCGGTAGCTGATCCAGCCGCCCATCCGATTGTCGCCAATGGACCCGACCCGCGCGGACAATACAGCAAATACCGAACGCCGCTGTCGCGGCAACAACTGATGGGCCCGGCTTAGCACCAACGCCGGACCAACGGCATTCAGAGCAAACTGGTCCATCATTGCCCTTGCCGAAACAGATCGAATGGTCTTTTCGGGCGCATTGCCTGAAATTTCCAGCGCCCCGGAAGCGACGAGAACAAGATCGAACGGGCTCGATAGGCGATCAAGCATCCGGCTTGCTCGATCTGGCTCCATCAGATCGAACCCCTCGACAGAGCGCGAGAGGCACGTCACCGCAACGCCCTGTGCCTCCAATTGCTCGCGTACGGCCGCACCAATCCCGCCGGACGCACCAATGATCAAAGCAGTATCCATCTGCGACCAGCTAGCGGCATGGACGGATCAATCAAGGGACGGGAATTTCCAACCCCGTACACCGCAACTTGTCGAAAATTGGTTCTTTTCATTCCCGGCGGCGTCTGTATAACCTCAAACCCATGATCAACTGCGCAGATATCCCTTTTGCCAAAGCCGCCCCTCACGGCGCGGTTCTGCGTGGCCTACTGATCCTAATCCGCCTCTGAGCGTGCCATCCGGCGCGCCCGCTCAGAGGAGGACGCCAGCGCGCCAACAGGCTTTAGGACAGACAAGAAAGAGATTCCCATGACCAACGTGACCGACCAAGACCGCGTCTTGATCTTTGATACCACTTTGCGCGACGGCGAGCAGAGCCCCGGCGCGACCATGACCCATGACGAAAAGCTCGAGATTGCCGAACTGTTGGATGACATGGGCGTCGACATCATCGAAGCGGGTTTTCCGATCGCATCCGAAGGTGACTTCAAAGCGGTGTCCGAGATCGCACAACGATCGAAAAACAGCCGCATCTGCGGTCTGGCCCGCGCCAATTTCGCCGATATCGACCGCTGCTGGGAGGCGGTCAAACACGCGGAACAGAACCGCATTCACACATTCATCGGCACCTCTCCGCTGCACCGCGCCATTCCGAACCTGACACAGGACGAGATGGCTGACAAAATTCACGAAACGGTCAGCCACGCGCGCAACCTGTGCGAAAACGTGCAGTGGTCGCCGATGGACGCGACCCGGACCGAGTGGGATTACCTGTGCCGCGTCATCGAAATCGCGATCAAGGCCGGGGCAACCACCATCAACATCCCCGACACCGTGGGATATACTGCGCCTCTGGAATCCGCTGACCTGATCAAACGCCTGATCGAAACGGTTCCGGGCGCAGATGAGGTGATCTTCGCCACCCATTGTCACAACGACCTCGGCATGGCGACAGCGAATTCGCTGGCGGCGGTCATCGGTGGCGCACGCCAGATCGAATGCACCATCAACGGCCTGGGCGAACGCGCCGGCAACACCGCCCTGGAAGAGGTCGTAATGGCTATGCGCACGCGCAATGACATCATGCCCTTCCACACCGGGATCGACACGACCAAGATCATGCATATCTCGCGCCGGGTCGCTACGGTGTCGGGCTTCAACGTTCAGTTCAACAAGGCCATCGTCGGCAAGAACGCGTTTGCCCACGAAAGCGGCATCCATCAGGACGGCATGCTCAAGAACCGCGACAATTTCGAGATCATGCGCCCCGAGGATATCGGCCTGTCGGGCACATCCCTGCCTCTGGGCAAGCACTCGGGCCGCGCGGCTCTGCGCGACAAACTGGAAACGCTGGGCTTTGAAGTTGGCGACAATCAACTCAAAGACATCTTCGTGCGGTTCAAGGATCTGGCGGATCGCAAGAAAGAAGTGTTCGACGACGATCTCATTGCGCTGATGACGTTGGACGAGGCGGACGACTATCTGCAATTGGTGTCGATGAAAGTCACCTGCGGCACCGGCGGGCAGGCGGAATCGACGGTTGAGCTGGAAGTCGACGGCAAGGACGTCATCGCAACTGAACATGGCGACGGGCCGGTAGACGCGACCTTCAAGGCAATCCGTGCGATTCACCCCAACACGGCCCGTTTGCAGCTGTATCAGGTTCATGCGGTGACCGAAGGCACCGATGCGCAGGCCACGGTTTCGGTCAGGCTGGAAGAAGATGGCATGATCGCCACGGGTCAGTCGGCGAACACGGATACCGTCGTGGCTTCGGCCAAAGCCTATATCCACGCGCTGAACCGCCTGATCGTGCGCCGGGAAAAGACCGGCCCGGGCGCGGATGCCCGCGAAATCAGCTACAAAGACCTGACCTGATCCAAAGTGGCGCGGTGAGGGGCTCCCGCACCTGCGGTTGCCCGGCTGCGCCGAGCGCCCTTGCAGCTTTGGGCCCGGCAGCGGACATGCAGCGCGCTGCCGGGCCCAACATGTTTGACGACATCTCTGATGCAGGCAAACAGGGCGGGAGTATCGGTTGCATTTCTGGTGGCTGACCTCAGAGGCTTGCAAATAGCTGCGACAGGCGTGTCGTCTCTTCCTCGATGCCGAATGGTGCGTTCAGAATGAACATCCCTGATCCCACCATCCGATGCCCTTCGCGCACCGGTGGAAATGTCACCTCATGACAAATAGCCTTGGGGAAGTTTTGCGCTTCAAGCGTCGCGATCATCCGGGCGTGGCGTTTGTCCGACAGAACCGGGTACCACAGCGCGATCACCCCGACATTCCATTTCCGGTGCAGTTTGGCAATCGCTCCGGGCAGTCGATCGTAATCGGTCTTCACCTCATAGCTTGGGTCAATCAGCAAAAGCCCCCTTCGCGGCGTCGGAGGCAGCAGGGATTGCACCAGTTCAAACCCGTCCTGCCGATACACCTTCGCCCCGAACGGTGACATTGCCAAAGACAGCGCGGCATGTTCCTGGGGGTGCAGCTCGGCAAAATGCTGGCTGTCCTGATCCCTCAACAGATGTGCTGCAATCATCGGCGATCCCGGATAGGCCGCGTCGCCGTGCCGGGCCTGAATGTTTTTCAGAACCCGCGCCATCGGATGTCCGGGGCCGAACCACCCTTCTCGTTTCGCGCGCTCGATTCCCGCCGCCGCCTCGCCCGTCCGCATGGATTCGTCCGCGTCCAAGTGGTACAGCCCCCGTCCAGAATGCGTTTCGACATAGCTGAGCGGCTTGTCCTTCTGCGTCAAATAATTCAGCACCCAGGCCAGCAATGCGTGCTTTTGGACATCAGCCAGATTCCCGGCGTGGTAAATGTGTTGATAAGAGAGCATTTTGCCTTCTAAAGTCCCATTCAATAAGGCGGAAAGGTGCTGATTGTCGCGGAATCAGCCCTTTTACCGGGCGTGATGGCACCCTATAAGTCATCCGTCCCGGAACCGTCGAGTCGCGGGCAGTAGAAAAACCGACATACAGGATCAGGGGAAACATGGGGATCTTTGGCAATCTGGGCGGCCTGTTCACAGCGGACATGGCCATCGACCTTGGAACGGCGAACACGCTGGTTTACGTCAAGGGGCGCGGTGTCATCCTGTCTGAGCCTTCGGTCGTAGCCTATCACGTCAAGGACGGCGTGAAGAAAGTTCTGGCTGTCGGCGAAGATGCCAAGCTGATGCTGGGCCGGACGCCCGGTTCGATCGAAGCCATCCGCCCCATGCGCGAAGGTGTGATTGCTGACTTCGATACAGCCGAAGAAATGATCAAGCACTTCATCCGCAAGGTTCACAAGCGTTCGACTTTCTCGAAGCCCAAGATCATCGTCTGCGTCCCCCATGGCGCGACACCCGTTGAAAAGCGAGCGATCCGTCAGTCGGTTCTGTCCGCTGGTGCCCGCCGCGCCGGCCTGATCGCCGAACCGATCGCCGCCGCCATCGGCGCGGGCATGCCGATCACCGACCCGACCGGCAACATGGTCGTCGACATCGGTGGTGGTACAACCGAAGTGGCGGTTCTGTCGCTGGGCGACATCGTCTATGCCCGCTCGGTCCGCGTGGGTGGCGACCGCATGGATGAAGCCATCATCTCGTACCTGCGTCGCCAGCAGAACCTGCTGGTCGGTGAATCCACCGCCGAGCGGATCAAGACCACCATCGGCACGGCGCGGATGCCTGATGATGGACGCGGCCAGTCGATGCATATTCGGGGTCGTGACCTGTTGAACGGCGTACCCAAGGAAATCGAGATCAGCCAGGCCCAGGTCGCCGAGGCACTGTCGGAACCCGTCCAGCAGATCTGCGAAGCGGTGATGACTGCGCTGGAAACCACTCCGCCCGATCTGGCCGCCGATATCGTGGATCGCGGCGTCATGCTGACAGGCGGTGGTGCATTGCTGGGTGATCTAGATCTGGCCCTGCGCGAACAGACCGGCCTGGCCGTGTCGATTGCCGACGAAAGCCTGAATTGTGTGGCTTTGGGCACCGGCAAGGCGCTAGAATACGAAAAACAGCTGCGCCATGCGATTGACTACGAAAGCTGAGGCGCGCACCTTTTAGGGGCAGTCTGAATTCGGCACGAGCAGCACGGGAAGGTAACCTGTGGCAAAAGACCGATCACAGCGCGATGACTACACGACCCCTCTGCGCCGCTTGTTGCTGGGGATCGTCATTCTGTGCTTGCTGGGCATCTTTCTGGTCTGGCGGATCGACAGCCCCCGCGTCGAGCGGTTCCGCGCGCAGGTGGTGGACGCGGTCGTACCGTCGATGGATTGGGCCATGGTGCCCGTGACCGCCGCTGTGAACCTTGTGCGCGATTTCCAAAGCTACCAGCGTCTGAGCGAGCAGAACCGCGAACTGCGCAGCGAACTGCGCCTGATGCGTGCCTGGAAAGAGGCCGCACTGCAATTGGAGCAGGAAAATGCGCGGCTGCTGGATCTGAACAATGTCCGCCTCGACCCGCGCCTGACATACATCACGGGTGTGGTGATGGCCGACAGCGGGTCACCCTTCCGGCAGTCCGTCCTGTTGAATGTGGGGGAACGCGACGGGATCGTTGATGGCTGGGCCACGATGGATGGCATCGGGCTGGTTGGCCGAATTTCCGGCGTCGGGCCAGATACGGCTCGGGTGATCCTGGTGACGGATGCCACCAGTGCCATTCCGGCAACGATTCAGCCTTCTGGCCAGACCGCGTTGATCAAAGGAGACAATACTCCGGCCCCAGTGGTCGAATTCCTGGAAAACCGAGAGCTGGTCCGCCCCGGTGATCGGGTGATCACATCCGGCGACGGAGGCGTTTTTCCGGCAGGCCTTTTGATCGGCCAGATCGCCGCGGATCCGGGCGGCCGTCTGCGCGTTCGCCTTTCAGCGGATTTTGAACGGCTCGAGTTTCTTCGCGTTCTGCGCTTCCATTCGCCCCCGCCAATTCAGGATCCGGGTGGGATCGTCGGGCCAACTCGGCCCGAAACTGCGCTTGTACCGGATGAGGTAAGCGATGGATAGGCCCGCCTCATACAACTGGGCCATGCGCGGCCTTTACGTTGCGCTGGCCTTTGTCGTGCTGTTCATGCACCTGCTGCCGCTTGATGCACAACCGGATCGCTGGCCTTTTCCTGATGTATTGGTTGCGCTGACCTTTGCCTGGGTATTGCGGCGCCCCGATTATGTGCCCACCCTGTTGGTCGCGTTTGTCATGCTGATGGCGGATCTTTTGCTGCAACGCCCGCCCGGCCTTCTGGCTGCGCTGGTGGTGTTTGGCACAGCCTATCTGCGCTCTGCCGCTCCGGGTATGAAGGACACTGGATTTGTCGGAGAATGGATGTCCGTCGGTGTGGTGATTGCCATGGTGTTTTTGACGAACAGAGTCGTTTTGTCGATCTTGTCGGTGCAGCAGGCCGCTTTGTGGCCAGTCGTGATGCAACTTGTGCTGACAATCGCCTTCTACCCGTTCATCGTGCTGTTGAGCCAAAGCGTATTTGGCGTCCACCGCCTGTCTGCTGCGGATGCCGGAGCCGTAGGGGGCGGAACATGAAACAACGCAAACCCAAGTCGCAGGGCCTTGCCTATAAACGCCTGCCACGCCGGGCGCTGCTGCTGGGCGGTTTGCAGGCGGCTTTTATCGGCGGGCTGGCCGCACGGATGCGTTTCATGCAGGTGGATCAGGCCGACGAATACCGCCTGCTGGCCGAAGAAAACCGCATCAACATTCGACTGATCCCGCCAACCCGTGGACGTATCTATGATCGCAACGGGCAGATCATCGGTCAGAACTCACCATCCTATCGCATCGTCATCGTGCGTGAAGACGCAGGCGACGTCGACAAGGTGATTGCCAAATTGTCGGAACTCATCCCGCTGAACGACGATGAGATCGAACGCGCCCGGACCGAAATGCGCCGATCAGCGCCGTTCCTGCCGGTCACTCTGGCGGATCAGGTCACTTGGGAAGACATCTCGAAAGTCGCAGTCAATGCCCCGGCCCTTCCGGGTGTGACGCCCGAGGTCGGCCTGACACGGCAATACCCACGCTATGAGGATTTCGCCCATATCGTCGGCTATGTCGGCCCGGTCAGCGACTACGATCTCAGCAAACTCGAGGACCCCGAGCCGGTTTTGCGAATTCCCAGGTTTCAGATTGGTAAGGTCGGGTTGGAAGCCAAGCAGGAAATTGCCTTGCGTGGCAAAGCCGGCGCAAAGCGTGTCGAAGTCAACGCCACAGGGCGCGTAATGCGCGAGCTGGACCGGCAGGAAGGTCAGCCGGGTGCGGACTTGCAATTGGCGATCGATGCCGACCTGCAACAATATGCGCAAGCGCGGCTGGCAGGTGAAAGCGCGGCTGCAATTGTTCTGGATTGCGAAACCGGGGACCTGCGCGCTGTCAGCTCTACACCCAGTTTCGATCCTAATCTGTTTGTGCGCGGTATCTCGGTCGCGGATTATCGGGCTTTGACGGGGGACAAGTATCGCCCTCTGGCCAACAAGTCCGTACAAGGCACTTATCCTCCGGGGTCGACGTTCAAGATGGTCACCGCATTGGCCGCGCTGGAGGCCGGCGTAATAGGCCCTGGAAACACAGTGTATTGCCCCGGACATCTGAAGGTCGGCAGCCGCAGGTTCCACTGCTGGAAGCGCGGTGGGCATGGTACGGTCGATCTGAACCTGTCGCTTAAACGCAGCTGCGACGTCTATTACTACGACGTGGCTTTGCGGGTCGGGATCGACAAGATATCCGAAATGGCCCGTACATTGGGGCTAGGCGTCAAGCACGATATTCCGATGTCGGCGGTTGCCGCTGGACTTGCCCCCAATCAGGAATGGAAGCAGCGGACACACGGTCAGGATTGGCTGGTGGGCGACACGGCCAACGCGTCCATCGGGCAAGGGTTCATGCTGGCATCACCGCTTCAACTGGCCGTCATGACGGCTCGTATAGCCACCGGCCGATCGGTGACACCGCGCCTTGTACGATCGATCGACGGTGTCGAGCAGCCTTCGGGCGCAGGGGAACCGCTGGACATCAACGCCTACAATCTGGAACAGGTGCGCAAGGCCATGTACTCGGTCTCGAATGATCGGCGGGGGACGGCCTATCGCAGTCGCATCATCGCAGACGAGTTCCGCATGGCCGGCAAAACCGGCACCAGCCAGGTCCGCAACATCACAAAGGCCGAGCGTGCCGCCGGCGTTATCCGCAACGAAGACCTCCCATGGGAACGTCGCGACCACGCCTTGTTCGTCTGCTTCGCGCCCTATGACAATCCGAAATACGCGGTTGCCGTGGTCGTTGAACATGGCGGCGGCGGGTCCAAGGCGGCGGCACCGGTCGCCCGCGATATCATGCTTCAGGCGCTCTACAACGGTACTCCGCCGCTTGAAGCATATCCGGTTGCCGACCGCGAGCGCATCAAGGAACAGCAAAAACGGCTCGAGGGCGACCGTCGCCCCAAAGCGCGTCCCGATGGAAAGGACCGCGCATGAGCTATCTTGAATATGCCGTGAAATCCACGCCGTCGGGGTTTCGGAAATTCCTGTACATGAACTGGCCGCTGACCCTGTTGCTGATCAGCACGGCCAGCGCAGGGTTCCTGATGCTGTATTCGGTTGCAGGCGGGTCGTGGACACCCTGGGCAGAACCGCAGATGGAGCGGTTTGGGCTTGGCCTGATCGCGATGTTCATCATTGCTTTGGTTCCGATCTGGTTCTGGCGCAACATGTCCGTGCTGGCCTATCTCGGGTCGGTTGCGTTGCTGGTATTCGTGGAATTGTTCGGCACCATCGGCATGGGCGCGCAGCGTTGGATCGACCTTGGATTCATGCGCCTGCAACCCTCAGAAGTCATGAAGGTGGCCCTGGTCATGGTTCTGGCGGCGTACTACGACTGGCTGCCATCGCACAAGACGTCTCGCCCTCTTTGGGTCTTTATTCCCGTGGCTCTGATTGTCCTGCCCACGCTGCTGGTTCTGAAGCAGCCGGATCTCGGCACGTCGATCCTGCTGTTGGCTGCCGGTGGCGGGCTGATGTTTCTTGCGGGTGTCCACTGGGCTTACTTTGCAGCCGTCATTGCCGCCGTCGTGGGCCTGATCGCCGCCGTGTTCAACAGTCGTGGGACCGACTGGCAGTTGCTCAAGGATTATCAGTTCCGCCGGATCGACACGTTTCTTGACCCTTCTACCGATCCTTTGGGTGCCGGGTATCACATCACGCAATCCAAGATCGCCCTTGGTTCCGGCGGCTGGAACGGGCGCGGTTTCATGCAGGGTACGCAATCCCGGCTGAACTTCCTGCCCGAGAAACACACCGATTTCATCTTCACCACCCTCGCAGAGGAGTTCGGGTTTGTCGGTGGCATCACGCTCTTGATTCTCTATGCCCTGATCCTTGTGTTCTGCATGGCGACCGCACTGGCCACCAAGGATCGGTTCTCGTCACTGGTTACTCTGGGCATCGCGCTGAACTTCTTCTTGTTCTTTGCCGTCAACATGTCGATGGTGATGGGCATGGCACCGGTTGTGGGCGTCCCTCTGCCAATGGTCAGCTATGGCGGATCGGCCATGCTGGTGCTGATGGCCGCGTTCGGCATCGTCCAAAGCGCTCATATCCATCGTCCCCGCTGATCTGAAAGGCCCCCGATGCCCGTAAACGTTCTGTTTTCCGCGCGCCCTGCCCTGTGGCCCGTCTATGAACCGCTGCTCACTCGATACCTTGCGGAAGCTGGCGTTGAGGCGCGGCTCGGTACGGAATTTGACCCGGATCAGGTCGATTACGTTGTCTACGCTCCAAATGGCGGGTTACTGGATTTTTCGCCCTTTACACGCCTGAAGGCGGTTCTGAGCCTCTGGGCCGGGGTTGAAAAGATCGCGGACAATGACACGCTGACCGTCCCCTTGGCGCGAATGGTGGATCACGGGCTGACGCAGGGTATGACCGAATGGGTGGTGGGCCATGTGCTGCGCTATCATCTGGGAATGGATCGCCACATCACCATCCTAGATGGCGTCTGGGCCCCGGATGCCCCACCTTTGGCGCAAGAGCGCAAAGTGTGCATTCTGGGCCTCGGCGCGTTGGGCGAAGCCGCGGCCCGCGCCCTGGCCTCGCTGAATTTCACGGTCACAGGCTGGAGCCGCACCGCCAAGGACATCCCCGGCGTAAATTGCCTGCATGGTCCTGACGGTCTACGTGACGCGCTTTCCCAGGCCGAGATACTGGTTCTGCTGCTGCCTGACACCGCTGCCACCGAAAACGCGTTGAATGCTGAAACGCTGGCCCTGCTGCCCAAGGGCGCGCGGATCATCAACCCGGGTCGCGGACCTCTGATCGATGACGATGCGCTGCTGGATGCCTTGAACGCGGGTCAGGTCGGTCACGCGACGCTGGATGTGTTCCGGGTCGAGCCCCTGCCCCCCGATCATCCGTATTGGGCACATCCGAACGTGACGGTGACCCCTCATATCGCGTCCGAGACCCGCCCGGCCACAGCCGCGCAGGTCATTTGCGAAAACATCCGTCGCGGCGAAGCCGGAGAGCCCTTCGTGCACCTGGTGGATCGCGCTTTGGGCTACTGATTTCAGGCCGCGATCAGACCGCGGCCTTTCAACAGGGCGTCAACCCCCGGCAATCTTCCCCGGAACGCCAGATACAGGTCTTCTGCCTCGCGCGAACCGCCAGTGGACAGGATGTTGTCCTCCAACGCTTTGGCGCGTTCGGGGTCAAAGGCACCTCCCGCCTCTTCAAAGGCGGCAAAGGCGTCGGCATCCATCACTTCGGACCACATATAGCTGTAATACCCCGAGCTGTAGCCATCGCCTGCAAAGACATGCGCGAAATGCGGAGTAGCGTGGCGCATTCCAATGGCCTTCGGCATCCCCAACCCGGCCAAAACTTCTGACTGTTTCGCCATCGGATCTGTCGGCGCCTCGCCATCGTGGAAGGCCAGATCAACAAGGGCCGAGGCGACATATTCCACCGTCTGGAATCCCTGATCGAAATTGGCCGCCTTCAGCACCTTTTGCAGCATTTCCTGCGGCATCGGCTCGCCCGTTTCCGCATGGGTCGCAAACTCGGCAAGAACCTCGGGCACTTCCAGCCAGTGTTCGTAAAGCTGGCTGGGCAATTCTACGAAATCGCGCGCCACAGACGTGCCCGAGATGCTTTCATATGTCACGTTGGACAGCATCTGGTGCAGGGCATGGCCGAATTCATGAAACAGAGTCCGCGCGTCATCATAGGACAGCAGGGCGGGATCCCCCTTGGCAAAGTTGCAGACATTGATGACAACCGGTGTCTGCTTCTTTGGGAATTTGGCCTGCGCCCTCATCGCGCTGCACCAGGCACCTGACCGCTTGGACCCTCGTGCAAAGTAGTCTCCGATAAATACGGCAACATGCTGCCCGTCGCGGGTAACGTCCCAAGCCCGGCAATCCGGGTGATAGAGGGGTACGTCCAACGGTTTGAATTCCAGCCCGAAAAGCCGGTTGGCGCAGGCAAACGAAGCCTCGATCATACGATCCAGTTGCAGATAGGGTTTCAACGCGGCCTCATCCAGATCATGTTCCGCCTTGCGCCGCTTTTCAGCATAATACCGCCAATCCCAGGCTTCCAGCGGGCCGTTGATGCCGTCTTCCTGCATCATCTGCGTCAGAACATCCGCGTCGGTGTCGGCGCGGGACTTGGCCGGTTCCCAAACCTGCATCAACAGTTCGCGCACCCGATCCGGCGTGCGCGCCATCTCGGTTTCCAGCTTGTAGTCGGCGAACGTGTCATAGCCCAGAAGCTTGGCACGCTCTTCGCGCAAGGCCAGGATCTCGGCCGCGATATCTCGGTTGTCTGTCTCTCCCCCATTGGCACCGCGTGCGGCCCAGGCGCGATAGGCTTTTTCACGCAGGTCCCGGCGGGGCGAGAATTGCAGAAACGGCACGATCAGCGACCGTGACAAGGTGACCACCGGCCCCTTGGCTTTCTTCTCCTGCCCCGCGGCACGCGCCGCGTCCACGACGAAATCCGGCAGGCCGTTCAGATCTTCTTCGGTCAGATCCATGTGCCAGTCCCGCTCATCCGCCAACAAGTTCTGGGTAAACGACGTGCCCAGCGACGCGAGGCGCGACTTGATCTCTTGCATGCGGGCGTCTTCGTCCCCTTCCAAAGCCGCGCCGGCACGCACAAAGCCCCGGTGGGTCAGCATCAGCACACGCGCCTGCTCCTCGGTCAGGTCAAGATCATCGCGCCGTGCCCATAGGTCGGCCACACGTTTGAACAGCGACTTGTTGGAAGAAATGCCCGAAAAATGCGCCGAAAGCCTGGGGGAAAACGCGCGTTGCAGTTCTTCCCGCTTGGGGTTGCTGTCCGCGCCCGCAATCGTGAAGAAGACCGACAGAACCTTGTCCAGTTGCCCGCCCGCAGCCTCGAGCGCCTCGATCGTGTTGGCGAATGTGGGGGTATCCGGATTTGCCGCTATCGCGTCAATCTCGGCGTTATGCTCTTTCATCGCCTGCTCCAGTGCCGGCGAGAAATCATCATCCGAGATATCGGAAAAAGGGGCGATTTCAAACGGTGTGGTCCAGTTGGACAGGATCGGGTTGGTCATGCGGATCTCCTTTGATCCCATAGCTATGTCGCCATGGCCGGGTGTTCCAGAACACCCATCCCATGTGAAGAAAGGTTAATCGTTTCTCATGCCACAAACGGGGCAATCGTCCCGGCGGGTCAGAACAATCTTTCGGCTTTCGCCGTACAGCGCGTCATAGATCAGCATCTCGCCGCGCAGCGCCACGCCGGCGCCCGTTATCACCTTGATCGCCTCGACCGCCATCATCGATCCGACGACGCCCGGCAGCGGGCCGATCACGCCGGCCTCGGAACAGGACGGGGCCAGACCGGGGGCCGGGGCCTCTGGGAAGATGCACTGATAGCAGGGGCTGCCATTGGCCGGGTCAAACACACTCAGCTGACCTTCCCACTGCGACAAAGCCCCCGAGATCAGCGGTTTGCCCAGCGCGACGGCGGTTCGGTTTGCCAGATACCGGGTCTCAAAATTGTCGGTTCCGTCAAGAATCAGATCGAAGTCTGCAAACAGGTCGGTGGCGATTTCCTCGCTCAAGCGGCGGTGATAGGGCAGAACAACGACGTTCGGGTTTTGCGCCTCCATCGCCTGCTGCGCCGAAAAGACCTTGGGCATTCCAATATCCGCGTCCCGGTGAATGACCTGTCGTTGCAGGTTGGCATTCTCGACAACGTCATCGTCGATGATCCCGATCGTGCCGACACCCGCAGCCGCCAGATATTGCAGCGCAGGTGCACCCAGACCACCTGCGCCGATCACCAGTACGCGGGCTTTTTTAAGTTTTTTCTGACCGGGCCCACCCAGTTCGCGCAAAACGATATGGCGGGCATAGCGGTCCAGCTCGGCCTCGGTAAATCGGTCCGAGGGCATGTCGGGCTCCGGTTCCGAAGTTGAAACTGCGCGGTTACGCAAGGCTTTGAGTATTCTGCCATACAGCAAAGCCAGCGCCGCGAAACCCACGAGGATTAGCCAAAGCGCCGCAGACCCACCCGTTGCTTCGCGAAGAGGGTGCCCATCCGGCAAGATCAGATGGGACAGTATGACGCCGGCCAGCAACACACTCACGGAAACCACCCGCGCTTTTTTCGACGTGCCGGCGATATAACCGACACCCCAAAGCCCCGCAGCCAGGATGAAAACCAACAGCATCAGCCGCGCCCGGTCGAGCCGAAACCGCCAGCCCCGCGATCGGTTTCGCCCAGAGCCTGAGCCAGTTCAAACGTTGCCTGCACCACCGGCGCGACCACAAGCTGCGCGATACGATCTCCGTGGGCGATCTCGAACCGTTCCTGTCCCGCATTCATCACGATCACGCCCAAAGGCCCACGATAGTCGCTGTCGATAGTGCCCGGCGTGTTGGGCAGTGTAATCCCATGCTTCAACGCAAGGCCCGAGCGGGGCCGAACCTGCACCTCATACCCTTGTGGGATTTCAATGCGCAGGCCGGTCGGCACCAGCGCCCGCTGACCGGGGTCCAGCGTAATCGGCGCGCCGCCGGGCAGATTGGCACGCACGTCCGCGCCGGCCGCCCCCGAGGTTTCGTAAGAGGGAAGCGCCACGGCGGGGTCTGCCCCGTCTTCGCGGATCACCCGGATTGCAACCATGCCCTTGCCTTTCCTTCAGCCTGCCAACGCGTCCGCGATTTTCGCCGCCAGACGCCGGGCAACTTCGTCTTTACCCATACGGGGCCATTCCTCGGCCCCGTTGTCCGAAATCAGGGTGACCGCATTTTCCGACCCGCCCATAATGCCTGTTGCAGGGCTGACATCGTTTGCGACGATCCAGTCGCAGCCTTTGCGCAGACGCTTGGCCGTGGCGTGTTCAATCACATTGTCCGTCTCGGCCGCAAAGCCGACAACCAACGGCGGACGGTTCGCGCCCATCCCGGAAACACGTTTCAGAATGTCCGGGTTTTCGGCGAATTCCAGTACCGGCAGGCCATCGCGGCTTTTCTTCAGCTTCTTGTCCGACGCGCTGGCGACACGCCAGTCCGCGACCGCAGCCGCGAATATTCCGGCATCGACGGGCAGAGCTGCATCAACTGCATCAGACATCTGTTGCGCGGTTTCGACAGGTACGACCCGCACACCCACCGGGGGCGGCACGTCTGCCGGGCCGGTCACAAAGGTCACCTCGGCCCCCAATTCCGCCAGCGCCCGGGCCACGGCGGCACCTTGGGCCCCGGACGAACGGTTGGCTATATACCGGACCGGATCTATCGGCTCATGCGTCGGGCCGGACGTCACCAGCACCCGCCTGCCCGCCAAGGGCCCCGCAGACAACCGAGCCTCAACCGCCGTGACAATTTCCAGCGGCTCTGACATGCGCCCCGGACCGTATTCGCCACAGGCCATGTCGCCTTCGTTCGGGCCCACAAAGCGCACGCCATCCGCTTGCAGCTGCTTCAGGTTTCGCTGTGTTGCCGGGTGGGTCCACATGCGCACATTCATCGCGGGCGCACACAGAACGGGTGTGTCCGTGGCCATCAGAAGCGTCGAGGCCAGATCGTTGGCCAGCCCTGCGGCCATCTTGCCCATCAGATCCGCCGTTGCGGGGGCCACAACGATCAGATCCGCAGAGCGGGACAGTTGAATATGCCCCATCTCGGCCTCATCGGTGAGGTCAAACAGATCGCGATAGCCTTTTTCACCTGCCAGAGCCGATACCGACAGCGGTGTCACAAACTCTTCCGCAGCGCGCGTCAATACAGGGGTCACGTCCGCGCCACGCTCGCGCAATCTGCGGATCAGGTCCAGCGATTTGTAGGCCGCGATTCCGCCACCGATAATCAGCAGAATGCGTTTGGATGACAGCATGTTCAGCCCTTCCCGTCCCGGTCGGCCCCGACATTAGGCAAGGCCCGCAGGTAGTTCCAGCGATTAATTCTGAACCTGAAATGCTGCACAGGGGTCTTCGCGCTCGGCCGTGGGGCTATCAATCACGATATCGAATTCTCCGTCGATCGCTCCATCCTCGGATTGTCCGACGGCCACGACTTTCCAACCTGGTCTGAGGCGCGCAAGATAGGTCGGTATGCCCCGATCCTTTCGCGCGTGACCATTTCCAGTAATCACGGCAACCGGACCCCCGGTTTCGTCCATCGCACGGACCACGGCACGGGCCAGCACAGCATCGCGCAATCGTTGGATCGCAACCATCTGGGGCAACTTTTCAGCCGGAAGCGCATCGCAATGCGCCGCCAACTGGTCGGCCTCTCGCGCGGCCTGTTCTTCGGGCGATAGAGGCACCGTCAGACCATAACGCGCCGCGTCTGCACCCAACGCCGTGGCGGCCCCGCGTTCCATCGCGGCACGCGCGGCAGCACGCGGAACCATGGCCCCGTAAACCGGCGCGCCCGACGCCTCGAACACCGGATAATACATGCTGAGCGGAGGCCAGCCACTTTCAGCCCATTTCAAAATGCGGCTCAGTTCTTCTGGGTTGGACACAGCTTTCTGAGCGAGCCTCTGCGCGCCCTCTTCCGTGACCATTTCCCAGACGACGGCCGAAGGTGAAACAGCCTCGAGCGCTTCGGCCTGCACCAGATGATGAGTCGGGTTGTCGTGAACTTCCCCCAATATCACGACATCGGCGTCCCGCATCACGGACATGGCATCAGCGGGAACAAGTCTATCTGCCAGCCCCGGTCGCGCTGCCGCAACCGTAAGACCCAGAACGCACACAAGAATCGCAAACTGTTTCATGCGATGAAGTGTTGCACCTCGCGCGACTGGGCTTCAAGGTTCTTGCGCATTTTCGCGAAGGCTGCGGCTTCAAGCTGACGTACACGTTCCTTGGACAGGCCCAGCTCGGTTCCCAGGCTTTCCAGGGTTCGCGCAGGGTCTCGCAGCTTGCGCTCGCGCACAATGAAACGCTCGCGATCATTCAAGGCATTCATCGCCGTCAACAGCCACTTGCGCAGTTGTTCGGTATCAAGGCTGTGTTCAACTGCTTCGGCTGCCTGCTCGCGGTCATCTTCCAGAGCATCGATCCACTCGCGCCCATCCTCATCAGCGGATTGCACCGCATTCAGCGAAAAATCAGAACCGGACAGACGACCTTCCATCATCTCGACGTCGCGCAGCGGCACACCGATTTCCGTGGCGATCATCTGATGCAACTGATGACGGTCCAGTTCCTGACCTTCGGTGGCGGCTTCACGTTCCAGCCGGGCCTGAACTCGACGCATGTTGAAGAACAGCGACTTCTGAGATGAGGTTGACCCGGTCCGAACCATGGACCAGTTCCGCATGACATAGTCCTGAATGCTTGCCTTGATCCACCATACGGCATAGGTCGAAAACCGCACGCCGCGATCTGGATCGAACTTGTCTGCGGCCTTCATCAGGCCAAGGCCTGCTTCCTGAATGAGATCATTCATCGGCGCGCCATAGCGCTTGAACTTGGCCGCCATCGAAATCGCCAGACGCATATAGGCGGTGATCAGACGGTGCAACGCCTGTTCATCACGCTCATCACGCCACGCATAAGCCAGTTTCAGTTCGGTTTCCGCATCCAGCAGCTCGGCCTTCATTGCTTGCCGGGACATCGAAAAGTCCGTCGCATTATCCAGTGCCATAAACCTCTCCCCTGTTTGCAGGTACTGGTCAGACTTGCTTTGCCGACCTATGACCATTACGCAAAACAGCACCAAACGGATCAACTATAGGTAAGTACTGTGTCGCCGGATTTAACCTTGGTTCTGGGTGGGGCCGCGTCGGGCAAGTCGGTTTTCGCCGAAGAACTAGTTGTTTCTCAGGGGAAAAGCCGAGTTTACCTTGCGACATCACAAGTGTTTGATGACGAGATGCGCCAGAAGGTAGAGCGCCATCTTGAGCAACGCGGCGACGGTTGGACCACGGTTGAAGAACCTTTCGATCCGGGGCCGGTTCTGGCCACGTTGTCGCCCGATCAGATTTGCCTGATTGACTGCGCCACTATGTGGCTGAGCAACCACCTGTTGGCCGAATCCGATCTGGAGGCGGCACAAACCGCCCTGCTTGACGCCCTTCGTGGATGCCCCGCGCAAATCGTGATCGTCTCGAACGAAGTTGGCCACGGCATTGTCCCGGACAACGCCCTGGCCCGCCGGTTTCGCGAAGCCCAGGGGCGGTTGAACATCGCGCTTGCAGCGCAGGCCGGTCTGGTGGTGCAGATCACCGCCGGGTTGCCCGTTGTTCTGAAAGGGCAATTGCCGTGACGCGCCTTCACCTTGTTCGACACGGGCCGACGCACGCGAAAACCATGGTCGGCTGGTCCGACCTGCCCGCTGACCTGAGCGATGCAGCCGCACTGAAACGTCTGCACGACCATTTGCCGCCCGAGGCGCTTGTGATCTCGTCCGATCTGTCTCGGGCGGTTGACACTGCCACGGCCATACAAGGCCAACGTCAACGTCTTCCTCATCATACGGACTTGCGGGAAATCCATTTTGGTCGCTGGGAGTTGCGCGGATTTGCCGAAATCGAAGCCGAAGACCCGGAACTGGCCTTTGCGTATTGGGACAACCCCGGCGATGTCCGCCCGCCGCAAGGTGAAAGCTGGAACGACGTCCGCAATCGGGTCGACGCGGCGATCGACACGCTTGTTTCAGCACATTCAGGCGGCGATCTGGTCATCGTCGCGCATTTCGGCGTTATCCTAACTCAGGTGCAGCGCGCCCTTGATCTGGACGGACAACAGACTTTTTCACACCGAATCGACAACTTGTCGGTGACGGATATCCTGATCGACGCAGACAGGTGGTCCGTCGGTACAATCAATCACCTTCCGTGAACAGACCCCTCACAAATCAATGTTTTACCGAACTGCGAACCTGCGGCATCGTCTGCGTATGACATATGATTTGTATATCGGCGACCGCCTCTTCTCCAGCTGGTCAATGCGTGGCTGGTTGATGCTTGAGAAATTCAACCTGCCCTACAGAAGCCACATGATTGGCCTGTATTCGGGCACAATGGCACAGGATATGGAGCCCTTGGCCCCAGCGCGACTTGTGCCTGCCCTGCACCTGCCGGAAGGAACTGTGGTGGGCGAAAGCCTGGCCATGGCTGAAACCCTGGCCGAGCGCCACCCTGATGCCGGGTTGTGGCCATCAGATCCCGCCGCCCGGGCAACCGCCCGCTGGCTGTGCGCCGAGATGGTGGCAGGGTTTGGAGCCTTGCGGGGTGAATGCCCGATGCAATTGCTGCACGTCTGGCAGGATTTCGACCCATCAGATGAAACACTGGCAGATCTGGCACGCATCGAAACACTCTGGGATCATGCGCGCATAATGTCAGGTGTGGAACAAGGCCCGTTGTTTGGCTCGTATTCGCTGGCGGACGTGTTTTACACACCTGTCGCAGCGCGGATCATCGGATACGGGCTGCCAGTATCCAAGGCGAACCGGACCTATTGCCTGGACCTTTTGTCAGACCCCGCCGTCAGACAATGGCGCGCAATGGGCCTGACTGTCAGATACGACCCTTTTCCCTATCGTCTGGATTTGCCGTCCAAGCCCTGGCCGATCGGAGGGGTTTCAACCGCCAAGCCGGTCTCCGGCCCGTCAATCAACCAAGTTTGCCCGTATTCCGGCAAACCCGTTGCGGAATTTCTGGAGTTGGATGGAAAATGCTGGGGCTTCTGCAATCCATTCTGCCGCGACAAAACAATTGCCGATCCCGACGCGTGGCCAAAATTCGCTGCATTGCGCGCAACCGTTAACGACTCTTAAACCACAATCATGGCAGCAACACACTGTTAACCAAGAACAGGACTGCCATGGTCGCCCGCGCCCACACTGTTGCCTTTCACGGCGTCGAAGCCCGCCCGGTCGAGGTGCAATGTGCCGTATCGCCCGGCTTGCCGGCCTTTTCCATCGTTGGCCTTCCCGACAAAGCCGTGTCCGAAGCCCGCGACCGTGTCCGCAGCGCGCTGAGTGCGATGGCCATCGCTCTGCCGTCGAAACGAATTACGATCAACCTGTCTCCCGCCGATCTGCCCAAGGAAGGCAGCCATTTCGACCTGCCCATCGCAGTCGCGCTGTTATCGGCACTCGAGGTCATCCCAGCCGATGCCGCCGAAGGAACGGTCGCACTGGGAGAGTTGTCGCTTGATGGATCTCTGGTACCTGTCGTCGGCGCCCTGCCCGCCGCCATGACGGCCGCGTCCGAAGATCGCATGTTGCTGTGTCCCAAAGCCTCCAGCGCCGAAGCGGCATGGGTCGACGCCACTCAGGTTATCGGCGCGGGTTCCCTGGGCGATGTTGTCCGCCATTTCTCGGGACAGTCCCCTTTGCCCGCGGCACAACCCGGCGAGGTGAATCTGACGCCCAGCGTGCGAGATCTGCGCGACGTAAAGGGGCAGGAACGCGCCAAGCGCGCTTTGGAAATCGCAGCAGCCGGGCGTCACCATCTGATCATGATCGGCACGCCGGGGTCGGGCAAATCCATGCTGGCTGCACGGCTTCCGGGCATCTTGCCTCCGCTGACCGCAGTCGAAGCGTTGGAAACTTCGATGATCCAATCCCTGTGCGGGTTGCTGGATGAAGGCGGCATCAACCGCACGCGTCCTTTTCGGGAACCGCATCATACGGCCTCGATGGCAGCCATTGTCGGCGGGGGCAAAGGTGCCAAGCCCGGTGAAATCTCATTGGCGCATAACGGCGTGCTGTTCATGGATGAGTTTCCCGAGTTTCCGCGTGCGGTTCTGGAGACCCTGCGCCAGCCAATAGAGTCCGGAGAAGTCATGGTGGCGCGTGCCAATGCCCATGTGAAATACCCCTGCCGCTTCATGCTGGTGGCCGCCGCGAACCCGTGCAAATGCGGCTACCTGACGGATCCATCGCGCGCCTGCTCTCGCGCACCCGGCTGCGGCGAGGATTATCTGAACCGTATCTCGGGGCCCCTGATGGACAGGTTCGACCTGCGTATCGAAGTTCCGCCTGTGGGCTTCACCGATCTTGATCTGCCCCCATCCGGCGACAGCTCGGCGACAGTCGCCACGCGGGTTGAAAACGCCCGCGCCATACAGGCAGAGCGGTTTCGGGGAATGCCGGACCTGCGCCAGAATTCCGACGCCGAAGGCAAGGTTCTGGAACAGATCGCAACACCCGATGCAGAAGGAAAAGCAGTTTTGCTGAAGGCGGCTGATCGGTTCGGCCTATCGGCCCGTGCCTTTCATCGGATCCTGAGAGTGGCGCGGACGATCGCCGATCTGGACGGTTCAGGCGACATCCGCAGGCCACATGTTGCAGAGGCGCTGAGCTTTCGCATCAGCGCCCGGGTCATGGCTTAGACCTTGGCTTCAATCGCCTGCCAGATCTTTTCGGCGATGTTCACGCCGTCGAACCGTTCCAGCTCTTGAATACCGGTGGGCGAGGTCACGTTGATCTCGGTGAGATAGTCGCCAATGATGTCGATCCCGACAAAAATCTGACCTTTTTCCTTCAGCAGCGGCCCGATGGCGGCGCAGATCTCCAGATCACGCTCTGACAACCCGATCTTTTCCGGGCGTCCGCCCACATGCATGTTTGACCGCGTTTCGCCCGCGGCCGGCACCCGGTTGATTGCGCCAACCGGTTCACCGTCCACGAGGATCACCCGCTTGTCGCCATTGCTGACATCCGGCAGGAACTTTTGCACGATCAGAGGCTCGCGCGAGAACCCCGTGAACAGCTCGTGCAGAGAGGTCAGGTTGCGGTCATTGGCATCCAGTCGGAACACGCCCGCACCGCCATTGCCATAAAGCGGCTTTAGGATGATATCGCCGTGCTTTTCCTTGAACGCCTTGATCGTTTTTATGTCACGGGCAATCGTTGTCGGCGGCGTCAGGTCAGGGAAATCCAAAACCAGCAGTTTTTCAGGATAGTTCCGAACCCAGAACGGGTCGTTGACCACCAGCGTTTGCCCTTTCAGGCGGTCCAGTAGATGGGTGGACGTGATGTAGTGCATGTCAAAGGGTGGATCCTGACGCAGCCAGACCACGTCGAAATCGGCCAGGTCAACCTCACGTTCGGGGCTCAGAACCGCCGGATCGCCGGCGACCCGCTGCACGGTCATGTCATGGCCGCGCGCCGTGATACGACCTTCCTGATAGGCCAGCTGATCCGGCCCATAGAAAAACAACGAATGACCGCGCGCCTGCGCCTCCTCCGCCAGACGGAATGAGCTGTCGGCGTTGATGTCCACGGCCCCGATCGGGTCCATTTGAAAGGCGATTTTCATGTCGTGTCCCTCAGTTTCACGCAAGATACATGGCCCAGCAGGCCTGAGGGTTCAATGGGGCTTAGGCGTGACCGAAGGCGTTTTCGATGATTTGAACCGCGCCAGTACCATCTACCAGTGCCGCGTCAAATCGGACATTGGTCAATTGCCCACCCGGTTCGTTTTCCAGGTATTGCGCGGCCGAGGCACAGATTCGGTCAATTTGTCTTTGGCTGATCCGGGCTGCAGCATTTTCGAAACTGGAGCTTTTCTTGACCTCGATGAACACCAGCCCATCGCCGTCCCGCGCAATCAGATCGATTTCACCACCGGCACCCCGCCACCGATGATGCGCAATTGCAAACCCCCGGCGCTCGTAGTCCGAAGCGACCCGAAGCTCGGCCGACTGCCCCGCCTGGTAGGAAACCGAGCCCTGAATTGCACGCCGCCCCATGTCATCCCTTTCCCAGTTTCAGAGCTTTCTGGTAAATTGGACGGCGCGGCAGATCATACATTTCTGACACAAGATCCGCTGCGTCCCTGACCGAATGAGTTTCCAAAGCTCGCTTCAAAGCCTCTTCTACGTCGGATTCGTTAACACTTTGCGAATGGCTACGGTCAACCAGCAGAACGATCTCACCCTTGACCGGTTTTTCCTGAATTTCTGCTGCCAGATCGGCCAGGCTTCCACGACGGATTTCTTCGAACTTTTTCGTCAGTTCACGGCAGAAGGCCGCTTGACGATCTGCCCCCAGGCAATCCGCAAGATCTGCAAGGCTGGCCGAGACACGTTTTGGGGATTCATAGAACACCAAGGTGCCTGGTATGTTTTTCAAAGCCTCAATCCGGGTCCGGCGTGCGCCCGATGCATTGGGCAAGAAACCTGCGAAAAAGAATGAATCCGTTGGCAGACCCGCCAGGGTCAGCGCTGTTATGGCGGCGGAAGCCCCGGGCGCACAGGTCACCATATGCCCGGCTTCGGCCGCCTGCTTGCCCAGATCATATCCCGGATCAGCGATCAGCGGCATACCCGCCTCGGATGCATAGGCGACCGATTGCCCCTGTGCCAAGGCATCCATAAGCCTGCCACGCGCCCCGGCGCCGCTGTGATCATGGTAGGCTTGGATATGCCGACCCTCCAGGGGGATGCCGTGGATTTCCATCAACCGCCGCAGGCTCCGGGTGTCCTCCGCCGCTATCACATCGGCCGAGGCCAGAACATCCAGCGCCCTGAGCGTAATATCGCGCGCGGTTCCGATCGGAGTGGCAACAAAATACAGGCCCGCAGCCAATCTGATCTTTTGGAAATTCAAAGCTGGACCCTCACAGCATGACGTTTATTATCGCGGCTCAACAGAACAGAAGCATTCACAGCCGCCGGATCAGGGAGTTTTCATTTAGATGTTTACCGTTTGCAAGCCCGTAAGCAAGCTGGCGAAAGCCGCCATTGCCCTGACGACCGCAGCGTTTCTGGCCGCTTGTGAGCCCGGCGGCGTTGGGGGTGGCCCTTCGATTGACACTTCGAATCCTGTTCCGGTTGCTTTGCTGGTTCCCCGCTCGGGTGACGCCGCGCTGGCGCAGAGCCTTGAGAATGCGGCCCGTATGGCGATGTCCGATCTGCCCAACGTCAAAATCGACCTGCGTGTTTACGATACGGCAGGAAACCCGACCACGGCGACAGCGGTGGCCCAGCAGGCCGTTGCCGAAGGCGCCAAGATCATTGTCGGCCCTGTTTACGCCCAGGCGGCAAACGCTGCCGGACTGGCCGTACTGAACAATAACGTGAATGTTCTTTCGTTCTCGAACAACACCAGCATTGCGGGTGGCAATGTATTTGTACTTGGACCGACCTTTGAAAACACCGCCAACCGGCTGGTGAATTATGCGGGCAGGCAAGGCAAAACGAACACGGTTATCGTGCACAGCAATGATGCCGCGGGGCAAGTGGGGCAAGCTGCCATCGCCAATGCTCTGGCAAACAGCCGGGTCAACAATGCGGGAACGGTCGGATACGACCGGTCGCAACAGGGTGTCATCAACTCGGTTCCCACCATCAAGGCCACCGTCGATTCGACAGGGGCGGACTCGATTTTCATGACGGCAACGACAGCGGGTGCCTTGCCACTTTTCTCGCAATTGCTGCCTGAGGCCGGCGTTTCTCCGGCGACGACACAATTCATCGGTCTAACCCGTTGGGATATCCCCCCGCAAACGCTGGAGCTGCCGGGCGTGCAAGGGGGATGGTTCGCCCTGCCCGACCCGTCAAAGGCCCAAGCCTATCGTCAACGCTATAACGCGACATATGGAGAAGCGCCTCATCCGATCAGCGGTCTGGCCTATGACGGAATAGCGGCGATTGGTGCTTTGGTCAGCCAGGGCAAATCCAATGCTCTGACCGGTGCTGCCCTGACCCAAAATGCCGGTTTCCAAGGTGTTGGCGGTATCTTCCGCCTCCGCCCGAACGGCACCAATGAACGCGGCCTTGCCGTAGCGACGATTCAGAATAAACAGGTGGTTGTGATTGACCCTGCCCCGCAAAGCTTCTCTGGTGCCGGTTTCTGAGCGATCGGGCGAGACCATGGCGCCGGATGGCGCGCTAATTTGCCCTGCCGAAAACATCTTTGACAGCGTCAGCGTCAATGATGCGCTGGCCGAGGTGTTCGAGACCAGCTCTGACAACAGCAAAATGCGTTCTGAAACAGTGCGCATCCTGCGTGACGCTCAGAAAGCGGGCCGTAAAGCCATTGCCGATGCCTTCAGCGAGCGTCCGTTCGACGCGCGCGCGCTGACCCGGTCCTATACCTACCTGACGGACCAGCTGGTCGGAACCGCGATGCTGGTCTCCAGCACGCGCCTGCACCCGCTTGCGACGCCAACACAAGGTGAAAAGATCGCCGTACTGGCCGTTGGCGGATACGGGCGCGGTGAAATGGCACCGTCTTCTGATGTCGATCTGCTGTTTCTGACCCCGTACAAAATCACCGCCTGGGCCGAGAGCGTCATCGAATCGATGCTTTATATCCTTTGGGATCTCAGGCTTAAGGTCGGGCATTCCTCGCGCACGATCAAAGACTGCCTTCGGCTGGGCACCGAGGATTTCACTATCCGCACGGCAATGCTTGAACAACGCTATTTGGCGGGCGACAAGGCGTTGGCCGACGAGCTTGAGCGACGCCTGAAAACCGAGCTGTTCAAAGGAACCGAGCGGGAATTCATCGAAGCCAAACTGAACGAACGAGATGAGCGGCACCTGAAACAGGGAGAGCGCTACAAGGTCGAACCCAATGTGAAAGAGGGCAAAGGGGGGTTGCGCGACCTCCAATCCCTCTACTGGATCGCAAAGTACATCTATGGCGTTCAGGACGTGGCTGAACTTGTGCCTTTGGGTCTGTTCACCCCGGAAGAGTTCAAGACTTTCGTTCAGGCCGAAGAATTTCTTTGGGCCGTTCGTTCGCATTTGCATCTGGTGACGGGTCGCGCCACCGAGCAACTGACTTTTGACATGCAGGTCGAGGTTGCCGCGCGCATGGGCTATGAGGATCACGCCGGCCGCCGGGCGGTCGAGGTGTTCATGCAACGCTATTTCCGCGAAGCCACGCGTGTGGGCGAGTTGACGCGGATTTTTCTGACGAAGCTTGAGGCGCTGCACGTGAAAGGCGCACCTTTGCTGGAGCGTATTTTCCGCAGGCGCCGTCGGGTCAAAGCGGGATACCGGGTTGTTCACGGTCGTCTGGACGTAGCGGACCCTGACAAATTTCTGTCCGACAAGGTAAACCTTCTGCGCCTGTTCGAAGAAGGCTTGCGAACGGGAATGCTGATCCATCCGGATGCCATGCGTCTGGTGGCGGCAAATCTGCATCTGATCGACGACGAAATGCGCAATGACAAAGAGGCGCGGCGCATCTTTCTGGACCTGATGCTGAAACACGGCAACCCAGAGCGAGCCTTGCGGCGGATGAACGAACTGGGCGTACTATCCGCCTTCCTGCCCGAGTTCGAGCCCATCGTGGCAATGATGCAGTTCAACATGTACCACAGCTATACGGTGGACGAGCATACCATCCAGTGCATCGTGAACCTGGCCCAGATCGAACGCGGAGAGTTGATTGAATCGCTGCCTCTTGCCTCTTCGATTCTGAAAGGTGGGGTCAATCGCAAGGTGCTGTATGTCGCCCTGTTGCTGCATGATATCGCGAAGGGGCGCCCCGAGGATCACTCGATCCTTGGGGCACAGATCGCGCGCAAGGTGGCACCAAGACTGGGCCTGAACAAAGCAGATTCGGAAACGGTCGAATGGCTGGTGCGCTATCACCTGCTGATGTCCGACATGGCACAGAAACGTGACATTTCAGACCCCCGCACAGTGCGTGATTTCGCCAAGGCAGTTCAAACCGTCAAACGGCTAGACCTGTTGACCGTTCTGACCGTCTGCGACATTCGCGGCGTGGGACCGAACACATGGAACAACTGGAAAGCCACGCTTTTGCGCGCCCTTCACGCCGAAACCAAGCGCGCGCTGGAAACCGGGATGGAGGACCTCAACCGCGCCAATCGCGGCGCCGAGGCAAAGAAAGCCCTGCGCACCGAACTGGCAGCCTGGTCCAAGGCCGACCTCAAATCCGAGACGGGGCGCCACTATGACCCGTATTGGCAGGGTCTCAATCTGGCTACACATGTCGAGTTTGCGAACATGCTGCGTGCGCTGGAACAAAGCGGCGACCCCGGCGCGATGGAGATCCGCCTGCAACCTGACGAGGATCGCGACGCAACCCGAGCCTGTTTTGCGATGGGCGATCACCCCGGTATCTTTGCCCGCATTGCCGGCGCGCTGGCCCTGGTCGGCGCGAATGTCGTGGATGCGCGCAGCTATACCACCAAAGACGGCTATGTCACCGATGCCTTCTGGATTCAGGACGCCGAAGGGCACCCGTTTGAAGCCTCGCGCCTGCCACGTCTGACGCAGATGATTCACAAGACACTGCGCGGCGAAGTCGTTGCTAAGGAGGCGTTGAAATCACGCGACAAGATCAAGAAACGCGAGCGTGCCTTCAACGTTCCAACGCATATTACCTTCGACAATGACGGTTCTGAAATTTACACGATCATCGAAGTGGACACCCGCGACCGGCCGGGCCTGCTGTTTGATCTGACCCGCACCCTCGCCGCAGCCAATGTTTACATCGCCAATGCGGTGATCGCGACCTATGGCGAACAGGTGGTCGATACGTTTTACGTCAAGGATATGTTCGGCTTGAAGTACCATTCGGAAAGCAAGCAACGTGGGCTCGAGGCCAAGCTGCGCAAGGCGATCACCGAAGGCGCCGAGCGTGCTGCGTCATGAAGCAAATACGCTTGGTCTCGGGCCTGTTCACGGTCGGTTTCTGGACGCTGGCCAGTCGAATACTGGGGTTTCTGCGGGAAATTCTGCTGACCGCCTTCATCGGCCCCGGGCCGGTGATGGATGCTTTCGTGGCGGCCTTTCGCCTGCCGAACATGTTCCGCCGCTTTTTTGCCGAAGGCGCGTTTAACGCAGCCTTTGTGCCCATGTTCTCGAAACGGCTGGAAGCGGATGAGAATCCACAGGGCTTCGCGCAGGATGCGTTCAACCTGCTGGCCCTGGCTGTTCTGGCACTGGTCGGGCTGGCCATGGTCTTCATGCCCGGCCTGGTGTGGCTGACAGCCGAAGGGTTTTATGGCGATGAACGGTTCGATCTGGCCGTGGACTATGGCTATGTCGTGTTCCCGTATATCCTTTTCATGTCCTTGGCGGCCCTGTTCTCGGGCGTATTGAACGCAACCGGCAGGTTCGCCGCGGCCGCAGCGGCACCTGTTTTGCTGAACATCTTTGCCTGCACCGCGCTGATTGCCGGGGCCATCTCCGGCGGTGAGGTGATACGATGGCTGATCTCGGTCATTCCGGTCGCCGGCGTCGCACAACTGGTGCTGGTCTGGGTGGCGACCGAACGTGCAGGTATCCGTATCCGCCCCGGCCTGCCCCACCTGACGCCCGAGATGCGCCGGATGGTCCGCATCGCGGTTCCCGCCGCCTTGGCCATGGGGGTCACCCAGGTCAATCTGGTGGTCGGACAACTGGTGGCATCAAAGACCGAAAAGGCCGTGAGTTGGCTGTTCGCCGCGGATCGCCTGTACCAACTGCCTTTGGGCGTCGTCGGAATCGCCATTGGCATTGTCCTGCTGCCCGACCTGTCCCGCCGCCTGCGCGCCGACGACAAGGACGGGGCCCGCAACGCGTTTTCCCGCGCCGGGGAATTTATGCTGCTGTTGACGCTGCCCTCTACCGTGGCGTTCCTGATCATCCCGAACCCGCTGGTTTCGGTACTGTTCGAACGGGGACAGTTCAGTCCCGAGGATACCGCTGCGACAGCTCTGGCGGTCGCGATTTATGGCATCGGTCTGCCTGCATTCATGCTGCAAAAACTGCTGCAACCACTTTTCTTTGCGCGCGAGGATACGCGTTCCCCGTTCCGATATGCGGTGGTCGCAATGGTCGTGAACGCGGCCTTGGCGTTTGGCCTATTTCCGCTGGTGGGTTGGATCGCCCCTGCGATTGCCGCGTCAACTGCCGGCTGGGCCATGGTTGTTCTTCTGGCGATCGGGGCACGTCGCATGGGCGAAGAAGCGCGTTTCGATGATCGTTTCAGGGCACGTGCGGGCCGGATCGTTCTGGCCTCGGTCGGTATGGGCGCGGTTTTGTTTGCGTTGATCCACTTCTTAGGTTGGACGCTGGACATTCCCGGTTGGCGCTATCTTGCGCTTTTGGTCCTGATCGTGGTCGCCGCCGTCTCGTATTTCTGTCTTGGTCATGTCCTGGGAGCGTTCAAATTGTCAGAGTTCAAACGCGCCTTGCGCCGGGCCTGATCAATCGCGGCGGATGCGCCCGACGATCCGGGCCCAGGCCCCCGGCGCCACCAGAAATGACATGCCAAAGCCAGTGGCAAACCCGCCCAGATCGGCGACCCATTCCGCGTTTCCGCCGAAGATCAGACCAAACAGGAACTGAATGCCCATCAGAACGGCGATCAGTTGGAACGCCCTTGCCTGATTTGCCCCCACAAGCGACAGTTTGCGCCACAACAACCACGTGAACGCTCCGATCAGGCCATAAACAGGTGGAAACCCTCCGATCAGGGGATAGCGCGGGTCCAACAAAACGGCATAACTCAACGCGCCGCCAATCCCCGAGACGACGAAGATCAGCAGCATGGGGACACCACCGAAAACCTCACCAACCATTTTTCCCATCGCCAGAACGAAGACACAGACAAAAATCGCCTGCGTAAAGTTGGCGGATACAAAGGGATAGGTCACGAACCGGACCAGATGTTCGAACGGCCAACGCCCGTTCAGCACCATCCAATCGAAAATATCCGCCGAGAAGGCATAGTGCTGTATCGCGTCCAGACGCCAGCCCACTGCCGCCGGCCCTCCGATCAAACCGCGCGCTCCCAGCGTGAAGGCCAGTTCTACGCCGATGATGAACAGAACCAGCGCCACCACAACAGGCGGCAACGGGTTTACGGCGGGTGTGTAATGCTCACTGCTCATCGGGCTGGCCTTTCGCGGCTGTTGACGTCCCTTTGCCTCATGGGTAAGCGACGGGGGCTGATTTTTCCAGACAGGAGTTCCCTTTGATGACCGAGACCCAGTTCACGCCCCGCGTGTTTTCCGGCGCACAGCCTTCGGGTAACCTGCACCTCGGCAATTATCTCGGTGCGCTTCGGAACTGGGTGAGAATGCAAAGCGAGGAATTTGAAACCATCTATTGCATGGTCGATCTTCATGCAATCACGGTCTGGCAAGATCCAATCGAGTTGCAGCACGCAACGCGGGAGCTTTGTGCCGGTTACATCGCTTCTGGACTAAACCCCGAAAAATCGATTTTGTTCAATCAAAGCCAAGTGCCGGAACACGCGCAACTGGCTTGGATATTTAACTGTGTTGCTCGTATGGGTTGGATGCAGCGCATGACCCAGTGGAAGGACAAGGCCGGCAAGAACCAGCAGAACGCTTCGCTTGGCTTGTTTGCCTATCCTGCTCTGATGGCTGCGGACATTCTAATCTATCACGCAACCCACGTACCGGTCGGGGAAGACCAGAAACAGCATCTTGAGCTGACTCGCGACATCGCCATCAAGTTCAACAACGATTTCGGCGTCGATTTCTTTCCCGTCACCGAGCCGGTGATCGAAGGTGCGGCCACACGGGTCATGAGCCTGAGGGACGGATCAAAGAAGATGTCGAAATCCGATCCTTCTGACATGAGCCGGATCAACCTGACGGATGACGCCGAAGCGATTGCCAGGAAAATCCGCAAAGCCAAGACCGACCCTGATGCTCTGCCGTCAGAGGCCGAAGGGCTCGAGGACCGCCCCGAGGCGCGTAACCTGGTCAATATCTACGCGGCCCTGAACGATCAAACCATCGAACAGGTTCTGTCCGAAGTAGGCGGCAAGCAGTTCGGTGAGTTCAAACCGATGCTGGCCGATCTGGCAGTGGCGAAACTGGCTCCGATCTCGACCGAAATGTCACGCCTGATGGGGGATCAGGCCGAGATTGACCGGATTCTCGCCCGCGGCGCCGAGCGCGCACGTGAAATCGCTGCTCCGATCCTGCAAAAGACTTACGAGATCGTTGGCATGGTCGGCGCCGCATCACGCTGATTGCACTGGACCTTCGCCTGACGCCCTCCTAGGGTTTGCCTGAATCAAAGGAGGGCGTCATGGCAACCGGCACGAACATCCGGACCTATTTTCAAGGCCAATGGCATGAGGGGGACGCACCCATCATGCGCGCGGCGGATCATGGCGCCTGGCTGGGATCTTCGGTCTTTGACGGCGCGCGATATTTTGACGGCGTGGCCCCGGATTTGGAGGCCCATTGCGCACGGGTGAACCGGTCAGCCGAAGCCTTGATGCTGACGCCGACCATGACGACCGAACAGATGGTCGAGTTGGTACGCGAAGGGTTGCAGGCCTACAGCCCGGACACAGCCGTTTACATTCGCCCGATGTACTGGGGGATCGACGGTGACAGCACGGCAATAGTCCCGCAGGAAAACAGCACCGGTTTTGCCATCTGCCTGGAAGAAATCCCAATGGCCCCGGAAACCGCGTCGGCCACTCTGTCGACCACGCGCTTCCGCCGCCCGGTTCTGGAAAGCGCGGTCGTAAACGCCAAGGCGGGGTGCCTTTACCCCAACAACGCCCGCATGCTGCAAGAGGCGCGCTCGAAAGGCTTTTCCAACGCTTTGGTGGCCGATGCGATGGGGCATGTGGCGGAAACGGCGACGGCCAACATCTTCATGGTGAAGGATGGCGAAGTCTTTACACCGATCCCGAACGGAACCTTCCTGGCTGGAATTACCCGAGCACGGCATATCAAAAACCTGCGCGCAGATGGAGTAAAGGTCCACGAAACGGTTCTAAGCTTCGAGGATTTCCACGAGGCCGACGAGGTCTTCATGTCCGGCAACATGAGCAAGGTCACACCGGTAACTGCACTGGAGGATACGCAATTTCAGGTGGGTCCTGTTGCTCGCCGTGCCCGCGCGCTCTATTGGGATTGGGCTGCAAGCCAACGCTAGCGCAAAGCCTCAGGCTTGCCCGAGTTGCCAGCGTGCGATCGGTCGGGCATGATCCCGGAAACCTAAAGAGGATACCCATGCGTAAGTTCCTAGTCGTTCTGGATGACAGCCGCGAATGCCTCAACGCGATGCGGTTCGCCGCGATGCGGGCTGCCCATACCGGAGGTGGTGTGACGGTCCTGTCTGTCATCCCGCCCGACGAATTCAATCACTGGATCGGTGTGGCCGAAACCATGCGTGAAGAAGCCCGCGAACGTATCCACGCGCATTTCGAAGTGTTTGCCAAATGGATGCGGGACAAGCAGAACGTGGAACCGGAACTGGCCATTCGCGAAGGCGATCCCGTGGCACAGATCATCGAACATGTTCAGTCCGATCCCGAGATTGGTGTTCTTGTACTTGGGGCAGGGACCGACAAGAAAGGTCCTGGTCCGTTGGTGACTCAACTGACGAAGAATTCGGGTAGCCTGCCGATTCCGATCACGATCGTTCCGGGCAATCTGAGCAAAGAGAAACTGGAAGAAATAACCTGAGGAGCGGCGATGGCGAAGACGATACAGTTCTGGTTCGAATTCGCCTCGACCTATTCCTACCTCAGCGCGATGCGGATCGAAGCGGCCGCGCAAGACAAAGGCGTTGACATTGAATGGCACCCGTTCCTGTTGGGTCCGATTTTCGAGGATCAAGGATGGCGCACCTCACCTTTCAACCTGTATCCGGCCAAAGGGCGGTACATGTGGCGCGATATGGAACGTCTGTGCAAGGCGCGCGGGCTTCCTTTTGCAAAGCCTGATCCATTTCCGCAGAATTCGCTCAGGGCAGCACGTCTGGTTCTGGCCATCGAGGATCATCGGGAACGGGCGGCGTTTGTTCGGGCCGTCTTCAGCGCCGAATTCGGCGCCGGGCAGAATATCTCCGAGGACAGCGTACTGGCCTCCTGCCTCGACGAGGCAGGGCTGCGCAGCAGCCTGATGAACCGTGCAGGGGACACCGACATAAAACAGGCCCTGTTCGAACAATCTGCCCGCGCCAACGCGCTTGGTCTGTTTGGTGCACCAAGTTTTCTGGCCGGGGAAGAGTTGTTCTGGGGCGATGACCGTCTGGATGATGCACTAGAATACGCTTCCACAATTTAGAATCGTTCCAAATCTTGACTTCCCGTGCGCCTGCGCGCATATCAGAAGCACATCAGACGGAGCGCCCTCATGTTCATCCAGACCGAATCCACCCCCAATCCGGCCACGTTGAAATTCCTGCCCGGCCAAACGGTGCTGGAAGCTGGAACAGCGGATTTCCCAACTGCGGAAGCGGGCGAAAAATCCCCTCTGGCCAAACGCATATTTGCGGTCAACGGTGTGACTGGCGTGTTTTTTGGCAACGATTTTGTCACCGTTACCAAATCGGACGACGTTCAGTGGGACCACATCAAACCGGCCATTCTTGGCGCGGTGATGGAGCATTATCAATCCGGCCAGCCTGTTATGGGCGCAGATTCCGCCGGGGCCTCGGGCCATGCCGAACACTCTGGAGAGGACGCTGATATCGTCAATCAGATCAAGGATTTGCTGGACAGCCGTGTGCGTCCTGCCGTGGCTCAGGATGGAGGTGATATCACGTTCCACGGGTTTGATCGCGGCGTGGTCTATCTGCACATGCAGGGGGCCTGCGCGGGTTGCCCGTCTTCGACATTGACCCTGAAGATGGGTATCGAAAACCTTCTGCGCCATTACATTCCGGAAGTGACCGAGGTTCGCCCTGTTGCCGTCTAACCCGACTATTCTGGCATTTGACACATCGGCCGCGCATTGCGCGGCCGCTTTGTTGCGCGACGGCGAAATCGTGACGTCCCGTGCCGAAGCGATGTCACGCGGACAAGCCGAACGATTGATTCCGCTGTTGGAAGACGTTCTGGCGGAAACCGGATGTGATTGGGCCGGTTTGGACGCGATCGGCGTTGGGATAGGGCCCGGGAACTTCACCGGCATCCGTATTTCGGTTTCGGCCGCGCGGGGTCTTGCACTTGGGCTGGAAATCCCTGCGGTCGGAGTTTCCGGCTTCGATGCCTTGCGTGAGCTGGCGGAAGGCGGGCAGACACCGGCGATCCCTGCCCCGCGCGACCAGGTTTATGTGAAAATGCCCGGTGCCGATCCGTGTCTCTTGCCTCGGGCCGAAGCGGAACATGGCGGGCCGTTGTATTCCTGCTCTGACCCTGCCTTGCTGGCACAAGCCATCGCCCGGCTGGCCGCGCGGCGCTGGGATCGTACCAGCTTGCCGCCTGCACCTTTGTACGTAAGGCCCGCCGACGCGGCTCCGTCCCGCGATACCCCCCCTGTTCTGCTGAACGAATGACACCGCACGAGATGGCATCGACCCACGCCGCAGCGTTTTCGCAATCGCGCGGCTGGACAGAAGATGAATTCGCCGCTCTACTTGAAAACCGCTTTACTCATGCCGTCGGAGATCCCCGGTGCTTTGCACTGTTTCAGGTGATTGCGGGCGAAGCCGAGTTGCTGACAATTGCGAGCCACCCTTCGTTTCAAAGGCAGGGCCTGGCACTTCGTCTCATGCAGGAATGGCATGATCAGGCGATCGATTTGCAGGCGACGCGTGCCTTTCTGGATGTCGCGGCCGACAACATTGCGGCCATTTCCCTGTACAATCGATGCGGATATCGGCAGTGCGGGCTGCGCAAGGCGTATTATGCGCGCGAAACGGGCCCAAAAGTTGATGCACTTGTAATGGAATGCGACCTGCCCCAACGGCAATCGCCCGTTTTTTAGACCATTTGGTCAGAATTCAGTTGACCATGGTGGTTGCAAACCCCCTTAATACCCGCCATCACAACAGTTATGCTCGCTAAAAGTGGGTGAACGGGGCTAATCTGACCCTGTGCCAACAAAATAAAATTGGGAGACTGAAATGACCCTGATGAAATCCTTGATGGGTGCTGCTGCTGCCGTCGCAATGTCAGCCGGAGCGGTTCTGGCCGAACCGGCGGTGATCTTTGACCTGGGCGGCAAGTTCGACAAGTCCTTCAACGAGGCCGCCTACAACGGCGCGCAGCGCTGGGCGAATGAAACCGGCGGCAAGTATCTGGAAATCGAAATTCAGGCAGAACCGCAGCGCGAACAGGCCCTGCGCCGGTTTGCGGAATCCGGTGCAAATCCGATCATCACCATGGGGTTCGGAATCGCCGATGCCCTGGCCGCTGTTGCAAGTGATTACCCCGACACCAAATTCGTCGCTGTTGACGTGACTTGGCTGGACGCTCCAAACATCCGCCAGATTGGCTTTGCCGAGCACGAAGGATCCTACCTGGTCGGCATGATGGCCGCCATGGCGTCGAAATCCGGCACCGTTGGTTTCATCGGCGGTATGGACATCCCGTTGATTCGCCATTTCGGATGCGGCTACGCCCAGGGCGCGAAGGCCGTGAACCCAGACATCAATGTTGTTGCCAACATGACAGGAACAACGCCTGCTGCCTGGAACGATCCGGTAAAAGGTTCGGAGCTTACAAAAGCGCAGATCAGCCAGGGCGCTGATGTGATTTACGCTGCGGCCGGCGGAACCGGCGTTGGCGTTCTGCAAACTGCGGCTGACGAGGGCATCCTGTCGATTGGTGTGGACAGCAACCAGAATCACCTGCACCCAGGCAAAGTTCTGACTTCGATGCTGAAGCGTGTGGACGTCGCTGTTTATGAAGCGATGAAAGCAGGCGAAAACGTTGAAACCGGCGTTTTCATCATGGGTCTGGCCGAAGATGGGGTCGGCGTTGCCATGGATGAAAACAACAAAGAGCTTGTTTCGGTTCGCATGAGCGACGCCGTAGACGAAGCCCGCAAGGCGATCATCAACGGCGACATCAATGTTGTAAGCTATTACGAGAACGACAGCTGCCCGGCGCTGCAGTTCTGATAACGCGCGGGGCGGGAGAATGCCTTCCGCCTCGCCACCCACTTCGCCATCCGGGCGGACAGCCGGATGGGTTTCTCGGCAGTTGAGGGCAAGACATGACCGTCCCAGCCATTGAGCTCAAAGGGATATCCAAAGCCTTTGGGCCAGTTCAGGCCAACAAAGACATCTCGATCAGCGTTGCACCCGGTACGATCCATGGGATCATCGGTGAAAACGGCGCAGGCAAATCCACGTTGATGAGCATTCTCTTCGGCTTTTACAAAGCCGACAAAGGTGAGATCTGGATCAATGGGACCAAGACCGACATCCCGGACAGCCAGGCGGCCATCGCCTCGGGCATCGGGATGGTGTTCCAGCATTTCAAGCTGGTGGAAAATTTCACCGTACTAGAAAACATCGTACTGGGCGCCGAGGATGGCGGGTTGCTGGCGCCATCACTGGCAAAAGCCCGCAAAGAGCTGAAAGAGCTCGAGGAAGAATACGAACTGTTCGTCGATCCCGACAAGCGCATCGACGAGATCGGCGTGGGGATGCAGCAGCGGGTCGAGATCCTGAAGGCGCTGTACCGCAAGGCCGAAATTCTGATTCTGGACGAACCGACCGGCGTGTTGACCCCAGCCGAAGCCAATCAGCTGTTCCGCATTCTCGACCGACTGCGGTCCGAGGGCAAAACAGTCATCGTGATCACCCACAAACTGCGCGAGATCATGGAAAACACCGACACCGTATCGGTTATGCGGCGCGGGCAAATGACGGCGACGGTCAAAACATCCGAGACCAGCCCCGAGGAGTTGGCCGAACTGATGGTCGGCCGCAAGGTTCTGCTGCAAGTCGACAAAGTGCCCGCGACGCCCGGCGAACCCATTCTCGAGATCGAAAATCTGAGCGTTTTTGATTCGGCAGGCGTTGAACGGGTCAAAAACATCGACCTGACCGTGCGCGCAGGTGAGATCGTCGGCATCGCCGGCGTGGCCGGCAATGGTCAATCCGAACTGCTGGAAGTTCTTGGTGGAATGCGCCCCGGACAGGGCTCGATCAAGCTGAACGGCGAACCGCTGGCACTGAGTGGAGCCGGATCAGATGGTCAGGCCCGTCGCGCGCAACACATTGCCCACGTGCCCGAGGACCGGCAGCGCGAAGGCCTGATCATGGACTTCCACGCCTGGGAAAACGTGGCCTTCGGATATCACCGCGACCCGGCCTATAAACGCGGTATTTTCATGGACAACGCGGCGTTGCGCGCCGATACCGAAGCAAAGATCGAAAAATTCGACGTCCGCCCGCCCAATCCCTGGCTGGCAGCCAAAAGTTTCTCGGGCGGCAATCAGCAGAAAATCGTTGTCGCCCGCGAGATTGAACGCAACCCTGACCTGCTGCTGGTCGGGCAACCCACGCGGGGCGTGGACATCGGCGCCATCGAGTTCATTCACAAACAGATTGTCGCGCTGCGTGATCAGGGCAAGGCAATCCTGCTGGTATCGGTCGAACTGGAAGAAATCTTCTCGCTCTCGGACCGGATCGCGGTGATGTTTGACGGACATATCATGGGAGAACGCCTGCCCCATGAGACAGATGAAAAAGAACTGGGCCTTCTGATGGCCGGTGTTGCGGGAGAGGCCGCGTAACATGGAAAAAATGCCTAAATGGGCCGATGTCATTCTGATCCCCCTGATCAGTCTGATACTGGCCGCAATCCTTTCGGCGCTGGTCATTCTCGCCATCGGCGAAAACCCTGTCGAAGCCGTCAAATTGATGGTCACTGGTGCGCTGGGATCGACCTATGGCTGGGGCTATACGCTCTATTACGCGACCAACTTCATGTTTACCGGTCTTGCGGTGGCCGTCGCCTTCCATGCCCGTATGTTCAACATCGGGGGCGAAGGTCAGGCGATGCTGGGCGGGCTGGGCGTGGCCATGGTCTGTCTTTATGTCGACTGGCCGCATTGGAGCATTGCCTTGCTTGCCGCCTGCGCGGCATCGATGCTGTTCGGCGCGCTCTGGGCGGCCATTCCGGCCTATCTTCAGGCAAAGCGTGGCAGCCATATCGTGATCACCACGATCATGTTCAACTTCATCGCCGCTGCTTTCCTGAATTACATGCTGGTCAATGTCATGCGCCCGCAAGGGTCGCAGGACCCGGCCACCGCGCGGTTCTCTGAAAGCGTGCATCTGCCCTCTTTCCAGGAGATGTTCTCGACCGCAGAGAATGTTGTTTTCCGCGGCGCTCCTGCGAACATCACCTTCTTTATCGCGTTGCTTGCCTGCGTCGTTGTCTGGGCGCTGATCTGGCGCACGCGTCTGGGTTATGAAATCCGGGCTTACGGCCATTCCGAGACCGGCGCTGTCTATGCCGGTATTTCACCTGTGCGCATCACGATTGTCGCGATGCTGATTTCCGGCGGGCTGGCAGGGCTGATGGCCATCAACAATGTCATGGGCGAAGCCGAGCGACTTGTTATGAACTCGACCGAGGGCGCGGGGTTCATTGGCATCGCCGTGGCTCTGATGGGGCGTTCACATCCGTTCGGCGTGTTTCTGGCCGCGCTCTTGTTCGGATTTCTGTATCAGGGCGGCGCCGAGCTGGCGCTGTGGGCTTCGATTCCGCGGGAACTGATCGTGGTCATTCAAGCCCTGGTCATCCTGTTCACCGGCGCATTGGACAACATGGTGCGAATGCCGCTTGAAAAACTTTTCCTGGGTATGCGGAAGAGGGCTGAGTGATGGAATTTTTTGTAACCCTCATTCAGGTTCTGGATTCGACCATTCGCCTGTCCACGCCACTGCTGCTTGCCTGTCTGGCCGGTCTGTTTTCGGAACGGGCCGGGATCTTCGACATCGGCCTCGAAGGCAAAATGTTGATGTCAGCGTTCTTTTCGGCTGCAATCGCAGCTTTCACAGGGTCGGTTTGGCTGGGCCTGCTGGCTGGTATCGCATCCTCTTTGTTGCTGTCGGGCCTGCACGGGCTGGCGTCGATCACCTTCCGGGGCAACCAATTGATATCGGGCGTGGCCATCAACTTTCTGGCCTCGGGCCTGACTGTCTTGGTCGCGCAAAGCTGGTTTCAGCAAGGTGGGCGGACACCCTCCCTGTTTGGCGGGGGCCGGTTCGAACCGATCAACTTTCCATTCGCCGAGTCCCTCAGCGGTGTGCCGATTGTTGGTCCCATCTATTCCGAATTGCTCTCGGGCCACTCGATCCTGGTTTATGTCGCGTTCCTGATGGTTCCGGCCACTTGGTGGATTCTGTATCGCACCCGGTTCGGTCTGCGCTTGCGGGCGGTGGGTGAGAACCCGGCCGCAGTGGACACCGCCGGTGTCTCGGTGGTTGGCCTGCGGTTCGCCGCTGTCGCCATCTGTGGTGTGCTGTGCGGTATTGCAGGCGCCTATCTGGCTACGGCCTTGCAGGCAGGGTTTGTCAAGGAAATGACCGCCGGTCGTGGCTTTATCGCCTTGGCCGCCCTGATCTTTGCCAAGTGGCGCCCGTGGCATGCCATGTGGGCCTGCTTGCTGTTTGGTCTGCTGCAAGCGATCGCGCTGCGGTTCCAAAATATCGATCTGGGTGGCGTCGTGATTCCCGTGCAGGTGATGGACGCCCTGCCCTATATTCTGACGGTGGTGATCCTTGCCGGCTTCGTCGGCAAAGCCATCCCACCTCGGGCAGGCGGAGAACCCTACGTCAAAGAGCGCTGATAAGGCCAGTTCCGAACTGAGTTTCAGTCCTGTTCGCTGCGGAGCGGCATGCAGAGTTGATTTTGCATGCCGCAACCGTTCTAAGAGGGTATGAGTGTGTACCTTCCTGCAAACTGGCAGTTGTCCGCAGACCCGATCAGCGCAAACAGGCAGGTCTGGTCGTATGTGCCGATTAGTCACATTCAATTTTTTAAATATTTAGGCGAATGCGACGCTATGGCGTTGCGCCTCTCAACTCAGTGCGACTAGAAGAGCCCATGCAGATATACCTTCCCATCGCCGAAGTCTCAGTAAACGCCTTTCTCTTGTTGGGGTTGGGCGGCATGGTTGGCATCCTGTCCGGAATGTTCGGTGTCGGTGGCGGCTTTTTGATGACCCCGCTGCTGTTCTTCATCGGTATTCCGCCGGCGGTGGCTGTTGCTACCGAAGCCAATCAGATCGTCGCATCATCCTTTTCCGGAGTTCTGGCACATTTCCGACGAAAGACCGTGGACCTCAAAATGGGAACGGTATTGCTGGTTGGCGGGCTTGTTGGGGCCGCTTTGGGCGTGGTTGTCTTCAACTATCTCAAAAGCCTGGGTCAGGTCGATCTGCTGGTGACACTCTGTTACGTTGTTTTTCTTGGCGTCATTGGCAGCCTGATGTTTGTCGAAAGCCTGAGGGCACTGCGTAAAGCCAAGATAGGCGGCGCGGCCCCTGCCAAGCGCCGGCAGCGGGGCTGGGTCCATGCCATGCCCTTCAAAATGCGTTTTCGCACCTCGGGCCTGTATATCTCGGTCATCCCGCCGGCCTTGGTCGGTCTGTGCGTTGGGGTTTTGTCGGCGATCATGGGCGTTGGCGGCGGCTTCATCATGGTCCCTGCCATGATCTACTTGCTGGGTATGCCGACCAAGGTCGTTGTCGGCACGTCGCTGTTTCAGATCATCTTTGTGACAGCCTTCACCACGATGCTGCACGCCACCACCAACTATACGGTTGATGTTGTTCTGGCAGTCTTGTTGCTGGTTGGCGGCGTCATTGGCGCCCAGATCGGAACCGTGATCGGAGCCCGGATGCCGGCGGAACAATTGCGCGTGCTGCTTGCCGCTCTGGTGCTGGCCGTATGTGGCAAGCTTGCACTTGATCTGCTTATCGAACCCGCCGAGCTCTACTCGCTTGGTAGCGGCGGAGGGCACTGAGGATGCTGCGTTCGCTTATTGCCGCCCTGTGCTTGTTCTGCACGCCCGCTTTGGCAGCGGAAGAACAGGTTGTCCTTGGTCTCAGCCAGGACCGGGTTGCCATCACCGCGACATTCGACGGATCTGAACTTCTGATTTTTGGGGCCATCAAGCGGGAAACCCCAATCCCTTCCGGCCCTCCGGTCGAAGTCATCGTCGCGGTTGCGGGTCCGTCCGAGCCTGTCACCGTGCGACGCAAGGAACGCAAGCTTGGGATCTGGGTGAACACCGACAGTGTTCTTGTCGACCTTGCACCCAGCTTTTACGCCGTTGCAACCAGCGGGCCCTTTGACGACATCCTGTCCGACACCGAAGACCTGCGTTACCGGATTTCGATCGAACGCGCGATCCGCTCGGTCGGTGCCGCGATGCATATCCGGGGCGCACAGGATTTTGCAGACGCCGTAATAAGAATTCGAGAACACGAACAACTATATTCGATCCGCGAAAACACCGTAGCAGTGGATGAACAAACCCTGTTCCGTACCTCAATCGATATGCCCGCCGACCTGACCGAAGGCGATTATTCCGCCCGGATTTTCCTCACCCGAGGCGGAGAGGTCGTCTCGCAATATGAAGCGATCATTGATGTCCGGAAAGTCGGTCTGGAGCGTTTTTTGTACAATATGTCCCGCCAGCAGCCCGTCTGGTACGGCCTGATGTCGCTGGTCATAGCGATTGCGGCAGGCTGGGGCGCCTCGACAGCCTTCCGGCTGTTGCGAGAAAAGTAACCGTCACCCCCGGCCGATATAGGGCATGGTCGTGGCCATGACGGTCATGAACTGCACGTTGGCCTCGGGCGGCAGGCTTGCCATATGCAGGACCGAGCGCGCGGCGTCTTCCACGGCCATCGTCGGATCTGGTGTTTCGCCCGCGGCTTGCGCCGCGTCCACAAGGCCCTGAACCATCTGCGTGCGCGCATTTCCGATATCGATCTGCCCGCAGGCAATTCCAAAGCGACGCCCATCCAGCGAAAGGCTGCGCGTCAGCCCTGTAATGGCGTGCTTTGTGGCCGAATAGTGTACCGAATTCGGGCGCGGAACATGTGCCGCTATCGAGCCGTTGTTTATGATCCGGCCGCCCTGCGGGTTTTGGTGACGCATGATTTTGAAAGCTTCACGCGCGCATAGGAACATGCCGTTCAGGTTCACGTTGACGCTTTGATACCAATCGCCCAGAGCGATCTCGTCGATCGTGCCGCCCGGCGCAAAGATCCCGGCGTTGTTGAACAGAACATCCAGCCGCCCGGTGCGGTCTGTAAAAGACCGAAAAGCCCGTTCAACCGCATTCGGGTCGGTCACATCCGCAGGCAGGACGATGGCTGCCTGATGCTCTTTTGCCAGAGCTTCCAGCTTGTCCTTGCTGCGCGCCAACAGCCCGACCGTCCACCCTTGGGATAAGAACAGCAGGGCCGTTGCCCGGCCGATACCTGAACTGGCACCCGTTACGATGATGGATTTCATGTCTCTTCCGCCTCCAATGTCAGCGAAGCCGCCGGAATCGCCCTCAAGTCATCCACACGCAGGGGGTGCGTGGGTTTCGACAGGCGATTGCGCACCACCCAGATCAGCCGCTCTTGCGCGCGTGTGATCGCGACATATGCCAAACGCTTCCACAATGGCTGTCCGGCCTCGGTCCGGCCCATGCGAGCGGCGGCATAGAGGTCCGGAGCGAACACCTGAACCGTATCCCATTGTGACCCCTGCGCCTTGTGGATCGTCACGGCCGCTCCGTGCAAAAAGGTCGCCCCCATGCGGGCGGCATAGGGAATAAACGGCTCTTCCTCGTCCGGTTTTTCGATCTGAACAATGGACGCGGCGCTGACCTGCGGGTCTTCGGCCCCCATCACGTGAAGACGCGAGAACCCCGGCTTTCGTCCCGGCCCCAGATATACTACCTGAGCTCCTTTGATCAGCCCGCGCGCCTCAAGGTCCAGCCGTTTCTTGCGATGTTTCAAGGGCAATTCGATCCCATCACAAATAAGCGGTTCACCTTCCAGCAATTCCGTATCCGGTGCGCCGTGAACTTGCCTGAAGGCCTGTATCAAACGAATGCGCGTGGCGTTGCGCCAGACGAGAACCGGGCTTCGGGCCATCAGATCGACCTCAACTCGCTGGCCCCAGACAACCCGATCATCCCGACGGGCTGTTTCTTCGATCAGTCGCTCGAAATCCTCGAAGCCCATTGCCGGGTCAGCCAGCGCATGCGCAAGATCCAGAATTGGATTGTCTGCATCCTGGCGGTGCACGCGCTGAAGTGTCAGCTTCCTGGGCTCGGGCAATGCCTCGAACACCATGCTGCCAGACTGATTTACCGGTGCCAGCTGAGCCGGATCGCCGAACAACAGAAGGGTCGGGAAAATCTCCTTGAGATCATCGAACTGGCGGTCATCCAGCATCGACGCCTCGTCGACGAACCCGATATCCAGCGGTTCGTCACGGCGCTTCCACCCGGTGATGAAATCCGACCCTCGCAAACCGGCGGCGGCCAGCGCCCCGGGGATAGAATTGTTGTTTTGATAAAAAGCAGCTGCACGATCCAAGGCTTCATCCGTCAAACCTTCGATATCGGGGCGTTCGTCATTGCCGGCCAGCCATTCCGCGATACGCTCGTATTCCGGATCATAGACCGGCGTGTACAATATGCGGTGAATCGTGGTCGCAGGCACGCCGCGCAATCGCAGAACGCTTGCAGCCTTGTTCGTCGGGGCCAGGATAGCAAGGCTGCGCTTGTCTTTCGATTTGCGGCTCTCATAATCGCCGGACACGATCTGAACACCCGTCTCTGCCAGTGCCTTGTACAGCTCGGCCAACAGCAGCGTTTTGCCCGAACCAGCCTTGCCGATCACGGCCATCACACCTGATTTTCCTGCGCCTGGCAGTTTCAGAAGGGCATCATCTTCGAGATCAACACCCGCTGCCCGCAGCATCTCGGCGATGCTATCATATGCGGCGGCCTGATCATCTGAGAACGTTACATTCGGCAAGGACATGGCGCGACCCTACAGGGCCGCGCCGACCACCACCAGATGTGGATTGGCGTTTTCCGGCACTTAAGCGGACAGGGCGAACCGGTGCTGTCTCTTCGGCCCGAATGCGGCCTTGAACCACATCCGAGACAGATCACGCGGGATGCCCGCACGCGCGGCCACCCGGTTGCAGTCGTCCGCGGAATAGGGCCACAATCCGACTGAAATCTGATCGCGTCCGCTGCCCTGGGTTCCCAGAACCTCGGGCGATGACCCGATCAGGCGATAGATTCTGATCATTCTGGCATCGAATACGCCGGCGATATGCGTCAGGCCGAAACCTTCCATCATTTCGCCTCCGCTCAGCATGATGGCGCCGGCAGTATGCGGGCTGGCTGTTCGCGACAGGCAGAACCGGGTCACCTCCCAGATCAGGGGGCTGCAAATCGGCTTACCGCCGTTGAGATGACCAAAAACCTCATTGATCATCACCCGGCCGGTCGTAGGCAATACACGCATCGACCCTCCGTGGCTGCCATCCGGCTCTTCCCAGATGACGTAAAGCGGATTGAGATCATCGTATTCGTCCCGCTCTTCCCCTTTCTCGTTGACGTGGACATCCCACCCCAACCGGGTCTTGAACTGATCCGCGCGATCCTTGAACATCCCCTCTGCCAGAGTCGGAAATCTGTGTAACTCATCGGCATATAGATAACGCAACATGACTTGTTCCCCTTGTCGTCCTGTGCAGGAACGAAAGGAGTACAGAGTCGTGGTTAATTTTGCGTGTGGAGGCCGTTCACCCCTTAAACCACTATTAATCCCCGGCTGAGTGCCGTGGCGATTGCGTGGGTTGTGTTATGTGCGCCCAGCTTTGAGCGCGCGCTTTCAATGTAAACGCGCAACGTATGCTCGGAAATCGTCAGGGAATGGGCCACTTGGGCGCGGCTGTATCCCAACGCCAAAAGTGTGATCGCGTCGATTTCCCTTGGCGACAAGCTGCGCGGGCAGTCCGGCTGCCTGTCTTTTTCAAACTCCAGCGCCTTGCGATTTATGTAATGCGCAACAAGAATCAAATCACGCCCGTAAGTCGAGATAAAGTTCTTCCAGGTTTGATCATCACAACTGTGGTTGACCGTGAACAGGGCGAACTGACCATTTGGACCCCGAATTGGGATGGAATACCCCTGATTGCCAACGCCATGGCTTTGCGCATCCAGAAGGAAGGCTTTCGCCACCTTGCCGGACCAATCCAGAGACTTCCAGTCAACCGGGTGAAACCGCTGGAAACACCCCAAGATCACTGGGTCGATACGGTGATAGTTTTTTTCCCTGTAGCGCTCATCCCAAGCGTCTGAATAGGTGGTGTAGCCGTATTGATCTCCGGCACCGTCAACCCAGTGATACGTCAGGTGCTCGACCTTCAACGCGTCCCGCAAACGCTCCGCTACGGCGCTGAGTTCTTCAAGCGTGTTGGTGTTTTCCAAATCCTGAAGGATTTGACCCAAATCGACCTTCGTTGCCATCCGCGGGCGCCCGTACCTCGTTCTTCAAGGACGCAATCTCGGCAGCCGCGATCAGTCTTGTGTCATCAAGCTGCTCTGCAAGCGCGCTCAAACCATTCGCAACGGCGAAAGCATTGAGGTCCGACAATACGTCCAATATCCACTCATTTTGCGCCATCAGGGTCTCTCTGAAACAGTTAACGAAGGGTTAACACAACCATAACATGTATGATCTTTTTCAGCCTATTCGCCGGTTTCTACTCCCCAAAAATAGCGATGGGCAAAAATGCAAACATTTGAAAGATCGTCAGAGGCCTGAAAAACACAAAACACCCGCGAACCAACAAGGTGATTCGCGGGTGTTTTGTGTCTACAACCCTGGCGGGTTATCAACCTGCGTCCAGGACTTCCTCGAGGGTACGCAGACCAGTGCGCGGCGCCTGAACAAGAACGGACATATTGCCCGGCTTGTGCTCGTTCCGCAGCATTTTCATGTGTGCTTCAGGCAGGTCATTCCAGGTGAACACTTCGGACATGCAGGGATCCAGACGACGCTCGACCATCAGTTTGTTCGCGGCTGCCGCCTGCTTCAGATGAGCAAAGTGCGAGCCCTGCAAACGCTTTTGGTGCATCCACATGTAGCGCACATCGAATGTACAGTTGAAACCCGATGTTCCAGCGCAAATCACGACCATACCGCCTTTTTTCACAACGAAGGTCGACACCGGGAAAGTGCTTTCACCCGGGTGTTCGAACACCATGTCAACATTGTTGCCTTTGCCGGTTATGTCCCAGATCGCCTTGCCGAATTTGCGGGCCTCTTTGAACCATTCGGCATATTCCGGTGTGTTGACCGTGGGCAATTGTCCCCAGCAGTTGAAATCACGACGGTTCAGAACACCTTTGGCGCCCAGACCCATAACGAAATCACGCTTGCTTTCGTCTGAAATCACACCGATCGCATTTGCGCCGGCGGTATTGATCAATTGGATCGCATAGGAACCCAGGCCCCCGGATGCACCCCAGACCAGGACGTTCTGACCCGGTTTCAGATCGTGTGGCTCGTGGCCAAACAGCATCCGGTATGCGGTTGCCAGCGTCAGGGTGTAGCACGCCGCTTCTTCCCATGTCAGATGCTTGGGGCGCGGCATAAGCTGCTGAGCCTGCACGCGCGTGAACTGGCTGAACGAGCCATCCGGCGTTTCATAACCCCAGATCCGCTGGCTGGGCGAATACATCGGATCGCCGCCGTTGCATTCCTCGTCATCGCCGTCGTCCTGGTTGCAGTGGATCACAACCTCGTCGCCAACTTTCCAGCGCTTTACCTTGTCGCCAACGGCCCAAACGATGCCCGACGCATCCGAACCCGCGATGTGGTAGGGTGCTTTGTGGCCATCAAACGGGCTGATCGGCTGCCCCAGAGCAGCCCAGACGCCGTTGTAGTTGACCCCGGCAGCCATAACCAGAACCAGCACTTCGTTGCTGTCCAGGGTCGGAACATCCACAACTTCCTGCTGCATGGCGGTGTTCGGCTCACCATGACGTTCTTTGCGGATGGCCCAAGCGTACATTTGCTTTGGGACATATCCCATGGGCGGGATTTCACCCATTTCATACAGATCTTTTTCAGGTGCCTCGTACGACGCGATACCACTTTCGGTGTCCAAAGCCATGCCGGCCTCCTCTGTTCAGTGCCTTTGCCGCGACGCAGAATCGCGCGCTTCACAGACTGGAATATTGGGCGATGAGTAATATTGCAACCGTTTTTGGCGCCATATTGTAATTTTATGACCCAGCGGTTGCAGAAAGTTATTTTGCGGATGCAGAAACCTGGTTACCTGAATCCGCCGGGGCGGATGCGGCGTAATAGTCCAGAAGATCGCCGCGCTGACCTGATACGGACAGCATGTTCCCCTGTCGGTTCAGAATCCGGCGTTCAACCAGTTGATCCAAAGCATTTGATATGGCCTGCGAATTGTCCTTGGTCTGCGGATCATCGCGCTCCATCATCTGTCGGATTTGTGACAGCACGTCTTCTTCGGACATCGGGCCCTTGTCGCGCACCAGCAAACAGGCCGCTGGTGCCGGCACAAGCGGAATAGCATGCTGGATACGCTGCATCAGCGTCCGAGCCAAATCCGTCATCATGTCGTCACTGCCTTCAGCCCGGAATTCCTTGAGAGAGATCGGCCTGCCGTACCGGACGGACGCCAGACCGAACCGCTTGTATCGGCCGATCAAACGACGCCAGATCTGTTTCACTATCCAGCGCGTGATGACGCCGATCCGTGCGCGAAACCGCCGCTCTGTTCCAAGTGCCGCGCGGGTCAGGATGGTGTCTTCCAACACACGGTCGTAATTCAGAGCAACCGGGACAAACACCACATCGCGCCCCTGTGGCGATGTTCCATCCATAATGTATTTGAGCAGTCCAAGCTTGGGGCGCGCAATGGCCCCGGTCAGGCTCAGCCCGCCTTCTGGAAACATGGCTTGAGTTACGCCGGCTTCGGTTGCGTGGCGTACATAGGTGGACAGAACCTGACGATAGAGTTCGCTGCCGGACTTGCGCCGGATAAAATACGCCCCCATCGCCCGGATCAATCGGCTGAGCGGCCAGACCCGGGCCCACTCTCCGACAGCATAAGACAGCGCAGAATGCCGGGCTGCAAGATACGTGACCAAAACGTAATCCATGTTGCTCCGGTGGTTCATGACAAAGACAACCGTAGCTTCGGGGTCAATGTTCCTGACGGATTCTTCGTCCTGATAGCTAAGCCGTACCTCGTAGAATGTGTTGCTCAGCAAGCGGGCCAACCGGATCGCAAAGCTGAAATAGGCGAAGGCCGAAAATGACGGAACGATCTCTCGGGCATAACGACGTGCCTGCTCCGAGGCGACGGCCTCGGGCATGCCGGTTTCACGGGCATGTTGCTGAACCGCCTGGCCGACCTGCGGATCATAAATCAAGCGCTGGATCATGTCATGTCGACGCGCCAGCTTGAAGGGCTGGATCGGGCGTTGAAGGCGCTGGTTCAGGCGCGCCACCGCGCGTTCCAGCCTGCGACGGAAAAACCAGCGGACGGACGGAAACAGGAAATGCGATGCGAAAGTGACCATGGCAAAGACCACGATCAGCACGAAAAGCCAAAGCGGAAGTTCCACGGTTTGCGTCATGGCGGCAGATTGCCACCAATCACAGCCGCCCACAATCTGAACAATTGCGGCATGCCGCAACGCAGCGAATTGACATGTCCCGAAAATTGCGCTTTAGAACCTCAAGACGAAATTTTATTGCCCACTGAAACGCGAGGCCCCGCTATGACGCAGACGCAGAAAGATCGCCCCTGGCTCATCCGAACCTATGCCGGTCATTCCACGGCCAAAGCCTCGAACGCGCTTTATCGGGGGAATCTTGCGAAAGGCCAAACCGGCCTGTCGGTGGCCTTCGATCTGCCCACTCAAACGGGCTATGACAGCGACCACACTTTGGCCCGCGGTGAAGTCGGCAAGGTTGGTGTGCCGGTCTGTCATCTGGGCGACATGCGGGTTCTGTTCGACCAGATCCCGCTGGAGCAGATGAACACCTCGATGACGATCAACGCCACTGCGCCATGGCTTTTGGCGCTTTATGTCGCCGTCGCGGAAGAGCAAGGCGCGGATGTATCCAAACTACAGGGCACGGTTCAAAACGACCTGATCAAGGAATACCTGAGCCGCGGCACTTATGTTTGCCCGCCCAAGCCGTCGCTCAAGATGATCGCGGACGTGGCCGAGTATTGCTATACCAATGTTCCGAAATGGAACCCGATGAACGTGTGCTCGTACCACCTGCAAGAGGCGGGAGCGACGCCAGAGCAGGAACTGGCCTATGCCCTGGCCACTGCCATCGCCGTGCTGGACGAATTGCGCCCACGTGTACCTGCCGAGGATTTCCCGGCGCTCTGCGGTCGGATTTCCTTCTTTGTAAATGCTGGCATCCGCTTTGTCACCGAAATGTGCAAAATGCGTGCCTTCGTGGATCTTTGGGATGAGATCCTGCAACAACGCTATGGCGTTGAAAATCCGAAATTCCGTCGATTCCGCTATGGCGTGCAGGTGAACTCTCTGGGTCTGACCGAGCAGCAGCCCGAAAACAACGTCTATCGCATCCTGATCGAGATGCTGGCCGTAACCCTGTCGAAGAATGCCCGCGCCCGAGCGGTGCAGTTGCCCGCCTGGAACGAGGCGCTGGGTCTGCCGCGCCCGTGGGACCAGCAGTGGTCGATGCGGATGCAGCAGATCCTGGCCTATGAGACCGATCTGCTGGAATACGACGACCTGTTCGATGGAAACCCCGCAGTCGATGCCAAGGTGAAAGAACTGAAAGAAGGCGCACGGGCCGAACTGGCCAACCTGGATTCGATGGGCGGCGCGGTCGCTTCGATCGAATACATGAAGTCCCGACTGGTAGATTCCAACGCTGAACGCCTGAACCGGATCGAGCGCAACGAAACCGTTGTTGTCGGTGTGAACAAATGGATCGAAGGCGAGGCATCACCGCTTCAAACCGACGACGGTGGCATCATGGTTGTCGATCCTGCCGTGGAACAAGAACAGATCGACCGACTAAATACGTGGCGCGCAGAACGGGACGAAGCGGCCGTAGCAGCGGCCCTGGCCGCGCTGCGCGAAGCGGCACAGACCGGGGCAAACATCATGGAACCGTCCATTGCCGCCGCAAAGGCCGGCGCGACGACGGGCGAATGGGCCGAAGAGATGCGTAAAGTCTATGGAACCTATCGCGGCCCAACCGGTGTTTCCGGGTCTGTTTCGAACAAGACCGAAGGGCTGGACGACCTGCGTGCCGCTGTTGATGCCGTCAGCGACAAGCTGGGCCGGCGTCTGAAGTTCCTTGTAGGCAAACCCGGACTGGACGGCCATTCCAACGGTGCCGAACAGATCGCCTTCCGTGCCCGCGATTGCGGTATGGACATCAGCTATGAGGGCATTCGTCTGACACCCGAAGAAATCGTTGCGGCCGCCAGCGAAGATGATGCGCATGTCATTGGATTGTCGATCCTGTCCGGCAGCCACCTGCCACTGGTCAAAGACGTCATGGAACGTCTGCGGCAGGCGGGGTTGTCTCATATCCCAGTCGTGGTGGGTGGCATTATTCCGGACGAAGATGCCGAAAAACTGAAATCCATGGGTGTGGCCAAGGTCTACACCCCGAAAAACTTCGAACTCAATTCGATAATGGGCGATATCGTTACTCTGGCGGATCCTCGGAACCTCGCGGCAGAGTAAATTAGCTTAAAGGCACTTTTTCTCCTGTTTCCGTCTCTGAAAAATTCGGGATGGAATAAGCTGATATTTAGAATTACGGTGCGCGCTCATGTGCACCGTAATTATTATCTGATGGAGAAGAATGATGGGGATCAATCTTGAGAATATGCCACGCAAAGACCTTTTGGCTTTGCGCAATGACATTGAAAAAGCTTTGGTCAGGGCAGAAAAACGCGAACGTCAGGAAGCTTTGAAAGCCGCAGAAAAGGCTGCGGCAGAATTCGGCTTCTCTTTGTCTGAGCTGTCCGGAGAAGCGTCGCGCAGCGTTAAGCCAACAAAAACAAAGGCTAAATACCGCAACCCGGAAAACCCAGATCAAACTTGGACCGGTCGCGGCCGCAAGCCTCAATGGGTGCATGACGCGCTGACCGCAGGCGTGGATATTTCTGATCTGGAAATCTAATCTGAGCGTTTTTGAAAATGACAATTCATATTGGCGCCGAAAAAGGCGAAATAGCTGAAACCGTTCTTTTGCCCGGTGATCCCTACCGGGCGAAATGGGCGGCCGAAACGTTTTTGGACGATGTCAAACAGGTCAATAACGTTCGGGGAATGCTCGGCTTTACCGGAAACTGGAAGGGAAACCCCGTAACAATTCAGGGAAGCGGCATGGGAATGCCGTCTCTTTCCATTTATGTAAACGAGTTGATCCGCGATTACGATGCGAAAACCCTGATCCGCATCGGATCCTGCGGGGGGATGCAGGACAGCGTCAAAATTCGTGACGTTATTCTGGCCATGACATCAACCACGCTGAGCACGCCGTCGCGCGGCATCATGAAAGAGCTCAACTTTGCACCCTGCGCCGATTGGGGGCTGCTGCAAGCTGCCGCCACCGCGGCTGCCGCCAAGGGAACGCCGACCCATGTTGGTGGAATTTACTCGTCAGATGTCTTTTATGACGAGCGTCCAGATCTCAATGAACAGATGGTGCGTCACGGCATTCTGGGGGTCGAGATGGAAGCGGCCGAACTCTATATCCTGGCGGCGCGCCACAAGTGCCGCGCTCTGGCCGTTCTGACTGTTTCCGACCACCTGTTGACCGGAGAGGCTCTGCCATCGTCAGAACGTGAAAGCAGCTTTGGTGAAATGGTGGAAATCGCGCTTCAGGCTGCGTTCCCCAACAGCTGATGGTGGGCAGGCACGAGGAAACGGGCGCCTGCCGTTGCTAACGCCCGTGCGAGCGATCATAACCATTGCTCGCAGGGCTATCCCACCCCTTCAAATCACCACTGGCAGGAGCGAACACCTCCACCAGCAAGGGGTGGCATGCAGCCGTGTCCGAGGAATGTTCCGAAGAACAATCCCCGCCCGGGCAGGCGCTGAGGTTGCCCAGCAAATCAATCTCGGCAAAAAATTCCAGAAAATCTCCGGGGCGCACGGGTGAGGCTTTCATGAAGTACTGACCCGTGTCGCGGGTGAAACCGGTACACATGAAGACGTTCAATACGTCGTGCACCGCGGGTTCGGCTTCGGCCAGCGGAATATTGAGGTGATCCGCAAGCGCGCGTGTCAGGTTGGAATGGCAACAATGGTGGTATTGCGTACCGGACAAAAGGTTGCCCGTATACGGATCGCATCGCGTACCGATGACGTCATGAACCGACCCCCCATAGGAATCGATCCCGTACCACTCCAGCGTATCCGCAATAATCGTGGCCATCGGGCGTAGATGAGGAAAACTGGACCACATCCGCTCTCCGGTGGTCAGATGCGTGCCATGCAGCGCCCGGGTTTTTCCGGAATAGAAGCGTTCCGAAAGGTCGTTTCGGTTCCAGAGGTTCAGATCGCCAACCTGCGGCCCCTCGACGGAAGTGATGCGAAAGAAATGGCCGGCAGGCACTTCAAAACAACGCGCATCGCGTGGCGGCACCAGCACTTCGCCCGTTTTGCTTGCGCGTGCGCGAAGGGACTTCATCCAAGGTACATCCGGTCGCGGCAATGCCTCGTTCGGGTAACAGATGACAGGGGCGACCGCGCGACGGGCTTCGGCATCTTCGGGCGGTTGTAGAGTGTTTTCTGAAACGGTCATGCCGGGCAGAGTGGCGCATTATTCAGCCCTCGGAAAGCCCTATCTTTCAGGGGTCACGCGCCTTCAAGCACCGCAATGGTTGGTCCAGTGCAGTTATTTCGGCACCGCAGAAGCTGCACCGCCAGATGCCGTGGCTCTTGTCCTGCCGCCACCTGCAATCACGTGTCAGCCCGGAATGGCGCGAGCGCCAGAGGAAATAGGCAAACACGCCGGCCGCCAGAAGAAGCAGAAGAACAGGCATCCCTCTGCTTTGCCGATAAACCGTCAGTTTGCAAGCCTTGCCGCCTGTATCAGGCTGCGTTTGCGTATTCGAAAAGCTCTGGTTCCTTGTCAGCCTTCGCAGGTTCGGGCGTGTAATAGGCCCATGCCTGTTCAAGCAGTTCCAGCGCGTCTTGGGCGTCGGTTTTCCGTTTGGATGTGTCTTTGCTCATTGGAGTGATCCTGACTAAAGCTCATCACTCCTCCCTGCCCAAAAAATAAGGCAATGCAGCCGGGGCTGCATCGCCTATTTATGCAAGATGGACATGCGAAAATCGCAAATCGGGTCTGTGTTTAGACCGCGCGTTCGACCATCATCTTCTTGATCTCGGCAATCGCCTTGGCCGGGTTCAGACCTTTCGGGCAGGTCTTGGCACAGTTCATGATGGTGTGACAGCGGTAGAGCTTGAACGGATCTTCCAGCTCATCCAGACGTTCACCGGTGGCTTCATCCCGGCTGTCGATGATCCAGCGATAGGCATGCAGCAAAGCCGCGGGGCCAAGATAGCGGTCGCCATTCCACCAGTAGCTGGGGCATGAGGTCGAGCAGCTGGCGCACATCACGCATTCATAGAGACCGTCCAGCTTCTTGCGATCTTCGATGGACTGTTTCCATTCTTTCGCGGGACGATTGGTCTTGGTTTCCAGCCACGGCATGATGGACGCATGCTGGGCATAGAAATGAGTCAGATCAGGGATCAGGTCCTTGACCACCGGCATATGCGGCAGCGGATAGATTTTCACATCGCCCTTGATCTCATCCATGCCATAGATACAGGCCAGCGTATTGATCCCGTCGATGTTCATCGCGCAAGATCCACAGATGCCTTCGCGGCAGGACCGTCGGAACGTCAACGTCGGATCGATCTCGTTTTTGATCTTGATTAGCGCGTCCAGTACCATCGGACCGCACGTATCCATATCAACGAAATAGGTGTCGACACGCGGGTTCTGCCCGTCATCGGGGTTCCAACGATAGATCTGGAACTTGCGCACGTTCGTGGCGCCGTCCGGCTTTGGCCAGGTCTTGCCGGTGGTAATCCGGGAATTCTTGGGCAGGGTCAGTTGAACCATGTCAATTCTCCATTCAGCACAAGGCCGCCTTTCAGCCTGTCCGGGCGCATTCAGACGCCCCTCGGTTATAATGCCCCCAATGGGCGATGTTCACGTCGAAATCCGGCGAAAGCCAATCCGCAAGGCTTTGCGGATCGTCCCGGTCGATATCAAAGCGCAGAAAGCGCGGGTTGTCGTCAAAGAAAGCTTCGACCTCGGAATGGTGCACGTCATACATATGCGCCCAGCCCCGTTTTACCTCGTCGGCCGTCTGTCCATTGGCCTTGCAGCATCGCTCTAGGTACCTACCGCCGGAATGGTTGGCACGTGATGCGATCCAGTCATCGCGATTGCGCGTGTTCAGCAAGAAATAGGCGTCAGGGTAAGCCGCGTGCAGCTCTCGAAAGAACCGCGCGCCGTCCAGCATGAAGCGCGAATTGACAAAGGCGATATCGGTGAAGGCCCGAACGGCACCAAACCCATCCAGCGGTCTGCGCCCCATGGCAATATTGGTTACCATGCGATGTGCAAGGTTTAGACCCTGTTCATCTTCCCAATGCACAGATGGAATCCCGTTGTTCTGAAACAGCTTGTGAAACGAGGTCGTCGCACAGCGGTTCAAGCCGATCAGGATGATCTTGGGATCGCTTTGCCCGGATTGGAGTTTCTCGACCGTCATTGCAGGCACCAGCAAAGCATACGCCTCGGCACGCCTGGGATTTCACCATGACTCGCGCTTTTTTGAACGCCCTTCCGGCATGTGACTGGATCAAAAGCGGCTTGTTTGGCTTTCCGGGTCGATATGGTGCTTGCGCCAGTCACACGTTCAACTCCGCTCGAACACTTTGAACGCGGCAAAGCTGTTCTTTGAGGCATGCGCATGCCCTTTGACGGCAAACGGGTTCTCTTCTTCACAATAGAGCTGCCAGCCGGGCATGAATTCTTCAACCCACAGGGAATACGGGCGATGGCGCACATGCTGGTTGGAAGGGTTCTGGTCAAAATCAGACGAATAGATAACGACAAAACGCTTTGCCAGCCCGAACAACCGCCGCATGTAGTTCTCGAAAACGCTGTCTTCGGTCAGATGATAAATGACATCCAGCGAAAGAGAAACGTCATGCGGCTCAACCTCGGAATCGGCGTTTTTGAACACCCAATTGGGGCGGGATCGAAAAACTTCGTTGCAGCGACGAACGCAGAGGTCCGAGACATCAAGACCGGTATATTTCGGGATATCAAACAATTGCGCCTGATTTCCGTCGCCCGATCCCAATTCTACAACCGAGTCCACGCCTTCCATCTCGACCATCGTGTTGATGAAATTCGCTTTGTAGACGGCAAGACGCCCGTAAGACCCCGCTCCCGAGGTCTTGCCGCGCTCATATCGGCGTTGCCAATAATCGGTCGAAGAAAACTCTGCCATCTCGCCCCTGTTCCTGACCAGCCTTTAGAACGTCCGCGCTTTGGGCGCGATTTTCTGCAAGCTGATACCGCCTTGGTCCTCGGTCGTCAGTGGATCAACGATGACCGGACGATAGCTGAGCTCAACCTTGCTGCCCTCAACCCGGCTGACCGTGTGAACACGCCAGTTTTCGTCATCACGCTCGCTGAAGTCCTCATGCGCGTGGGCCCCTCGGGATTCCTTGCGGGCCTCGGCGCCGACGATGGTGGCAAGCGCGTTTGGCATCAGGTTGGTCAGTTCAAGGGTTTCCATCAGATCGCTGTTCCAGACCAATGAACGGTCTGTGACCTTCAGGTCGTCCATCTTTGCGGCAATCGCCGTCATCTTCTCGACGCCTTCGGCCATGGTCTTGGCGGTTCGGAACACGGCCGCATCCGCCTGCATGGTCTTTTGCATCTCAAGCCGAAGATCAGCGGTTGGGGTTGAACCGCTGGCGTTACGCACCGCATCAAAACGGTCAAACGCCTTGTCGACCGACGCCTGGTTCAGAACCGGGTTGGGGGATTCGGCGTCGACAACCTTGCCAGCCCGGATCGCTGCCGCCCGGCCAAAGACCACAAGGTCAATCAGCGAGTTCGACCCCAGTCGGTTCGCACCGTGGACAGAGGCACAACCGGCTTCGCCAACGGCCATCAAACCGGGAACAACCGCAGTCGGATCGTCGGAAGTCGGGTTCAGAACCTCACCCCAATAGTTCGTGGGGATACCGCCCATGTTGTAATGCACGGTGGGCAGAACCGGGATCGGTTCCTTCGTGACATCCACACCCGCAAAAATCTTGGCGCTTTCCGATATACCGGGCAGGCGCTCTGCCAGAGCCTCGGCAGGCAAGTGGCTGAGGTTCAGGTGAATGTGATCCCCTTCGGCCCCAACGCCACGTCCCTCGCGGATTTCCATGGTCATCGAGCGCGAAACGTAATCGCGTGGTGCGAGGTCCTTGTACTGGGGCGCATAGCGCTCCATGAACCGTTCACCTTCCGAGTTTGTCAGATACCCGCCTTCGCCGCGCGCACCTTCGGTGATCAGACAGCCCGAACCGTAGATGCCTGTGGGGTGGAACTGAACGAATTCCATATCCTGCAAGGCCAGCCCAGCACGGGCCACCATGCCGCCGCCATCGCCGGTGCAGGTATGGGCCGAGGTGGCGCTGAAATAGGCACGGCCATAGCCGCCGGTCGCCAATACCACCATCTTGGCGTTGAAGACATGCATGGTGCCATCGTCCAGCTTCCAGCAGACGACACCCTGACACTGACCGTCTTCGGACATGATCAAGTCGATGGCGAAATACTCGATATAGAACTCGGCGTTGTTCTTGAGCGACTGTCCGTACAGAGTATGTAGGATCGCGTGGCCGGTCCGGTCGGCGGCTGCACAGGTGCGCTGTACCGCAGGACCTTCTCCGAATTCAGTGGTGTGTCCACCGAAGGGGCGCTGATAAATCTTGCCCTCTTCCGTCCGGCTGAACGGAACGCCATAGTGCTCCAGCTCGTAGACCGCCTTGGGCGCCTCGCGGGCAAGGTACTCCATCGCGTCGGTATCGCCCAACCAGTCCGAGCCCTTGACGGTATCGTACATGTGCCATTGCCAATGATCGGGGCCCATATTCGACAGCGACGCGGCAATGCCACCCTGTGCAGCCACGGTATGAGAACGGGTTGGGAAAACCTTGGTCACGCAGGCCGTACGCAGGCCTTGTTCCGCCATACCCAATGTCGCCCGCAGACCGGCCCCACCGGCGCCGACAACGACCACGTCATATTCATGCGTTTCGTATTCGTATGCAGCCATTTCTTTCAGCTCCGGGAATTAAAGGGCAATGCGCGCGATGGCGAAGATGCCGGCCGCGGCCGCACCGTAGGACAGGCAGGTCACCAGAATGATCAGGACCTTCTCAAGCGTGCCGTGAACGTAGTCTTCAAGCATCACCTGCGCACCGTCTGCGAAGTGTTTGAAGCCAACCGCCAGCGTCAGTGCTGCCACGATGGCCGGGAAGGGCCGCGAGTAGTATTCAAGCACCACGTCAAACGGCTGACCCAGAACCGGGCCGAAGGTGAAAACAAACAAAGGCACAAGGATCAGCAGAGCCACCGAGCTGACTTTCATCGCCCAGAAATGAGCGGTGCCGGATTTCGCCGAGCCAAGGCCAGCGGCGCGTTTGCGGTCGGTCAGATAACGCATGTAAGGCCTCCAATCACGCGACGATGACAAGGGTCAGAAGGGTCAGCACGACCGATCCGATGACGACGGCCCAGCCCAGCTTTGTCGCTGTGGGAAGGTCCAGCCCAATCGCATTGTCCCAGATCAGGTGCCGTACACCGGCCAGCGTGTGATACCAAAGACCCCAAACGGACAGAGCCATCACCAGATCGCCAAGCACCGAAGTTATCACTCCGTTCGCAACGGCGAAGGCCTCGGGCGACGTTGCTGCGGCCAGAAACCACCAGACGATCAGCAGCGCCGCCAGCAGTAGCGCGTTTCCGGTGATGCGTGTCAGGATGGATGTGACCGACGTCAGCTGTGGACGATAGATCGACAGGTGCGGCGAAAGTGGGCGGTTGCCCCGATTTACATCGGCCATGGCGGCTCCTTTTCGGTTGGCTACCGAACGTTTTACTGTTTTTTGCGACACTGTCACGTGCTGCGGGTGCAAAAACCACTAAATTCAGCGCAATTTGACGGATTATTCCGGTATGTGATCACACAAAATATTGTCGTGATCACATTTAACATTCCCCTTCATCAATGTTAGCGATTTCAAGACCAAAGGCATGTGATCACGAATCTCCTGACTGTCATTTCAGGCCTGCCGTTTGCTGCGTCACTTCGCGCAGCAGTTTCTTGCGAATTCGTTCCGGGTAGTCCGCGAAGCCCGAGGCCGAAACGACAAAAGCGCCTTCGCCCACGATGACATTCTCAAAGAAATAGGCCGTCAGGTCCGGTTCACTTTCTTCGATGGCCAACGCATTGACGACAATGCCGCGGTTGCGCAAAGCCGCGTGAACTTGCGTCGGTTCGACGCCTTCATTGGATACGCCGTCCCCCGACAGATCGATCAGTCGCCGTTTGCAATCGGAAACGGACTCAAATGCGTCCAGCGTCGTGTGCAGCGCCTCGCCAATCGCGGTCGAGAAGTTCCGCCAGATGCGTGGATCTTCGGCAACCTGATCGGCAAAACGATCCAGCGCCGCGAAATTGTCGACTCGGGTCCAGGGGATCGTGACCTGCTGGCGCGACGACCCGGTCCATTGCACCAGCATCAACTGAGCCTGACCACGAACCAATGCCTCGGACACGATCGGGTCGCGCAGACCAGCGGCCAGCCCGTCCATCTGGATACGAAACTCGCTGGCGTCGACCGAGCCGGAAACGTCAACCGCCAGGGCCAGCGCCAGATCGCAGGCCTGAGCCGCCGGCGCCAGACAAACGCTGGTCAATATCGCGCGCAGAATATGCATGGTGCAAGCCTAGCACGGCTTGCACGCGAATGGCTCACAATACCGTCAGCACGCCTATTGCGGCATGAGCGCCCAATAGTCGAGGTCCAGAAGAACATCCGGCAAATACCGGCCCTCGTCATTCTTCAAAACGAACGGATCGCCACCCTTTGTCGCCACCAGACGCAGGCGGATCGCACCCACGCCGGGAACACCGGTTTCCGCCTTATCCAGAACTTCGGACCAGGCCTTGATCGTGTCGCCCGCGAAACACGGGTTGGCATGCGCGCCGCCATTCAGGCCGACAATCATCTGCGCGTTCGCAAGCCCGTTGAACGACAATGTCCGCGCCATCGAGATCACGTGCCCGCCATAGATCAACCTGCCTTCCGGGCGGAACGTCAGGTCGAAATGCACCTTGGCGGTGTTCTGCCACAATCGCGTGGCCAGCATGTGTTCGGCCTCTTCCACGGTGACGCCGTCCACGTGGTCGATTTTCTCTCCGATTTCATAATCGCCCCAACGATGCGCTTCACCGGCCAAAGCGAAATCGTAATTCGAGAAATCCAGACCTTCGGGCACGATCAGATCCTGGGGCGTCAAGGCCTTCTTCAATTCTGGAACAACCGTTTCGGGCGCTGGCGCATTCACGTCTGCCTTGCGCACCATCACCCAACGGACATATTCGATGACGACTTCGTCCAATTGGTTCAATCCACGGGTGCGGACCCAAACGACACCTGTTTTCCCGTTGGAATTCTGTTTGACGCCAATCACCTCGGACACAGATCGCAGGGTATCACCGGCGTAGACGGGTTTCAGCCAACGGCCTTCGCCATAGCCAAGATTGGCTACCGCGTTCAACGAGACATCCGGAACCGTTTTACCGAAAACCAGATGAAACGCCGCCAGATCATCAAGCGGACTTTCCGGCAAACCGCAATCCCGGGCAAATTCGTCCGAGGAATACAGCGCGTGACGTGCGGGATAAAGCGCGTGATACAAACCGCGTTCCCCCTCGGTCACTGTGCGCGGCACGGCGTGTTGCAACACCTGCCCTACGGAATAATCCTCGAAAAATCGGCCCGGATTTGTTTTTACCATTACTGCTGTCCCAGTTTCATGTCGGGGGAATAGTCGGCTTCGACCTCTTTGGTCACAGCCTGCGCACACCGCATTACATTGTTGGCTGAGTCAAAGGCATAGGACGGGTCGCCGTACAGCTCCCATCCCTTCGCCAGCGCATCTGACACCTTGTGGCAGAAGGCTGACGTGTCTTCTTCGGTCAACAAACGATAGAGTTTCGCCATGGAGTCAGGTCCTCATGAGCCGAACGGAGACGGACCGACCAGGCCGTGGATATATCCGATAATCCCCAGCAGAACGATCGAGGCCACAAAGAACATCGCATCCTTGCCGTAAGTACCGGGCTCACCCGGCGTCCAGTCGGGTTCGGACTTGTTGATTACAATGACTTCCACCACGGCCCATGCCAGAAGACCGCCGAACAGGATGATCGAGGCCAGATCTCCGTTCACCAGCAAATGCGCAAAGGCCCACAGCTTGAACCCACCCAGCATCGGATGGCGAAACTTGTTCAGCACCCGACCTTTGGTGCCCGCTGGGCTCATCATGTAGATCGCGACAAGGACCAACAGATTGTTGACGTGAATCAGGAAGGTCGGCGGCGCCCAGACATAGATGAAGTCGGTCATGCGATAGCCGAACACCATCAGCAGGATCGACGCGACCAGCGCCAGGGCAACTGCCCCCTTGCCCCCGTCGCCCATCGCGGCGCGGCGTTCAGGCGCCACACGTTTGAACAGATGCGCCGCCCACCACAGTGCCACGCCCAAGATCAGAAGAAAAAAGCCCATGCTGGCTTACCCCGCTTGCAAAGCTGAAATCGCCTCTGCTTTTGCCAGAATTTCGCGGGCCGTTGCAACGTGCAGATTTTCAACGATCTTGCCATCCACGACGGCAACACCCTGTCCTTGCGCTTCGGTCTCTTCGAATGCCGAGATTTGACGGCGGGCCAGATCGATCTCGTCATCCGATGGCGCGAAGGCCGTGTTGGCCACATCGACCTGGGCCGGATGGATCAGTGTTTTGCCATCAAAGCCCATGTCGCGACCCTGCGCACACTCGGCGGCCAGACCCTCGGTATCCTTGAAAGCGTTGTACACGCCATCAATGATGATCAGACCTTCGGCCTTGGCGGCCAACAGGCACAGACCCAGCGAAGTCATCATCGGCAGGCGATCGGGACGGAAGCGGGTTTGCAGTTCTTTGGCCAGATCGTTTGTGCCCATCACGAACCCGGCCATCAACGGATGCGCGGCGATCTCGGCAGCGTTCAGCATTCCGCGCGGCGTTTCCATCATGGCCCAGATCGGCAATTCTCCGGTGATCGCCGCCAGAGCATCCACGTCAGCCGCCGAATTCACCTTGGGCAACAGGACAACATCGGCATCCATGTCGCGCACCGCCTCGGCATCGGCACGCCCCCATTCGGTGTCCAGCCCATTGATCCGGACGATCTTGACCCGCGCACCATAGCCCCCAGCGGCCAAGGCCCCTTTCAGCGTTTCGCGAGCGTTTTCTTTTTCGTCCGCTGCAACTGCATCTTCCAGGTCGAAGATGATCGCATCCACAGGCAAAGAACGGGCCTTGTCCAGGGCCCGGTCCCTCGAACCAGGAATGTAGAGAACCGAACGATAGGGGCGCAGACGAGGATCCATGGACCACTCCCATTGAAATAAAGTTGCGCGGAATGGGACATTTTTTGCAGGAAAGTTCAAGAACAAAATCGCCGCACCGCAGCAAACCCGACGCAACGTGCGTTCCCTTAACCGGATTTCGTCCCTTGCCACCCACCCTGAACGGCAGTTGGAATCAAAAAGGGGTACGGAATGCGAAAGACGGTGTTCAAGATGACGATGGGGCTTGGGATCATGGTCCTGGCCGCGCAACATGTGCATGCTCAGGGTCAAAACTGTGCGCCCAGAGAAGCTGTACTGGAACGGTTGCACGAGGCCTATGGTGAAACGCGCAGGGGTTTGGGACTGGCCCGGAAAGGCGCCGTCGTGGAGCTTTTTGCCTCGGACGAAACCGGCAGCTGGACGATCACGGTGACGTTGCCCAACGGGATCACCTGCCTTGTGGCTTCTGGTCAGGCTTTTGAAGAGGTGGCCGAGGCGCTGCCACCCAATGCCTGATCAAGTAAGCACGTCCCAGATCAGCTTGCTGCCGGTGAGCGTCAGCAGCACATAGGCAAGCCCGAAGAACAGGCGTTCGGACAACATGAAATGTGCCCGGACGCCCAGCCATGCCCCCAGGATCGCAAAGGGTGTCAGCAGCAAATCCGCCCATAACGTCTGCCATGTGAACATACCCAGATACGCATAAGGTATGAATTTCGCGATATTGATCACCCAGAAAACCAGTACCGTACTGGCTTGAAATTCCGTTTTCGTCAGGCGTTGCGACAAAAGATAGACCGCTGCCGGGGGGCCACCGGCGTGGCTGACGAAGCTTGTGAAACCCGCGACCAGCCCGGCAAATAAACCGGAAGACGGCGGCAGTCGCCTGGCAAACCCGCGCACCCACCCTTTCGACTGCGCGATGTGCCAGATTACGAACCCGACCGAGATGCCACCGATCAGCAGACGCAACAGATTATCATCTGTTGCACGATAAAGCCACGCACCCATCGCCACACCGGGCACGGCGCCAAGGATCAGCAGACGGGAATCCGGCCAGCTCCACCGCCTCCAATAGGGACCTAACGTGGCCACGTCGATCACCATCAAGATCGGCAGCATCAGGGCCAAAGCCTGCCCGGGCGTCAGGATCAAGGCCAGAATCGACGACGAGGCAAAGGCCACGCCGGAACCGAAACCGCCCTTTGAAATACCGGCAAAGATCACGGCAGGGATCGCCACGGCAAAAAACATCAAGTTCAATTCGAACATGCGACAGTCCCGGTTTTGGCTTGTCTCAAAGGCCGTTTAGCGCAATCAAAGCAGGGCCTGCAAACAGTATGCGGTTGTATGCCACGTCGCAGAACTCTTGCCTATTGACGTTTTAACGACTAGCACAACCGCGATTTCAATACCGACCGGATATGGAGAAATTCCAAATGGCCAGACCCAAGATTGCGCTGATCGGCGCGGGGAACATCGGCGGCACGCTCGCACATCTCGCAGCTGTCAAAGAACTGGGTGACGTTGTCCTGTTTGACATCGCAGACGGGCTGCCTCAGGGTAAGGCGCTCGACATCGCTGAATCCGGCCCTTCGGAAGGGTTCGACGCCTCGATGAAAGGCACCAGCGACTATGCCGATATCGCTGGCGCGGATGTTTGCATCGTGACCGCAGGCGTGGCCCGCAAACCGGGCATGAGCCGCGATGATCTGCTGGGCATCAACCTGAAAGTCATGAAGTCGGTTGGTGAAGGCATCGCAGCCCACGCACCCGACGCGTTCGTGATCTGCATCACCAACCCGCTGGACGCGATGGTCTGGGCCTTGCGCGAATTCTCGGGCCTGCCGCACAACAAGGTCTGCGGCATGGCAGGGGTGCTTGACTCGGCGCGCTTTGCACACTTCCTGTCGGAAGAGTTCAACGTCTCGATGCGCGACGTCACCGCCTTCGTTCTGGGCGGCCACGGCGACACCATGGTACCGTCGGTCCGTTACTCGACCGTTGCCGGCATTCCGCTGCCTGATCTGGTCGAGATGGGCTGGACCACGCAAGAGAAACTGGACGCCATCGTGCAGCGTACTCGTGACGGCGGCGCCGAAATCGTTGGCCTGCTGAAAACCGGTTCGGCCTATTACGCGCCTGCAACATCGGCGATCGAAATGGCCGAAGCCTATCTGAAAGACCAGAAACGCGTTCTGCCATGCGCGGCCTACTGCAACGGCGAACTGGGTGTAGACGGGCTCTATGTCGGTGTTCCGACCGTGATCGGCGCAGGCGGCGTCGAGCGTATCGTTGACATCAAGCTGAACGAAGACGAGCAGGCAGGGTTCGACAACTCGGTGAACGCCGTGAAGGGTCTGATCGACGCGTGCAAGGGCATCGACAGCTCGCTGGCGTAAAACAGCCCTGAACTCCGAATAACAGACCGGCCCGTTTCAGGGCCGGTTTTCTTTTGGTCCGCGCATGTCCCGGTCGCAAATGTTGGCGCAAACGCCGCAAATCCCTTTTTTCGAATGTGATTTTCTGACGCTGCGCAGTTTTTTCGAATCGTTTTGCCACATCAGAAATTTTGTGATCACACCCTAAAATCCCGTGATCACAAATGTTGAAAATCTTCGCTAAAAACCTATCGAGCATCAAAAAACCCTTTAAACTTGCCCGCTAGACACCCCTATAACGATTAAACGCAGTCAGACGGGACAGTTTCGATGAACATTCACGAATATCAGGCCAAAGCCCTCCTTCGCAGCTATGGCGCACCGGTGTCCGATGGTCGCGCCGTGTTGCGCGCCGAAGAAGCCAAAACCGCAGCAGGTGAGCTGGACGGCCCGCTCTGGGTTGTCAAAGCACAGATCCACGCGGGTGGTCGCGGCAAGGGTTCGTTCAAAGAGGCCGACGCCGGTGAAAAAGGCGGTGTTCGTCTGACCAAATCGGTTGAAGAAGCCGCCGAAGAAGCCAAAAAGATGCTGGGCCGTACACTGGTCACGCATCAGACCGGTCCGGCAGGCAAGCAGGTCAACCGCATCTATATCGAAGCAGGCTCGGGCATCGAGCGCGAACTGTACCTGGCCCTGCTGGTAGATCGTCAGACCAGCCGCATTTCTTTCGTCTGTTCGACCGAGGGCGGTATGGACATCGAAGAGGTGGCCGCCGCAACGCCCGAGAAAATCCTGTCCTTCTCGGTCGATCCGGCCACCGGTTACATGCCGTATCACGGTCGCCGCATCGCCTTCTCGCTGGGTCTGGAAGGCCCGCAAGTCAAGCAATGCGTCAAACTGATGGGTCAGCTCTATCAAGCCTTCGTCGAGAAGGACATGGAGATGCTGGAGATCAACCCGCTGATCGTTTCCGACAGCGGCGATCTCAAGGTGCTGGACGCCAAGGTCGGCTTTGACGGCAACGCGGTCTACCGCCACCCCGACATCGCCGAGCTGCGCGACACGACCGAGGAAGACCCCAAGGAGCTGGAAGCCAGCAAATACGACCTGAATTACATCGCGCTGGATGGTGAGATCGGCTGCATGGTCAATGGCGCCGGTCTGGCGATGGCGACGATGGACATCATCAAGCTGTATGGGGCCGAGCCTGCCAACTTCCTCGACGTGGGTGGCGGTGCGACCAAAGAGAAAGTGACTGAGGCGTTCAAGATCATCACCTCAGACCCGCAGGTCAAAGGCATTCTGGTCAACATCTTCGGCGGCATCATGCGCTGTGACGTCATCGCCGAGGGTGTCGTGGCCGCGGTGAAAGAGGTCGGCCTGAAAGTCCCGCTGGTCGTGCGTCTGGAAGGCACGAATGTCGAAAAAGGCAAAGAGATCATCAACACCTCTGGCCTCGACGTGATCGCGGCGGACAACCTGAAAGACGGTGCCGAAAAGATCGTGAAAGCGGTCAAGGGTTAAGCTTGTTCAAGTGGGGCTGGCCTCGGGCCCGCCCCATCGCGGCTAAAACCAAGCTGAAAAGCATTGCCGCGCAAGGCCGAAAGAAGCAATCGATCTGATGACCATCCCAATCTTCCTCATAGGCTTGGAACGCGCCACAGGGCGGGCGCGTTTGATGGAGCAGGAGCTGCAAAAGGCAGGCCTGTCGGCGACGCGCGTCAATGCTGTTGATTGCGACGCCGCCACCCGTGAGGATTTCCTGCGCGACTGTCGGGCCGAAGGGCCGTGGGGCTATTTCCATACCAAGGACATGGCCTGCACCCTCAGCCATGCCAAAGCATGGGAGGCGCTGATCGCCTCGGGCGCGGAACAGGCGTTGATCCTTGAGGATGATGTGTTTCTGACACCGGAACTGGCAGACTGGCTGAATGATGCCTCATGGTGGCCCGCAGATGCCGATATCGTCCGGTTCGAACGCTGGCGCAGCACGAAGCTTTACGTGGCACTTGGACGCAAGCGGTTGTCCCATTTGGGGCGGGAACTGCGCCTGATGCGCTCGCGCCATCCCGGTGGTGCAGCTTATGCTCTGACACGCGAAGCGGCCCGGCACTTCCTGGCCCAGAAACCCTTTGACATTACGCTGGATGGTTTGTTGTTCAACCCTTCCGCCTCGCCGGCGGCGCGCCAGATCAACACCTATCAGGTGATCCCGGCCATGGTCGAACAGGGCAACGAAGCGCCCGGCGAATACAATTTGGGTGCGCCGCGCGCGCGGCCAACAGGCTGGCCCCTGATCCGGCAAAAAGTAAGGCGTGGCATCGCTGAAATCAGCAGCGGCCTGCGCACGGCGGCCAACCTGGCCCTGGGACGTGCCACGCTCGAGAAAATTACCTATGCGCCGCAGGTTCTGCCGGCGACCGAACCCAATCAATCCAACACCGCCTAGAGAAAGGGACAAAATGGCAGTCCTCATCGACGAAAACACCAAAGTGATCTGTCAGGGCTTTACCGGCTCGCAGGGTACATTCCACAGCGAACAGGCCATTGCCTATGGCACCAAGATGGTCGGCGGCGTCACCCCCGGCAAAGGCGGGATGGAGCATCTGGGCCTGCCCGTGTTCAACTCGGTCCACGAGGCCAAGCACGTGACCGAAGCCAATGCCAGCGTGATCTATGTGCCGCCGCCGTTTGCTGCGGATTCGATCCTCGAAGCGATTGATGCCGAGATGGAAGTGATCGTCTGCATCACCGAAGGCATCCCGGTGCTGGACATGATGAAGGTGAAGCGCGCGCTGGAAGGCAGCAAATCCCGCCTGATCGGCCCAAACTGCCCCGGTGTGATTACACCCGACGCCTGCAAGATCGGCATCATGCCCGGCCATATCCACAAGCGCGGCTCGGTCGGCGTTGTGTCCCGCTCGGGCACCCTGACCTATGAGGCCGTCAAGCAGACCACCGATGTGGGTCTGGGCCAGTCCACCTGCGTGGGTATCGGCGGCGACCCGATCAAAGGCACCGAGCATATCGATGTGCTGGAATGGTTCCTGGCCGATGACGAGACCGAGTCGATCATCATGATCGGTGAGATCGGTGGCTCGGCCGAGGAAGAAGCCGCGCAGTTCCTGGCGGATGAGGCCAAGAAGGGCCGCAAGAAGCCGACCGCCGGTTTCATCGCAGGCCGCACAGCCCCTCCGGGCCGCCGTATGGGCCACGCAGGCGCGATTGTCGCCGGTGGCAAAGGAGGCGCCGAAGACAAGATCGAAGCCATGCGCTCGGCCGGTATCGTCGTGGCCGAAAGCCCGGCGCAGCTGGGTGAGGCTGTGCTGGAAGCGATTGGGTAAGCTGTGACTTGGGGCGGGAAATTTCTGTTTGGCCTTGTGGCTGCCATCTTGGCGGCCACAACCGTCCCTGCGGCTGCGAATGAAAAAAACTTTGCATCGGAAACCATCGCCGCCTGCCAGTCGACCACTGATTTGGCAAGTTTGACCGACACCCTCACAAAACACGGCTGGAGCGTTAGCGCGCCAGCGGATCTCGATGACCGCGCGATACGATCATATGCGGCGACTTTTTTGTATAATCATCTTGGTTTCGGGGACGTTCCGGACCCCCGAATTGCGAGTACATGGGAGCAAGCAATCAAGAATGCGGCCGGTGTACGCAATCTAAAGCAGATCGAAACCTCGCAAAAGAAAGATCGTTGGTTTGTTCGGGAGCAATCCGGTAGCATCTTACGTGTCGACAGTTTCGAGCATGAAGTCCACGGTCGCTTATCCTGCCTGCTCGCGCTCAAAGATGAAGACTCTCCATTTACATTTCAGCAATTGCTGGGAGACAATGGGCGGGATCCACAAACGCTTCCACCTGTCTACCATCTTCGCCCGCAATCATCCGAGGGCAACGGACTCAAACGAAGTCTTAAAGGGGCCATCCTGAACACAGAGCGTATTTCAACAGTGTCAGAATCTCACATCGATGTCGCAACTGTTTACTCAACGTTCACCTCAAAACACATGGAGAAGTCAGAATGACCTTCTCTGACGCGATCCGTACCTGTTTCTCCAAGTTCTTCACCTTCTCGGGTCGTGCCTCGCGCCCCGAATACTGGTTCTTTTTCCTGTTCATCGTGATCTGGAACATCATCGCCGGGATCATCGACTGGCAGTTCTTCACGCAGGTCGCGATCACGGAAAGCGATGAGATCAAAGCCGTCACCGCAACATCCAGCCAACCGGTGCAGAGCATCGTCGGCCTGATCGTGTTCTTCCCGCATCTGGCCGTTGCGTGGCGGCGGATGCACGATACCGGGCGCAGTGGGCTGTACGCTCTGCTGCCGATCCTGCTGATCCTTGGGGCCTTTGCCGTCCTGATCTTTGGTATCGGGATCGCCTCGAGTTTTCAGCATGGCGGAACGCTCGACATTTTGTTTACCCGCGCAACATTGCTGATCGTCATCCCGACACTTATCGTTCTGGTGGTGTCGCCCCTCCTGGTGCTGTGGTGGCTGACCCGCCCCAGCCAGCCAGGCACCAATCAATACGGTCCCAACCCACATGAGGTAGCCCAATGACCGAACACTCGCCCAATACTGCCTTTCACGCCTCGAGCTTCATGCAGGGGCACAACGCCGAATATCTGGAACAGCTTTATGCGCAGTACACCAAGAACCCCGGTGCGGTAGACGCTGCCTGGGTCGAGTTCTTCAAAGCCATGGGTGACGCCGCGCCTGATGTGCAGCGCGAAGCCGAAGGGCCTTCGTGGGCGCGCACGGACTGGCCGCCCATGCCAGCGGATGATCTGACCGGTGCGTTGACCGGCGAGTGGGCCGAGATTGACGCCAAGGCCGCAGGCAAGAAAATCAAGGAAAAGGCCGCCGACAAAGGTGTCGAAGTCAGCGATGACCAGATCAAGCGCGCGGTGCTGGACAGTCTGCGGGCGCTGATGCTGATCCGGGCCTACCGGATCCGGGGTCATCTGGCCGCCAACCTTGACCCCCTTGGCATGCGCGCGGCCAGCAATCATCCGGAACTGGATCCCAAAACCTACGGCTTCACCGATGCCGATATGGATCGCCCGATCTTTATCGACAACGTTCTGGGACTTCAGGTCGCCTCGATGCGGCAGATCGTCGAGATCGTTAAACGGACCTATTGCGGCACTTTTGCGCTGCAATACATGCATATCTCGAACCCGGAAGAGGCCGCTTGGCTGAAAGAGCGCATTGAGGGCTATGGCAAGGAAATCCAATTCACCAAGGAAGGCCGCAAAGCCATCCTGAACAAGATGGTCGAGGCCGAAGGCTTTGAGAAATTCCTGCACGTCAAGTACATGGGCACCAAGCGCTTTGGTCTCGATGGCGGTGAGGCGCTTATTCCGGCGATGGAGCAGATCATCAAGCGTGGCGGCGCGCTCGGCCTCAGTGATATCGTGATCGGGATGCCGCACCGGGGCCGTTTGAACATTCTGGCCAATGTGATGGGCAAACCGTACCGCGCCATTTTCAACGAATTCCAGGGCGGCAGTTTCAAACCCGAAGACGTGGATGGTTCGGGCGACGTGAAATACCACCTCGGTGCTTCAAGCGATCGCGAGTTCGACGGCAACAGCGTGCACCTGTCGTTGACGGCGAACCCGTCGCATCTTGAGGCGGTGAACCCTGTGGTTCTGGGCAAGGTCCGCGCCAAGCAGGATCAGTTGGGCGACACGGACCGCACCAAGGTCATGGCCATTCTGCTGCACGGCGATGCAGCCTTTGCCGGTCAGGGCGTCGTGGCCGAAGGCTTTGGCCTGAGCGGTCTGCGCGGGCATCGCACCGGTGGGACAATGCATATCGTGGTGAACAACCAGATCGGCTTTACCACCGCGCCGCATTTTTCACGCTCCAGCCCATATCCGACGGATATCGCGCTGATGGTCGAGGCGCCGATCTTCCACGTGAACGGGGATGACCCCGAGGCGGTTGTTCATGCAGCCAAGGTGGCGACCGAGTTCCGCCAGAAATTCCACAAGGACGTGGTTCTGGATATCTTCTGTTATCGCCGGTTTGGTCACAACGAGGGCGACGAGCCCATGTTCACCAACCCGATCATGTACAAGAAGATCAAGACGCATAAGACCACGCTGTCCTTGTATACGGAACGCTTGGTCAAGGATGGCCTGATCCCCGAGGGTGAGATCGAGGATATGAAGGCGGCCTTCCAGGCTCATCTGAACGACGAATTCGAGGCCGGTAAGGACTATAAACCCAACAAGGCCGATTGGCTGGATGGGCGCTGGTCGCATCTTGACAAGAACAAAGACGAATACATGCGCGGCGAGACGGCGATCACGCCGGAAACCATGGCCGAAATCGGCGATGCCCTTACCCGCGCACCAAGCGGATTTGCCATGCACAAGACGGTTGGTCGTCTGCTTGAGCACAAGAAACAGATGTTTGAAACCGGTAAAGGCTTTGACTGGGCCACTGGTGAGGCGTTGGCTTTCGGATCCTTGCTGACCGAGGGCTACCCGGTACGCCTTGCAGGGCAGGACGCCACGCGCGGCACCTTCAGCCAACGCCATTCCGGATTCGTTCATCAGGAAACTGAAGAACGGTATTACCCGCTGAACAACATTCGCGCAGGTCAGTCGCATTACGAAGTGATCGACTCGATGCTGTCCGAATATGCAGTGCTCGGCTTCGAATACGGATACTCGCTGGCCGAACCAAATGCGCTGGTCCTGTGGGAAGCCCAGTTCGGGGACTTCGCCAACGGCGCGCAGATCATGTTCGACCAATTCATCAGTTCGGGTGAATCGAAATGGCTGCGGATGTCCGGCCTGGTCTGTCTGCTGCCGCATGGGTTCGAAGGGCAAGGCCCCGAACATTCGTCGGCAAGGCTGGAGCGGTTCCTGCAAATGTGCGGTCAGGACAACTGGATCGTGGCGAACTGCACGACGCCTGCGAACTATTTCCACATCCTGCGCCGCCAACTGCACCGGACATTCCGCAAGCCGCTGATCCTGGTGACACCGAAATCACTGCTGCGCCACAAGCTGGCAGTCAGCACCGCCGAGGATTTCACCTCCGGATCCAGCTTCCACCGGGTACTGTGGGATGATGCCCAGAAGGGCAATTCCGACACCAAGCTGGTGGCGGATAACAAGATCAAACGCGTGGTGATGTGTTCCGGTAAAGTCTATTTCGACCTGCTGGAGGAACGCGATGCTCGCGGCATCGACGACATTTATCTGATGCGGATCGAACAATTCTATCCTTTCCCGGCACATTCTCTGATCAACGAGCTTGAACGGTTCAAGAATGCCGAAATGGTCTGGTGTCAGGAAGAGCCGAAGAACCAAGGTGCGTGGACCTTTATTGAACCCAATATCGAATGGGTTCTTTCCCGGATCGGCGCGAAACATACCCGTCCGGCTTATGTCGGTCGCGCAACCTCGGCCTCGCCCGCGACGGGCCTGGCCAGCCAACACAAAGCCCAACAAGAAGCGCTGGTTAACGAAGCGCTGAGCCTCGAAGGAAAATAAGCGATGACGATTGAAGTTCGTGTTCCCACGCTTGGCGAGTCGGTCACCGAAGCCACTGTTGCAACATGGTTCAAAAAGCCCGGTGATGCAGTCGCCGTGGATGAGATGCTGTGTGAGCTGGAGACTGACAAGGTGACGGTCGAAGTGCCCTCTCCCTCATCCGGCGTGATGGGTGAGATTGTGGCCGCCGAAGGCGACACGGTTGGTGTAGATGCTCTGCTGGCGACGATTGCTGCCGGTGAAGGTGCAGCCGCGCCTGCCCCGACAACAGCCGCAGCAACCCCCGAGGCCGCACCCTCTGCATCGGGCGGGTCGGTTGACGTGATGGTGCCCACGCTTGGCGAATCCGTGACAGAGGCGACTGTTTCGACCTGGTTCAAGCAAGTCGGCGACAGCGTCGCGCAGGACGAGATGCTGTGTGAGTTGGAAACCGACAAAGTCTCGGTCGAGGTACCCGCCCCGGCTGCGGGTGTTCTGGCGGAAATCGTCGCGCCGGAAGGTGCAACCGTTGATGCAACCGCAAAGCTGGCAGTCATCTCGGGCGCGGCCGCAGGCGCAGCCCCTGCACCGGCAGCTGCTGCTGCGGCTCCTGCTGCGGCAAGCACCGGCAAGGATGTTGCAAATGCGCCGTCTGCCGAAAAGGCGATGGCCGAAGCCGGGTTGTCAGCCGACCAGGTCACCGGCACCGGTCGCGATGGTCGCATCATGAAGGAAGATGTAGCCAAGGCGGTCGCGGCTGCTTCGGCCCCCGCACCTGCGGCGGCTGCGCCGGCGCCCGTTGCTCAGGTTCCGCGCGCACCGGTTGCTGCTGAAGATGAAGCCCGCGAAGAGCGTGTACGGATGACCCGTCTGCGTCAGACCATCGCCAAGCGCCTGAAGGATGCGCAGAACACCGCCGCGATCCTGACCACCTATAACGAGGTGGACATGACCGAGGTCATGGCCCTGCGCAATCAGTACAAAGACCAGTTCGAGAAGAAGCACGGTGTGCGCCTAGGCTTCATGTCCTTCTTCACCAAGGCCTGCTGCCATGCCCTGAAAGAAGTGCCCGAGGTCAATGCCGAGATCGATGGCACCGACATCGTCTACAAGAACTTCGTTCACATGGGCGTTGCTGCCGGCACGCCGCAGGGTCTGGTGGTTCCGGTCATTCGCGACGCGGACAGCATGTCCTTTGCAGCCATTGAAAAAGCCATCGCCGAAAAGGGCAAGCGCGCCCGCGATGGCAAACTTTCGATGGCCGAGATGCAGGGCGGTACCTTCACAATCTCGAACGGTGGTGTTTACGGCTCGCTGATGTCCTCGCCGATCCTGAACCCACCGCAGTCGGGCATTCTGGGCATGCACAAGATCCAGGAACGGCCGATGGTCATCAATGGCGAGATCAAGATCCGCCCGATGATGTATCTGGCGCTGTCCTATGACCACCGCATTGTTGACGGCAAGGGCGCGGTAACCTTCCTGGTTCGCGTGAAAGAGGCGCTTGAAGATCCGCGCCGCCTGCTGATGGATCTTTAACCATGGCGACACATGTACTCTGGCAGGCCGATGTGGCCGATTTCGACGCCTGGCTGAAAGTGTTCCGCGAGGACAAGCCGATGCGCAAGGCCGCGGGTATCCGCGACCTGCATGTCTGGCGCGATCCCGATCAGAAGGACCATGCGATCGCGATGTTCGAGGTGATCAACCTGGACAAGGCCAAGGCATTTTTCGGATCCGAGGAATTGGCAATGCACCATGAACGAGGCGGCATTGCGCATATCTCGATCAAGCTGCTGGAACCTGTTTGACAATAGATATTCCCGACCCGCCAGATCGGGTCGGAAAAGCGCCGGATCGTCCGGTCGGTTTAGGAGAATGTAATGGCAAACTATGACGTCATCGTAATCGGCGCCGGACCCGGCGGCTATGTCTGCGCGATCCGCTGCGCTCAACTGGGCTTGAAAACCGCTGTAGTCGAGGGGCGCGAAACGCTGGGTGGCACTTGCCTGAACGTGGGCTGCATCCCGTCAAAAGCTCTGCTGCATGCCTCGCACCAGCTTCATGAAGCCGAACACAACTTTGCCAAGATGGGCCTGAAGGGCAAAAGCCCTTCGGTCGATTGGAAACAGATGCAGATCTATAAAGATGAGGTGATCGAGGGCAACACCAAGGGCATCGAGTTTCTGTTCAAGAAGAACAAGATCGACTGGCTGAAAGGCTGGGGCTCGATCCCTGCGGCCGGCAAGGTTCAGGTTGGCGATGAAATCCATGAAACCAAGAACATCATCATTGCGTCAGGCTCCGAACCGTCCTCGCTGCCCGGTGTCGAAGTGGATGAGAAAGTCGTTGTGACCTCAACCGGCGCGCTGTCTCTGGGCAAGATCCCGAAGAAAATGGTGGTGATTGGCGCGGGTGTGATTGGGCTGGAACTGGGTTCGGTGTACAGCCGCCTGGGTGCCGAGGTGACGGTGATCGAGTTCCTCAAGGAAATCACGCCGGGCATGGACCCGGAAGTACAGAAGACATTCCAGCGTATCCTCAAAAAACAGGGGCTGAATTTCATCATGGGTGCCGCGGTGCAGAAAACCGAAGCAACCAAGACCAAGGCCAAAGTGACATACAAGCTGCTCAAGGACGACAGCGAGCATGTGATCGACGCCGATACCGTGCTGGTGGCCACCGGGCGCAAACCTTATTCCGATGGTCTGGGGCTGGACGCTCTGGGCGTCGAGATGACCCCGCGCGGCCAGATCAAGGTGGGTGCGGACTGGCAAACCAACGTACCGGGGATCTATGCCATCGGTGACGTGATCGAAGGCCCGATGCTGGCGCACAAGGCCGAAGATGAAGGCATGGCCGCCGCGGAACAGGTTGCGGGCAAGCATGGCCATGTAAACTATGGTGTCATTCCGGGTGTGATCTATACGTGGCCCGAGGTCGCCAATGTCGGTGAAACCGAGGCGACGCTCAAAGAACAAGGCCGTGCCTACAAGGTCGGCAAGTTCATGTTCATGGGCAACGGCCGCGCCAAAGCCAACTTTGCCTCTGACGGGTTCGTCAAGATCCTGGCCGACAAGGAAACCGACCGTATCCTGGGCTGCCACATCATCGGCCCCGCAGCAGGCGATCTGATCCATGAGGTCTGCGTGGCGATGGAATTCGGCGCATCCGCCGAGGATCTGGCCCTGACCTGCCACGCGCACCCGACCTATTCCGAGGCTGTGCGCGAGGCCGCACTGGCTTGCGGCGATGGTCCGATCCACAGTTAGGCAGGTCGGGCTCCGCCCGTTTGACGCGTGAAAGGTCCACCGGACCTTTCATCGGCTGCGCCGAACCACGTCAAACCCTGCCACGCGCATCCGACCTATTCCGAGGCTGTACGCGAGGCCGCACTGGCTTGCGGCGACGGCCCGATCCCCAGCTGACAACCTTGATCCCGACAGCGATCAGCCTGTCGGGGTCAACCAGGCATCCAGATAGGTCTCCAACCTGTCGGTGAATGTCGTCGCGGAATGCAACGCGCAGAATCTTAGTGACATGGCCTGAATGGCAAAGGCCTGCACACCTTCGGCCAATAACTCGGGTGGCACATCCTTGCGGACCTCTGCATGTTCGAGCCACAGCATCACGACGCGGAAGTATCGCTCAAAACAATAGGCCACCGGTCCTATTTCGGCGACAGCCGTCGCACCGGAATACCTGATCAACAGATCGAATACATATCGCTCGGACGTCATGAAACTGTGAACCGGTTCCAGCGCAGTGACGATTTCTGCAACAGTTTTGGGTGGTGTTCCAGCCTCGGCCTGATCCAGACAGGCGTTCAGCTTGTCTGCGATCAAAATTTCCATCAGCGCATCCTTGTCGTGAAAATGCGCGAAAAAAGTGCCCTTCGCGACCCCTGCGGCCTTTACGACTTCTTCCACCCGTAACGCTTCATATCCGCCATTGCGGATGACCTCTTCAGCGGCCGAGAGAAGCTTGGCGCGGGTCTTGATCGTACGTTTCTGAATTGTCTTTTGCATACGGCTCAATCGCATAATTTCTGACCGTGGTCAAATTTTTTATTGACCGTGGTCACTTTTTGATTCTATAAATTGACCACGGTCACTTTTTCAGGAGATACCCGATGCAAACGAAAAAGATTCTCATCCTTGACGGACACCCCGCAGAAAGCAGCCTGTCACGCACATTTGCCGAAACATACAGAGACGCGGCCCGCAAAAACGGGCACGATGTACGGCTGGTTCATCTGAGCGATCTGCAGTTCGATTTTGATTTCGGTCAGGGCAATTATCACGACTTCAAACCGCTTGAGCCGGTTCTGGAACAAGTGCTTCAGGACTTTGAGTGGAGCGACCATCTGGTACTGACCACCCCCATGTGGTGGGGCGGCCTTCCAGCCAAACTCAAAGGACTGATCGATCGAATGTTCATTCCGGGGCGAACCTTTGACACACGGAACACCACCAAAATCGGGTTTCCGGCCCCGATGCTGACAGGGCGCACCGCGCGCGTCATCCTGACGTCAGACACGCCGGGATGGTTCATGCGCCTGATATACCGGCAGGCGCTAATCCGTCAGGTACGGGACCAGATTCTTGGGTTCGTCGGCTTCAAACCAACCCGTTTCACCTATTTTTCCGGTGCAAGCTATCCCAAGCCCGGCAGCGTAGATCGCTGGGTGGAAAAAGTATCCAGGATCGGGGCCGCTGCGGTTTGAACCACAGCCGACACCCACATCTACCACATCGTTTTTGCGGCGCGTGCAGGCCATTCCTCGTCATATTGCGCGCCGCCTTCCACACCGTCTGTTGCCTCGGACAGAAGCTGACCGATCGTGGGAAGATTGCCGCTTTCATCACCGCTTGACCAGATGCGCGCCCGGATCAGAGCACGGGCACATTGGCTGTATATCTCGGCGATTTCAACGACGATAACGGTCGCTGGGCGTTTGCCGGCCTTCTCGAATTGATGCCGCAGGGTCTCATCCGCCGTTACCCGCGCCAACCCGTTCACCCGAACGACGTTGTTGGACCCCGGAACAAGGAACATCAGCGAAACACGTGGATCGCGCACGATATTGCGCAAACTGTCCAGACGGTTGTTGCCGCGCCAGTCCGGCAGAGCCAGCGTATTCGCATCCAGGTCTTTAACCACCGGGCCATCATCGCCCCGAGGGCTGCCATCCACACCTTCAGGGCCGACTGTGCTGAGCACACAGAGGCGCGATGCAAGGATCCACTTTCGATAGAGAGGCGTCAGTTGATGAACGACCTTTCGCAAGGACGGAGCACCGGGCCGACCATACAAAGCTTCAAGCGTTTCAATGTCACGAATGTGCTCCATCCGGATCAAACCCCACTTCCCGCATCAACTCGTTGGAACGTGTTTCTATCACATCTTCCAGCCGGGCAAGGAATTCGTCCCGGCCAACACCCGGCTCGATTGGGTCGAGGAAATCGACGATCGCAAGGCCCGGTTTGCGCATGACACCCGTTCGGGGCCAGAAAACGCCAGCATTCGTCGCGACCGGAACGCAGGGAAAGCCGAGCCCTTCGTAAAGAACGGCTGTTCCAACCTTGTAAGGTTTCTTCGCACCGGGCGCCACACGTGTCCCTTGCGGGTAGATCACAAGCTGCCCGGGTTCCGAAAACTCTTTCGATACATCCTTGACCATCTTGGTCACGGCAGCACCGCGCTTGCCGCGATTGACCGGAATACAGCCAAGTCGCCGCGCATACATTCCAATGACGGGAGTAAACAAAAGCTCACGCTTCATGATGAACTTGCCGTGCGGAATGGCATCAAAAATGATGATGATATCAAGAAACGACTGGTGTTTTGCGGCTATGACCACCTCATTCGTTGGGACCGTACCCCGCACTTCACACCGAATGTCAACCATCCAACGAGCCAGCCACATGGTGCTGCGCGCGTAGGTCTTGCACGCCCTCAGGGCGCCAGCCTTGGAAAACAGTGCATAGGGCAGAAAGACAATGCCAAGGATCAGCATCCAGGCGTAGATCACGATCATGAAGATCAATGACCGAACCCATTGAACAGCCATCAACATCAGGAAAGCTCCTTCAATTTGCGTCGGGCCGCAGCCCAGGTGGCAAAAAACGCGACCATGGCACCAAGGATCGGAATAAGAACCGGCAACGCCCAGTCTTTGCCCTGAAAGCCGACGCCAGCCAGAAAACCACCCGATTCCGAGGCTTCGGGCAGCATCAGAACACCGGTCATGCCCAGCAATGTACCGACCGATGCCCCAAAGAATGCGCGATATGTAAACCGCCTTACGAATGCGCCCGCTATGAACCCATCGCGTGCACCGACCAGGCGCAGCACTTCGATGATCTGGGCATTTGCGGCAAGCGACGCGTTGGCGGCAAGGGTAATCATGGCAGCGGTCGCACCTCCGATCAGCAGGATCGAAATCCACCCCAGACGACGCAGGGACATCGCCGCATCAACCAAAGGCTCCCGCCACCGCGTATGATCATCCAGCACGGCGCCCGGCACTTCGGCCCCCAGTCGCAAACGCAACCCAGCCACGTCGATGCCCGGTTCGGTTTCAATGATCTCGATAAGCTGCGGCACGGGCAGCGTATCCAGCGGCAGATCCGGCCCGAACCACGGGGCAAGCAACGCCGCCTGCTCTTCCTGCGTCAAAGCACGGGCCGAGGCCACGCCAGGCGTCTGGCCCAGAACGGTCAGCGCGGCCTCGGTCTGGGCTGCGCGCTGTTCCGCGGGGGCGTTGATGCGCAGGGTTGCGGCGCCGGCCAGTTCCGAGGCCCAGCGATCCGCAATGCGCCCCGACGCCAGAGACAGGGCCAGGGCGAATACCGCAAGAAACGCCATCGCACCCGCGACAAAAAGGGTCAGGTGCGCCGTGTATCCCGTTGGGGGAACAACCCGGTCTGCCCGTTTGTCACCGCGCAACAGATTTCTGAGGTCAGGACTGATCATAGATCCGCCCCCGCCAGTTGCAGCTTGCGCTGCGAAATACGCAAGACACGGGCCTGTACCTGGCTTTTGGCCGCGCGGATCAGGCTCAGATCGTGGGTGGCGATCAGGACGGTTTTGCCCATCCGGTTCAGTTCGATCAGAAGACGCAGCAGCCGTTGCGACATTTCCCAGTCAACATTGCCTGTCGGCTCATCCGCCAAAACCACGTCAGGCGACAATATGACGGCGCGGGCCAGAGCGGCCCTTTGCCGCTCGCCGCCGGACAGTTCAGGCGGGAGCGCTTCAAGCCTGGCGCCAAGACCCACCCAGCTGAGCAGCTCGGTCAGGTTTTCCTGCTCGGATGTTTCCGAACGCCCGGACACCATCAGCGGCAAAGCGACGTTTTCTGCAAGCGTCATGTGGTCAAGGAACTGACAATCCTGATGCACGACACCAACGCGGCGACGCAATACGGCCAGCTGGTCGCGATCAAGCGTTGAAATATCCTGGTCAAACACGCTCAACCGCCCCGAGCTCGGCAGCAGGGCACCATAGCACAGTTTGAGCAACGTGGTCTTGCCCGCCCCGGAAGGCCCGGTCAGAAAGTGAAACGAACCCGGCTGCAATTGTACCGAGACATCACTCAGCAATTCACCGCCACCATAGGTGTAGCTGACATTTTCCAGCTCGATCACACGTGCCCCCGTTATTTGCCGCTCTTCTTGCCCGAGCATGGTGATGGTTTCAATGGCTCTACCGAGTCCAATTGGTGACACTTGACCTGCGAAACCGAAAACGCTCTTTGCTGTTGGGTCTTAACCGAATATCATTCCTGAAAAAACTATTATCGGCCCTTCGCCCGGCCGAGGAGGCAGCATGCGTCTTACATGTCCGAATTGCAGCGCGCAGTACGAGGTTCCTGACGAGGTCATCCCCGAGGAAGGCCGCGACGTACAGTGTTCCAACTGCGATCAGACCTGGTTCCAAGCGAAGCACCCTGCCGAAGCCGCAGAGGCACCGGACGAAAAAGCGGAAACCCCTGAACAGGATGACGCATCGCCCGACGTGGTCGACGCTCCGCAGGACGTTGAACCGGAACCTGTTGAAGAAGCGGTATCCGAAGACAAGCCAGAAGTTGATGAACCCGCCGCGCCCACCGGGAATGTCGATCCGTCCGTCGCCAGCATTCTGAGAGAGGAAGCTGCCCGCGAAGCGGAATTGCGGGCGCAGGAAGGCAGCAGCCTCGAAAGCCAGCCCGATCTGGGGCTGGATACGCCGCCAGAACCCAAGGTGCGCCCCAAGCGGCCTTCGGCTTCGGAAACCGCTGTCGATGCCGGGCAGAAAGACGCGCTGCCGGATGTCGAAGCCATCAATTCGACCATGCGATCAGATGAGCCGGAAGAGGTCCCGCAGCCACCCCGTAAATCGGGCGGATTCCTACGCGGCTTCGCGTTGATGCTGATCATCGGCGTGGTTCTGTATTTGATCTATGGAAATGCCCAACAGATCAGCGAAGCAGTCCCTCAGGCCGACCCGTTGCTGAGCTCATACGTGTCGCTTGTGGATCAGGCGCGTATCTGGCTTGAGGCACAGGCTGGATCCGGTGCCCAGAACTGAGGTCTAGAACCGCTCCAACAAACGTTTCAGGTATTCCAGCTCGATCTGGGGGCGGTCCGATTCCCCGGTTCTGCGCCGGATTTCATCCAGCAGTTCCCGCGCCCGGCGATACACGTCTTCGCCTTGCAGCAAATTCTCATCTGTTGAAATCGAACCGGCGGCACCGGGGTTGCGGCCCAGCGGATCGCGGTTGTTGGCTTGCATGTCGCCATCCTGCGTTCCCTGACCCGGCTGATTCTGCTGGTTCTGCGCCATCGCCTCACCCAGCGAACGCATCCCTTCGCGCAGGGCTTCCATCGCCTCGGATTGCCGGTCGATGGCTTCGGCCAGATCATCCCCACGCAGGGCCTGTTCCGCCTCGTCCATGGCGCGCCCGGCCCGATCCAGCGCCTCGCGCGCGGCGTCGCCTTCGGGCGTACCGGCACCGGGCAACCCCTGTTGCTGGCGGCTCAACTCATCTCTCAGCGCCTGCTGCCGATCCGCAAGTGTGCCTTGACCCTGCTGGCCTTCGCCAGCCTGATCCGAGCCTTCCCCCTGACCGCCCTGACCTTCGTGGCTTTGCCCCCGGCCTTGCCCGCCATTGCGTCCCTCATTGCCCTGGCTTTCACCGGATTGAGCGCCCGGGTTGAACTGTTCCTGCAAATCACGGAAGGCCTGATCGCTCAGACCTTGTTGCTCGCGCAGAGTTTCCGCAAGACCTTCCATGGCCTGCTGACCTTCGGACTGCTGCCCACCGCTCTGGCCCTGAGTCACACGCATGTTTTCCATCATCTGCTGGAACTCTTCCAGCGCCTGCTGGGCTTCAGCCATTCGGCCCTGTTCCATGAGCTCCTGAATGCGGTCCATCATGCGTTGCAGATCATCCTGCGTCATTTGCAGGGACTCGCCGTTCTGGCCCTGCTGACGCTCGCCATCTTCGCCGTTTGGCTGGGCCAACCGTTGCAGTTGTTGGAGGTAATCCTGCGTCGCTTCGCGCAATTCCTGCATCAGTTCCGCGATTTCCTCGTCGCTGGCGCCGTTCTTCATTGCTTCGGTCAGACGTTCCTGCGCGCGCCGCATCCGTTCCAGCGCATCCGCAAGCGTGCCGTCCTCGATCAACACGGCAAGATCCCAGAGGGCCTGGGCGATCTCTGCCTGCTGTTCGGGTTTCAGCCCGTATTGATCAAAGGTCTCTAGCCGCCGCAGCACGACCCTCAGACGCAAATAGGCAGTTTCCGAACGAAACAGATCCTCTGGCAGATGAGATACAGCCCGCAGCAGTTGCGCGATCCGAGGCGCATTGGACCGCGACCACAGCAGATCGCGCCGTTGTTCAATCACCGCTGCGGCCAGCGGATCAAAAAACCGACGGGCCGGAAGGTCGGTCACATAAGGTTCGGAAGACGATTGCTGATCCGCCGCGTCCGTGGCCATCAAAGTAATCCGGACCGGCAAATGCGCCCACGGGTGTTGCGAGAAGTCCTCGATCAGATCTTCTGCAAAATCCGCGCGATCGCCGGTGATCGGCATAGGCAGTTCAACTGCGATCGCTTCGCGTGGCTCGGGCTCTGCTGCCAGACCATAGCGGCGCTCAACGGCAGCCAGATCCAGTTCGATCAAGGCAGAGCCTGCAACCACACCATAGTCATCTCCTGCGACGAATGGCAGCTTCATCTGCCCGCCCGCTTCGGCCTCAGCCGATCCAGCCACGGCTATCTGTGGTGCCGTGTCGTCAATAATCTCAACGGCCCATTCCCGCCCCGCTGGCCCGTCGATGCGCAACTGGCCAGAACGTTCTGCCACGAACTCCTGCTCGGGGTCGGTCGCCGCCTCGGCCCCCAGGGCCGAGCTGTTTTCCGTCAGGCTATGTGCCCCAACCTCACCATACAGCCGCAAGGTAACGCGGCTGCCTTTGGGAACGGCAAGCTCTGCATCCGTTTGGTCCGCAAGATACAGCGTTGGAAGGCCCGTATAGCGCGGGGGTTCGACCCATCCTTCCCAAGTCGGCCCTTGCCCGGCGGCGGCAGTGCCCGGGGCCATGTCCGCCACAGACCCCACGCGCCACAATGAGCCGAAAACCAGCGCCACGACAAAAGCCAGCAACGCCGCGTAGCGCAGTGCATAAGGATCTCGCGATGCCAGCCGAAGATCTGGTTTCACGGCCTCGGCCGTTGCGACCCGTTGCGCCATCCGGTCTTTGTGGGCTTGCCACAGCGCCACGGAATCCCGATCGGCCGCACCGATAGCCTGATCATCCATCAAGGCCTGAATTGGGCGTCCCGGCAAGGTCTCATCCAGCCGCACCAAAACGTCGGCGCGCGAGGGCAACTTGAGACCCCTCAGGCCAAGCACCGCGGCCGTCAACAACAACCCCAGGGACAGCGCGCCAACTGCCCAGACGATTTCCACGGAAACAACATCTTGAAGCCCCAGCATCAATGCCGCAAGCAGAACAAGTGCAATCGAGAATGCCGGCCAGAACGCGCGCAACACCTGTTCAGCCACCATGCCGACATGGGTCAGCCAAACGGACAGGCGCGGAATGGGCAGGTTTGAACGGTCGGACAAGACGGGCCTCCGGGGTTAGGCCCGCGCGGTCATCGCGTCAAAGCCATGAAGGTATGGTATCGCGGTTTATGATTTCGTCAAAGCTTGGTCGTTCACGAATGACTGCAAATTGATCACCATTGACCAGAACCTCGGGGATCAGCGGGCGGGTATTGTACTCGCTGGCCATCACCGCGCCATAGGCACCCGCGCTGCGGAAGGCGATCAGGTCACCCGATTTCAGCGGCGGCATGCTGCGTTGTTTGGCAAAAGTGTCACCGGATTCGCAAACCGGGCCCACGATGTCATAGGCTTGCTGCTCCACGCCTGCCGCCGGTTCCTGCACCGCGACGATATCATGATGCGCCTCATACATCGCCGGGCGGATCAGATCATTCATGGCGCCGTCGACAATCAGGAAATCACGGCCTTCGCCCGACTTCACATAGATCACTTTGCTGACCATCAGCCCCGCATTGCCTGCGATCAGGCGGCCCGGCTCGATCTCGATCTCACAGCCCAGATGGCCCAGTGTTTTCTTGATCAACGCGCCATATTCCACCGGCAGCGGCGGCGCGTCATTCGAGCGGGTATAGGGGATGCCCAATCCACCGCCCAGGTCAAGACGGCGGATGTTGTGGCCTTCAGCCCGCAACTGCTCGGTCAGTTCGGCCACTTTCGTATAGGCCAGCTCGAATGGCTCGAGTTCCGTAAGCTGCGAGCCGATATGGACGTCGATGCCGATCACCTCCAGCCCCGGCAGGCTGGCCGCATGCGCATAGACGTCCGAGGCGCGGGATATCGGAATTCCAAATTTGTTCTCGGACTTGCCGGTCGCGATCTTGGCATGGGTCTTGGCATCCACATCCGGATTCACCCGGACCGTGATCGGAGCAACCACACCTAATTCCAGTGCAACGGCATTGATCACTTCCATCTCGGGCTCGGATTCGACGTTGAACTGACGGATGCCGCCGGTCAGCGCGGTACGAATCTCATCCGCCGTTTTGCCCACGCCAGAGAACACGATCTTGTCGCCCGGAACGCCCGCTGCCTTGGCGCGCAGGTATTCCCCGCCCGAGACCACGTCCATCCCCGCGCCCGCCTGTGCCAGAGTTTTCAGGATCGCCTGATTGCTGGCCGCTTTCATCGCATAGCAGACAAGGTGGTCCGTGCCGTCAAGCGCATCGTCGAACAGCTGGAAATGCCGCAGCAAGGTCGCGGTGGAGTAGACATAGAACGGCGTTCCGACCGCGGCAGCGATTTCGGAGACAGGGACATCCTCGGCGAAAAGCGCGCCGTCGCGGTAGAGAAAATGATCCATGTCTGCGCGCTTAGACCAGAAGATGGCTTCGAATCAATGGATTCCGAACCCATCGACCAAGTTTAATTTCGGGTCGAAACTCCAACCCGGCCATAGCCCGAGATCGAAACTCCGGTGCCCGATTGCTTGGGCTCTGCCGCAGGTTCCGGGCGTCTTGCCGATGTAGGTTCGCAAGCCGTCAAAGCCGCAAATACCAGAATCAGTCCTAGTGTTCTCATTTCAGTATCTTTTCTTTGGATGGCATGCGCACCGACATGCCACCTCACGTTGGTGGATACAAAACCGATGCGCAATATGAAAGTGGCTTAGAATCCCAGGTAAATCCCCAGCGGCCCACGGCTTAGACCTACGCCACCGCCTACATACGCTCCACCAGAGCCAACGCCAACGGTTGCACTGACAGTTGGCTGAGCGGGCGCAGGCTGAACGGGCTCGCCGTCGGCTCCGCATCCGGCCAGCATTAGGCCGGACCCTGCAATCAGAATCGCGCGCAGCTCGGTCATCACACCATTGCCTTCCATCGTTCAACCTGAGCACGCACCTGATCCGGGGCCGTGCCACCATAGGACTGGCGTGAGTTTACAGAATTTTCGACACCAAGGACAGAGTAGACGTCATTTGTGATCTCGGCATGGACCGATTGCATGTCGTCCAGCGTCAGATCGGGCAGGTCGCAGCCCTTCTTCTCGGCCATGGCCACCAGCGATCCGGTAACATGATGCGCGTCACGGAAGGGTAGGCCCAGCACCCGCACCAGCCAGTCGGCCAGATCAGTTGCAGTCGAGAAACCCGAACCCGCCGCAGCGGCCAAGCTGTCGCGATTGGCGGTCATGTCCTTGACCATGCCTTCCATCGCCGCCAGCGCCAGCATCCAGTTGTCGGCGGCGTCAAAGACCTGTTCCTTGTCTTCCTGCATGTCCTTTGAATAGGCCAGCGGCAGGCCCTTCATCACCATCATCAGCGCCGTGTTGGCGCCAAATATCCGACCCACCTTGGCACGGATCAGCTCTGCCGCATCGGGGTTTTTCTTCTGCGGCATGATCGACGAGCCGGTCGAGAACCGGTCGGACAGGGTAACGAAACGGAACTGCGCCGAGGACCAGATCACCAGTTCCTCGGCAAAGCGCGACAGATGCACGGCGCAGATCGAGGCCACCGACAGGAACTCCAGCGCGAAGTCACGATCGCTGACGGCGTCCAGCGAGTTGGCTGCAGGCCGGTCAAAGCCCAGCGCCTGTGCCGTCATGTGGCGGTCGATGGGAAAGGACGTTCCGGCCAGCGCCGCAGCACCCAGTGGCGATTCGTTCATCCGGGCGCGGGCGTCACGAACGCGGGACAGATCACGGCCAAACATCTCGACATAGGCCATCATGTGATGGCCCCATGTCACCGGCTGCGCCGTTTGCAGGTGGGTAAAGCCCGGCATGACCCAATCGGCCCCGGCCTCGGCCTGCGCCAAAAGCGCGCGGATCAGGGCCAGTAAGCCGCTCTCAGCAGCGTCCAGCTGATCGCGCACCCAGAGTTTGAAATCGGTTGCGACCTGGTCATTGCGTGACCGGCCTGTGTGCAAACGGCCTGCGGGCTCTCCGATGATCTCTTTCAGACGGGCCTCGACATTCATGTGGATGTCTTCCAGCGCGGTCGAGAACTGGAACTCTCCGTTCTGGATTTCTGACAAAACGGTGAGCAGCCCTTCCCGAATGGCTTCGGCGTCACTATCACTTATGACGCCTGTGGCTGCCAGCATGGCCGCATGGGCGCGCGAGCCTGCGATGTCCTGGGCTGCCATCCGCTGATCGAACCCGATCGAGGCGTTGATTGCCTCCATGATCGCGTCTGGACCGGCGGCAAAGCGGCCGCCCCACATCTGGTTCGAGGATTGATCGGTCATGTAAGAAAACCCGGAGTTGATATGCGCCTATTTCGTTTGATCCCCCTTTATATGGCCCTTGCGCTGGGTGCAAATGCCGCCTTGGCGACCGATGCCGAGACGCTGGCCCCTCTGCGGGAAGACAGCCTGAAACGTCTGATCCTGCACAAGGAACCGAAACCCGCCAAATCAATCGAATTCCAGCTGGAAGATGACGGCGGCGTCGGCACGCTTGCCGATTATGAGGGCAAGTATGTGCTGCTGAATTTCTGGGCCACCTGGTGTGCGCCTTGCCGCAAAGAGATGCCTCAGATCGCTGAACTTCAGGAAGAGTTCGGCGGCGACAAGTTTCAGGTTCTGACACTGGCCACGGGCCGCAACTCGCCAGCCGGCATCAAAAAGTTCTTTGCAGAGAACGGCATCGCCAACCTGCCCCGTCACCAGGACCCCAGCTCGGCCGCTGCCCGTGAGTTCGGCGTCATCGCCTTGCCGATCACGGTCATCCTGAACCCCGAAGGGCAGGAAATCGCCCGGCTGATCGGCGACGCCGAATGGAACTCGGACAGTGCGAAGGCGATCATTTCGACGCTTGTTGGCGCCGAAAGTTAACGCATTTAGAAAAATTTGCGGAATTATGGTACCCTCCCACGCATTAAGAGTGGGAGGTTTTTTATGAAACATACGATTTTATTCCTTGCTGTTGCAGGCACATTGGCAATCGCTGGCGCCGCACACGCGGACTACAAACGGATCAAGACCGCAAAGCAGTTCAATTCCGATATTGTTGGGAAAAAGCTGACCGACGAACAAGGCAATGTTTTTGTCGCGAATGCTGATGGCACGATTTCAGCCAAACTCCAAAGTGGGAAAAAGTTCAGCGGAACCTGGGTCTGGAACAAAAAATTCTGGTGCCGAAACGGAGTATTGGACGGCAAGGCACTGGGCACGGATTGTCAGCTTTGGGAAATTGACGGGGCCACTGCCCGAATGACCCGCGAAAAAGGTAAAGGCAAAACAACCATTTATTCGATCAACAACTAAAGGCGTCAGCCCCTTTCAATCTCGTGATATACTGTTCCTGCCCTGCCGGGCAGGGCAGGTATATTTTTTGGAATGGAGGCAATGATGAAACCCGTCGTACTGCTGATCGGCCGGTTGCCAAATGTGATCGGTGATGTGGCGCGGCAACTGGATCATCTGCCGATTCAGTGGCTGGGCGCACATGACACGGACGAGGTTCGGAAACAGCTGGATGCCGAGCCCCGGATTGCCTGTGCCATCTTGGGCGCGGGGCTTGACGACAAGATCCGTGGTGAAATGGTGGGTATTATTGCCGCCCGCCGCCCAGATATCTGCATCCATCTGAAGGATCGTACATCCGGCCCCGAGGGGCTGGTGCCCTTCGTCGAACGTGTGGTGCAACACGAGATACTGGAACGGCTGGAAAACAGCTGACGCAACGCCACCTTTGACAGAATTTCAACTCCTTTGCACTCTGCGCTCAGGAGGATGGAATGCCACTTGAAATTCTACTGGCGCTGGTCGTCGGCGGCATAGCTGGTGTCACCCTGTTATTGCATCTCACCGGCAGGTCGCAGCAGGTGATGCTGACGCCCGACATTGCACGCTCACAATGGGCACGTCACTTTCCGGACGATGATGTGGTCGACGTCACGGTTTCCCATGATGGCCACGCCGCGGTGGTGCGCACCAGTTCAGGCAATGGGTTGCTTTGGTCCTTGGGGGCCGACACCGTGGCCCGGCATCTGATGGACTATGATCTTCTGGATCATCCGGAAGGCTTTGAGATCCTGTTTCACGAATTCTCGGTGCCCAAGACACTCATCCGACTGGACGATTTCGAACGCCATCACTGGCGTGACCTGATGGAGCCCGCATGACAGACCAAATTAGTTTTCCCGATGCGGTACAATGGGCCGTTCCCTTTTTCATCGCAGCGATTCTGGCCGAGTTTCTGTGGATCGCAGTCAAAGGCAAAGGCGGGCGTTATGAAACACGCGATGCGGTGACCTCTTTGATCATGGGGGCCGGAAACATCGCATCGGGTTTTTTGCTGGGCTTTATCGCCTATGCGTTTTTCATGTGGCTGTGGCAGATCACACCGATGAACCTGGGTACGTCAGTTCCGGTTATCATCCTGTGCTTTGTCCTGGACGATCTGCGTTACTACTGGGTCCACCGCTTTGGCCATCGCATCCGCTGGGTCTGGGCCAGCCACGTAAACCATCACAGCTCGCAGCACTACAACCTGACGACCGCGCTGCGGCAGACCTGGACCTATACGTTCACTTTCATGATGGTCGTACGCGCCCCGCTGATCCTGCTTGGGTTCCATCCTGCGATGGTTTTGTTCGTCGGTGGCCTCAATCTTATCTATCAGTTCTGGATTCACACCGAGGCCATCGGCAAGATGCCCCGCTGGTTCGAGGCCATAATGAACACGCCCAGTCACCACCGCGCCCATCACGGCCGCAACGCACGCTATCTGGATTGCAATTATGCCGGGGTGTTCATCATCTGGGACAAGCTGTTCGGCACCTTCGTCCCCGAGCAGGAGGACGAACGGGTGGACTATGGCCTGGTGCACAATATCGGCACTTTCAATCCCCTGCGGGTGGCCTTTCACGAATGGGTGGCCATCTGGCGCGACGCGACCCAGCCGGGGCTGACCCTGAAACAGCGACTGGCCTACTGCTTTGCCCCACCTGGGTACAGCCATGACGGCAGCCGGGACAGTTCGGAACAGATCAAGGCCAAGCATCTGGCACGCCACCCGGAAGACCGCGGAACGCCAGGTTTTGAGCATCTGGACAAAAAACTGCCCAGCGGACAAGCAGAACAGGCCTGAAACAGCCGGCTGAAACTTGCTTGTGCCTTGAATCTCGGTCATTCAGCGCCATATCAGTCGATGGGCGCCGTGTGTGAGTGAGCGAGGGTCGGTATGAATCGTTTGGCAACCATTTCAACCTTTTTCGGCCTGTTCGGCCTTTTGATGGCCATGCTCGCAGCCCTTGGGGGCGCCGTTGCAGCCCTGATCGCGTTGGGTTTTGCAATGATGGCCCTAGGTGCGATGGGCGCGATACTTGGCGCGGCAGCTTCTTTGGCGCGCGCGTGGCAATCCACCCGCTAAGCCCGCGAGACGGAAATTTTTCCGAACCCTTAACCGCAGATTCATCTCTTTGCCCCGAGACTGTGACCGGACACCTGTCCCGGACACATGGGAATCCGCGCTTATGGGAAACAAAAAACTGGCAAATCTGCCTGAGGGGTCGGACAGCCCGTTGAATGCGGCCGTTTCGACGCGGGATCGTTCGGTTGTGCAGATGGCAACCGATGCCGTGAAGCATAAGCAATGCAAACTGGCTTTTCAGCCGGTGATACAGGCGCACGCCCCGTACCGAGTCGCGTTTTACGAAGGGTTCATTCGGGTTCTGGACGAAACCGGCCGCGTCATCCCGGCGCGAGAATTCATGCCTCAGGTCGAAAACACTCCTATCGGCCGCGATCTGGACTGCGTCGCGTTGGAGCTTGGGTTGCGCACATTGGCGAGGAACCCGGAAATACGCCTGTCGATCAACATGTCTGCTCGTTCGATCGGTTATTCCAACTGGTCCAGAGTACTGGACAGATTCCTGAAACGAGACGCCGGATTGGGCGAACGCTTGATCCTCGAAATCTCCGAAAGCTCGGCCATGCAGGTGCCTGAGCTGGTTGTCGACTTCATGGACCGCTTGCAGGATCGCGGCATCGCTTTTGCGCTGGATGACTTTGGTGCCAGTAATTTCAGCTTTCGGTATTTTCGCGAGTTTCTGTTCGACGCAGCCAAAATCGATGGCCAGTTCGTGCGGGGCATCAGCACCGACCCCGACAACCAGACATTGGTGCGGGCCCTGATCGCGGTGGCCCGTGAATTCGAGATTCTGGTCACGGCCGAATCGGTTGAAACGCAGGAGGATGCCGCGTTTTTGATGGCAAGTGGCGTGGATTGCCTGCAAGGATTCTTGTATGGCGCACCCAGCGTCGCGGAACCCTGGAAACAGGAAAACAAATCAAAAACAGGAAGTTGATTGCCTGTTCATCGACATTTTCCTACCATTTCCGACACTGAGACAAGCTGCCCGTTGCTGCATGTGCAGCGTTGCGCTATTGCAAGGGTACTTGAGCGGGGGATCACGGGGCGCTCTTGTTTCGAGAGGACACCTCTTGACCTGCGCCGTCAGAAATTCCGCTGGCCCATGACGGTAAAGGACTGATCATATGACCAACGTAGTAATCGCATCCGCCGCACGAACAGGTGTCGGCAGCTTCAGTGGTTCGTTTGCGAACACCCCTGCCCATGATCTGGGCGCTGCCGTCCTGGAAGCAGTTGTCGAGCGCGCCGGAGTGGAAAAAGGCGAAGTCAGCGAAACCATCATGGGTCAGGTTCTGACTGCCGCCCAGGGCCAGAATCCCGCGCGTCAGGCGCATATCAATGCCGGCCTGCCACAGGAAAGCGCCGCATGGGGCATCAATCAGGTTTGTGGCTCGGGCCTGCGCGCCGTTGCTTTGGGCGCCCAGCATATTCAGCTGGGAGACGCGGAAATCGTCGCTGCTGGTGGTCAGGAAAACATGACGCTGTCACCCCACGCCGCCGCGCTGCGCGCCGGTCACAAGATGGGCGACATGAAGTATATCGACACGATGATCCGCGATGGTCTTTGGGATGCTTTCAACGGCTATCACATGGGTCAGACTGCCGAGAATGTTGCGCAGAAATGGCAGATTAGCCGCGAGATGCAGGATGAATTCGCCGTTGCTTCGCAGAACAAGGCCGAAGCAGCCCAAAAGGCCGGCAAGTTCGCAGACGAAATCGTGCCCTTCACCATCAAGACCCGTAAGGGCGACATCGTGATGGACAAGGACGAATACATCCGTCATGGCGCAACCATGGAGGCGATGGCCAAACTGCGTCCGGCCTTCACCAAGGACGGTTCGGTCACAGCTGCCAACGCCTCGGGATTGAACGACGGTGCGGCCGCGACGCTGCTGATGTCAGCCGAAAACGCTGAAAAGCGGGGAATCGAACCTCTGGCGCGCATCGCGTCCTATGCGACTGCCGGTCTGGACCCGTCAATCATGGGCGTCGGCCCGATCTACGCATCGCGCAAGGCACTGGAAAAAGCAGGCTGGTCGGTAGACGATCTGGACCTGGTCGAAGCCAACGAAGCCTTTGCCGCGCAGGCTTGCGCGGTTAACAAGGATATGGGCTGGGATCCGTCGATCGTGAACGTAAACGGCGGCGCCATTGCCATCGGCCATCCGATCGGTGCTTCGGGGTGCCGTGTTTTGAACACCCTGTTGTTCGAAATGAAGCGACGCGATGCGAAAAAGGGTCTGGCCACCTTGTGCATCGGTGGTGGCATGGGCGTTGCCCTTTGTGTGGAGCGCGACTAAGCGCTTTGACAATCAAATAGAATTAGGCGCCCAGTGGGCGCCTTTTTTTGTTACATTGAGGTTCTAACCCTTGGATGCGACGATATTGCCGCCCGGAAACCGAGATTCAAAACGAAACAATATTGCGCACAACCATCTCTCAGAGTAACAGCATTACTAAGACGACTAAAATTGAAGGAGTCATAAATGGCACGAACAGCACTCGTAACCGGCGGTTCCCGCGGCATTGGCGCAGCAATTTCCAAGGCGCTAAAAGCCGAAGGATATAACGTTGCGGCCACCTATGCAGGGAACGACGAAGCAGCCGCAAAATTCACCGAAGAAACCGGGATCAAGACCTACAAGTGGAACGTCGCGGATTATGACGAATCCAAAGCGGGCATCGAAAAGGTCGAAGCTGAGGTTGGCCCCATCGATGTGGTCGTCGCCAATGCAGGCATCACCCGCGATGCACCGTTCCACAAAATGACGCCGGATCAGTGGAAAGACGTGATCGACACCAACCTGACTGGCGTGTTTAACACCGTGCACCCCATTTGGCCCGGCATGCGCGAGCGCAAGTTCGGCCGTGTCATCGTCATCAGTTCGATCAACGGTCAGAAAGGCCAGTTCGCTCAGGTGAACTATGCTGCGACCAAGGCGGGTGACCTGGGCATCGTGAAATCCCTGGCGCAGGAAGGCGCGCGGGCGGGGATCACTGCCAACGCGATCTGCCCCGGCTATATCGCAACCGAAATGGTAATGGCAGTGCCTGAGAAGGTGCGCGAGTCCATCATTGGTCAGATCCCAGCCGGCCGCTTGGGTGAGCCGGAGGAAATCGCGCGCTGCGTGGTCTTCCTGGCATCGGACGATTCGCAGTTCATCAACGGTTCGACGATCTCGGCCAACGGTGCGCAGTTCTTCGTCTGATCCAGAGTTGTGAACAAAAAACGGGCCGGTCCTTTTGGGCCGGCCCTTTCTGATCCCGTAAGAACGCGCGCGCTGCGATCAGCGGGAACCGAATATCCATCCCCAAAACTGCCAGACCACCCTGCTGCGCTCTTGGTGGGCACGCAGGATCGCCATCTGGGCGGCGGGATTCGTCGTCATCTCGATCATGGCAGTCTCCTTTTTTCAAATCAGTTTTGTTTGACCTGATGTGAATATGGAGGCTAAAACAAACACGACAAACGAGCTTTCTTGAGACTTCAGTTAAGTTTTTCTTCACTATGAGTGACTATCTGCCTCCGCTGACCGCGTTGCGTGCTTTTGACGCCGCAGCCCGGCACATGTCTTTTTCGAAGGCGGCGGAAGAGCTGCATGTGACGCCAGCTGCCCTGTCCTTTCAGATCAAGTCGCTTGAAGAACACCTTGGCCGGCCGCTGTTTCGTCGTCTGAACCGCGCCGTAGAACTGACCGAGGCGGGCCGTGCCCTTGCGCCTGGTGCGGCAGAAGGGTTTGCCACCTTGCAAGCCGCATGGCGTGCGGTGCGCAGACAGGAAGATGACACAAGCCTGACCGTCACCGCGGGCCCAGCTTTGACCGCCAAGTGGCTGGCGCCGCGGCTTTACGAATTTGCTCGGGCGCATCCCGAGATCGATCTGAAATTCTCGGCCACGCTGCGCAACATGGATCTGGAGCGGGACGACGTGGATGTCGCCATCCGCTTCGGGAATTCGGCCGATGACGGGCTGTATTCCGTTCCCGTCAGAAAGGAATGGCTGACCCCTGTCATGACCCCCGAACTTGCGGAACAATTCACCACGCCGGCAAGCCTTGAAGGGGCCCCGCTGATCCATGACGATTCGATCAGCTTTCTGACCCCGCCTTGTGATTGGCCCGCTTGGTTCCGTGCTGTCGGAATGGATTTCACTCCGACCCATGGCGCGCATTTTTCCAATGCAGATCACGCGATTGATGCCGCTGTTGCCGGTGTCGGCGTGGCACTGGGGCGACGCGCCATGATTCTCAAGGACCTGACCGAAGGCCGCTTGGTTGCGCCGTTCAAGGTGGCCCTGGAAACACAAGGCCGGTTCCGGTTTCTGTGCCTGCCGGGGGCTGAAAAGAAACCTCAGATCGCGGCGTTTCGCGATTGGTTCCTGACCGAGATTGAAAAAACCGCGCATATATCGGATGAGTTCAAAATCATACCGATTGAAGAGGTTTCCCGCCCATGACCAAAATGCGCGCAACGGCCATCGGCTTCGTGGCTGTCTTGCTATGGGCCTTGCTGGCGTTGTTCACTGTCGGGTCGGCGCCCACGCCGCCCCTGCTGCTGAACACGATCTGCTTTTCGATTGGTGGAGCGCTTGGGCTTGTCTGGGCGACGGCGACAGGTGGTCTGAGCGATCTAAAGCAAGTCCCCTGGACGACCTACCTGTTTGGCGCATTGGGCCTGTTTGGCTATCACGCGCTGTATTTTTCGGCCCTGCGCATGGCGCCGGCTGCCGAGGCCGGGCTGATCGCATATCTCTGGCCTCTGCTCATTGTGCTTCTGTCAGGCCTGCTTCCGGGTGAACATCTGCGTATCGGCCACCTGATCGGGGCCTGCCTTGGATTCGCAGGGGCCGCTGTCATCATTGCAGGGGGTGGCGGCGCGGGCTTTCAGGCCCAATACCTGCCCGGATACGCATTGGCTTTGCTGTGCGCACTGACATGGTCGGGCTATTCCGTTCTATCACGCAAACTGGAGGGCACGCCGACCAGTTCCGTTGCAATTTTCTGCCTTGCGGCTGCATCGGCTTCGGGTCTGCTTCATCTGGCGGTGGAAGACACTGTACTGCCCGATACGGCACTGGGCTGGGCGTCGGTGCTGGCGCTCGGCCTTGGGCCCGTCGGGCTGGCGTTCTACGTCTGGGACATTGGCGTCAAGCAAGGCGACATCCAAATCCTCGGAACCTCATCCTATGCGGCCCCGTTGCTGTCGACCCTTGCTTTGGTGGTGGCCGGGATCGCGACCCCGTCCTGGGGGCTTGCGATCGCGGCCTTTCTGATCACCGGCGGGGCCTTGATAGCGGCCCGCGCCAGCCTGAAAACTTAAGCGGACAGGCGTTCGATCTCTTCTTTCAGCTTGAGCTTCTGTTTTTTCAACTGAGCAATATGGAGATCATCGATACCTGGCGAGCGTTGGGCTTGTTCCACTTCTAGACCGAGAGATTCGTGCTTTTTCTTCAGTTCCGTCAGATGTGCGCTCACGCTCATTGCGATCCTCCTTGTTTATGTGTCTGTATGTCACGTAAGAATTTGACCACATCGTTTCCACCCTGTCACGCTGCAGACGCACAGAATCTGTAACAAATCCGACAAATTCGGCTGGTCATTGCCGATGGCACAAGTTCCGAGGCAACGGAGCGGCGTGTCGAAGCACGGCTGAGACCGCCTTGGTATAGCTTTCACCGTCATTTTCGTGGCGCTCACCGGCGTGCAGAATCAAAGGCGCATGGAGGCGAAATGCCGCGCGTCCCCCTTTGCGGGCGCTCAGGATGACCAGCTCTGCCTCGCGGCCCACCCGCGCGCTGAGCGGCAGCACCTCGATTGAACCCAGTTTCCCTTCACAAGCCGTCAGCATATCGGGAAGACGGTCGGCTTTCTGGATCATGTGCAGGAACCCCCGAGGGGCAAGGCGTTTGGCCGCCACGGTGATCCAGTCGATCAGAGGCGTATTTTCACCCAGGGCAATGCTCCGCCCTGTGTCGCTGGCGGGGCTATGCGCCCCAGAACGGTAATAGGGCGGGTTCGCGATTACGTGATCAAAGTGCCGCTGTCGGAGGTCATCAGGCAAAGCGTTCAGGTCAGCCTCGATCACGTCCAGATCACAGCCGTTGATTTCAGAATTGCGGCGGGCCAGCTCCGCGTAGGCCGGTTGCAATTCGATCCCAACCATTTGCAGCCCCGGTACCCGCGCGGACAGGCACAGAATGGCAGCCCCCGCGCCACATCCCAGTTCCAGCACGGATTGCCCGGCCTTTGCAGGGACGGATGCGGCAAGCAGAACAGGGTCTACTCCGGCGCGGTAACCTGACGCAGGTTGCAGCAATCGCACCCGGCCAGCAAGGAAATCGTTGCACGTCAATTCATTGTCGTCAAAGCGCATCATCGGCCCAGCGGGATCTCGTTGTCGCGCATCACACGCTCGGCACGGGTCAGGTCTTCGGACCGAACCATCAGTCGACGGGGAAAGATCCCGATACCACCTTCGAGGATGCTCATATTTACGTCCATCTGAAAGCAGTCTATATCCTCGCCCTCAAGGAGAGCGGATGCAAAGGCCAAGATTGTCGGATCGGTACTGCGCAACAGTTCTTTCATGGGGATGGATGTAAGGGCAAGGCGAGGCGAAAGTCGAGCCTTGTATCAGGAGTGTGATGACCGTCGACATGATCTCAAAACCGCATGAGCGTCTGGCTGAAATTCTGGCGGGCGAGATGGAGGCCGTGAACGGGCTGATCCGCACGCGGATGGCATCGGACCATGCGCCACGCATCCCGGAAGTGACGCGGCATCTGGTCGAAGCAGGTGGAAAACGCCTGCGCCCGATGCTGACACTGGCCGCAGCACGCCTGTTTGGCTATTCCGGCGACCACCACGTGCGCCTTGCTGCGACGGTCGAGTTCATTCACACCGCCACCCTGCTGCATGACGACGTCGTGGATGAAAGCGCACAGCGACGGGGCCGCCCGACCGCCAATCTGCTTTGGGACAACAAATCCAGCGTTCTGGTTGGCGATTACCTGTTTTCACGCAGTTTCCAGCTGATGGTGGAAACGGGCTCGCTGCGCGTTCTGGATATCCTGGCCAATGCCTCTGCAACCATTGCCGAAGGCGAAGTGCTGCAAATGACGGCCGCAACCGATCTGCGTACGGATGAAAACGTTTATCTTCAGGTCGTACGCGGCAAGACGGCTGCATTGTTTTCAGCCGCGACCGAAGTGGGCGGCGTGATCGCAGGTGCCTCGGAAGAGCAGGTCAAAGCGCTTTTCGACTATGGCGATTCACTGGGCATCGCGTTCCAGATTGCCGATGACCTGCTGGATTATCAGGGCGACAGCAAAGCGACCGGGAAGAATGTTGGCGATGACTTCCGTGAACGGAAACTGACCCTGCCCGTCATCAAAGCCGTGGCGCAATCCACGCCGGAAGAACGCGCCTTCTGGGAGCGTGCGATCGAAAAGGGCCGCCAACAGGATGGGGATCTGGATCAAGCGCTGGGTCTGATGAACAAATACGCCACGCTGGAAGAAACCCGGCAAGACGCTTTGGGCTGGGCCAACAAAGCCAAGGCGTCGCTGGAGGTACTGCCGGATCATGAGATTCGCAGCCTGTTGCGCGAATTGGCCGATTACGTGGTTTCACGTCTCAATTGAGCTGCGTGGCGCGGCACCACCAATCAGGATGGGCTGCGCCGATCTCATAGGCCGCGAAATGCGCGTCTTTCATCGTCGGATACAGCGCAAAACAGGTTGATCCTGACCCTGACATGCGCACCACGAGCGCGCGATTGGTCATCGTCAACTCGTCCAACACCTGATCGATCTCAGGTGCGACGTTCATGGCGGGCACTTGCAGATCGTTGCGCTGATTGCGCAGCCACTGGGCGCACTCATCGGCACTTTCAAACTCAGGTGTGCTTTCAGGCATTGGCGGGTTGTCTCTGGACGCCAGCGCGTTGAAAACGGCACCGGTGGGCACCTGTACATTCGGGTTGACCAAAAGGGCGGGCAGGTGCGGAAGGTTCACCGCCGTCAAACGATCGCCAATGCCCTGCATTCTGATCGCCCGACCTTCCAGGCAGACGGGGACATCCGCCCCCAATGACAACGGCAGGCCCTGCGGGAGGTCGTGGCCCTGATCTGCCAGGGCCCCAAGCGTGGCCGCAGCATCAGACGACCCTCCGCCAATGCCCGCCCCATGGGGCAGGGACTTGGTCAGTTGAATATGACCGGTCCAGCCGACAGCTTCTGCCGCCTTCCAGACCAGATTTCGGCTGTCCGTGGGGACTCCGTCGGCAAACTCGCCGCGCACATCCATGGACAATTCGGGACCGGGGGTGAATGTCAGCCGATCACCCAGATCGGCGAATACAACCAGCGAATCCAACAGGTGATAGCCATCGTCTCGACGGCCAGTCACATGAAGGGTCAGGTTGATCTTGGCGGGCGCAAACGCCTTAATTTCCATTGGCGACTTTCAATGGCTCCGAACCTTCTTCGGCCAGAACGGCATCCAGCCCGACTTCGATCTTGCGCCGGATTCGATCCGGATCGGCTTCGCCGTCCGTGTCTTCCGGGTCGATGAAGGACAAGGCGCGGCTCCACTGAAACTCGGCCTCGCGCGCGCGGCCGACAGCCCAGTAGACGTCACCCAGATGATCGTTGACCACCGGATCCACCGGCATCAGCTCAACCGCACGTTCCATGTGTTCGACGGCCTCATCGTAACGCCCCAGACGGAAAAGTACCCAGCCCAGACTGTCCACGATATAGCCACTGTCCGGACGCGCAGCTACTGCGCGCTCGATCATATCCAATGCTTCATCCAGCTTTTCTTTGCGCTCAACCAGCGAATACCCCAGGTAATTCAGAACCTGAGGCTGATCCGGGTTCAGTTCCAGCGCCCGACGGAAATCAGCTTCGGCCTGGTCCCATTGCTTCAGCCTTTCATGACTGATTCCACGAGCATAATGCAGGAACCAATTCCCACCCGCCGCGCTATCCGTCAGCGCGATCGCAGTGTCATAAGAGGCCACGGCAGCGGCATAGTTTTCCTGTCGGCGCTGCAAGTCTGCCAAAGCGACATGCACACCCGGAAAATCAGGATCTTGCGCAGCCAGGTTCTGCAACACCTCGACGGCCGCATCGGTTTTTCCCGAACGGTCCAGAACTTCGGCCCGGCCCAATTCGGCCGCATGGTGATCGTTGCTGTCCGCCGGGACCAGGCGGTATGCCTCAACCGCCAGATCATATTGCTGCAAGTTGTCCAGCAGATCCGCGCTCAGCAAAATGGCATCCACATGATCGGGGCGCAGAAAACTGGCCAAGCGTGCGTACAGCAGAACGTAATCGGCCGAAGCTTCGCTGTTCAATGCGGCACTGACGGTAAAAAAAATCTCGGCCATGCCGTCCTGAGCGGATCGGACGTGGGTGAACGGCAGTGTTTCACCCGCCGCCAACTGCCTCAAATACGCCTCGATGGTCGGGTCACTGCCCGCTACAAACACATCGTCCAGAAACTGAATGGCGTCTTCGTTGCGATCCAGCTGCGACAGAATCTCGGTGCGGGCCAAAGCAGCACGACGAGAGAACCGGGCAACCGTTCCATCATTGTCGGCAAGTATCGCCTCTGCGCCTTCGAAATCACCGATAGACGCCAATGCCATCGCCTTGTGGTAAAGCGCGAATTCCCTGAGGCCATCCTGTGTGGCGACAGAATCGAACTGTTCCATCGCCTTGGTCATCTCACCCTGTCCCAGATGGGCCCAGGCGATCATCAGGCCGTCAACAAGGGGGCCAACTCCCTGTGTTTCAGGGTCCCGGGCCAGCAGGTCGTCAAATTTCCCATCGGCGATCAGATTGGCCGAAATCACCATACGCGCTGCCTGGCTGGGAAGGTTGGCTTCCTCGATCTGCTGGGCGATCGGCAGCGCGCGCGCCACTTCCCCCAAAGCGATGCGTGCAACGACAACGCTTTCCTGCAACAGCGCATTTTGGGGATCAAACCTGAGGGCCTGAGCGTAATATCTTTCAGCGGCAGAATAGTCGTTTTCGTAAATCGCCTGCCGCCCGGCCAGATAAGACCCGGCGCCCGTTTCCGAAAAGGCCGGAACTGCGACCGACGACATGAACAGCACGGACAAAGCCGCGCGACGAACCAGGGAAAACACCGAAATCCTGCCTTGCTATCGTTGACTGAGGGGTAAGCTAGGGCTTCGGCAGGCAAGAGGCAATGGCAGAGCCTTCACAGCGCCGCCATTGCCCGTTTTTTGCTTACATGTTCGGATAGTTTGGACCGTCGCCGCCCTGCGGTGTGGTCCAGGTGATGTTCTGGCTGGGATCCTTGATGTCGCAGGTTTTGCAGTGAACGCAGTTCTGGAAGTTGATGACGAATCGCGGGCCGCCCTCATCCTCGACCACTTCATACACGCCCGCAGGGCAATACCGCTGCGCCGGCTCGTCGTATTTGGGCAGGTTGACCTTCACGGGGATCTCGGGATCGGCCAGACGCAGGTGGCAGGGCTGGCTTTCCTCGTGGTTTGTCGCTGCGAACGAGACATTCGTCAGACGATCGAAAGACAGCGTTCCATCCGGCTTTGGGTAATCGATTGGCTGGTGCTTGCTGGCATCCTCGGTCGATTCCGCGTCGTTCTTGCCATGGCCCAACGTGCCAAACAGCGAAAAGCCAAACGTGTTGGTCCACATGTCCAGACCACCCAACATCAGGCTGGCGGTCAGACCCCATTTCGACCACATCGGCTTGACATTACGAACCTTCTTCAGGTCGGAGCCAATCGCGCCATTGCGAACTTCGGTCTCGTAAGCCGTCAGCTCATCGCCCGAACGCTCGGCCTTGATCGCTTCGAAAGCAGCCTCGGCCGCAGCTTTGCCCGACAGCATCGCGTTGTGGTTGCCTTTGATGCGCGGCACGTTGACCATGCCTGCCGAACAGCCCAACAGCGCCACGCCCGGCGCGACCAGTTTCGGCATCGACTGATAGCCGCCTTCCGTAATCGCACGGGCGCCGTAAGCCACGCGCTTGCCGCCTTTCAGCAGATCGGCCACCATGGGATGGTGCTTGAAACGCTGGAACTCCATATAGGGGTACAGATACGGGTTCTTATAGTTCAGGTGAACCACGAAACCGACGTAAACCTGATTGTTCTCAAGGTGATAGATGAAGGATCCGCCGCCTGCGTTGCTGCCCAAAGGCCAGCCCATCGTGTGCGTCACGCTGCCTTCCTTGTGCTTGGCAGGGTCGATCTCCCAGATCTCTTTCATGCCGACACCATATTTCTGCGGCTCTTTGCCGGCAGACAGGTCGTATTTGGCGATCACTTCCTTGGACAGCGACCCGCGCACTCCTTCTGACAAGAAGACATATTTGCCGTGCAACTCCATCCCCGGTTCGGTGTTGGGGCCATAGGAACCGTCTGCCTCAAGGCCAAAAACGCCTGCTACCACGCCTTTGACTTCGCCATTGTCGCCATAGACCATTTCCGAGCACGCCATGCCCGGAAAAATCTCGACACCCAGTTCTTCGGCCTGTTCCGCCATCCAGCGGCACACATTGCCCATCGAGACGATGTAGTTGCCGTGGTTGTGCATCAGCGGCGGCATCGGGAAGTTCGGGATACGGACCTGGCCTGCTTCTCCCAGCATGTAGAACTTGTCGTCCTTCACGGGCACATTCAGCGGCGCGCCTTTTTCCTTCCAGTCCGGGATCAGCGCGCCCAGACCACAGGGATCTAGAACCGCGCCCGACAGGATATGCGCGCCAACCTCAGACCCTTTTTCCAGAACGACGACGTTCAGGTCGGCATCCAGCTGTTTCAGACGGATGGCCGCCGACAGGCCTGCAGGACCTGCACCCACGATCACCACATCGTATTCCATCGCTTCGCGTTCAATCTCGGCCATCGCGGGCTCCCTAGCTAACTTTCCGAATTGGCGCTGTCACCGCATGATCTGCGCAATTTTGTTTCACGGCTGATTACATGGTCGGAAAGACATTGGTCAATCGAAACACGGCGTAACAAGGGCGCTATTCGACACATCACCCCTCTGGTGCATCCCCCATCAGGTACCTGGGACCGCTACCATGCGATTTTGCCCGGTCATCGGGGTTGTAGAGCGCGCATTTCGGCAGGCTCAGACACCCGCATCCGATGCAGCCATCCAGATTGTCGCGCAACCGCTTTAGGGTGTCGATTCGCTGATCCAGATGGGCCCTCAGCTGTACGCTGATCGCCTTCCAGTCCTGAGGCGTCGGCGTGCGGTTTCCGGGCAGGCCCGACAGCACCCGCCGGATTTCCGGCAGCGTCAGGCCGAACTGCTGCGCAATCATGACAAAGCTCAGCCGCCGAATATCGGCCCGCTGATAGCGCCGCTGTCCGCCCGCGTTGCGCCAGGGCGAAATCAGACCCTGCGCTTCGTAATACCGAATGGCCGACACGGCCAGACCTGTGCGCCGGGCCAATGCGCCAATCGCCAGCCCCTCTGATGCCGCCATCAAACCCTCATGAAAAATTCCTTGACCTAAAGTTAGGTTTAGAAATTACGCTGAGTCGGGACAAGCCAAAAAACACAGGAGATCCCATGATGGCGACGCTTGAACACACCAACTTCACTGTCCGCGACCCGAAGGCCTCGGCCAATTGGATGCAAAAGGTCTTTGGCTGGAAAACCCGTTGGGAAGGCCCCGCAATTGCCGGCGGATACACCGTGCATGTCGGTTCGGCCCATACGTATCTGGCACTGTACAAACCTGACGACCCGAAGCAGTCGGATGAAAGCAGCTATGATGTAATCGGCGGGCTGAACCACGTGGGTGTTCTGGTCGAAGACATCGATGCCACCGAAGACAAGGTTCGCAAGGCAGGATTCGAGCCCCACAACCATGCCGATTACGAACCAGGGCGCCGGTTCTATTTCCGTGATGACAACGGGATCGAGTTCGAAGTGGTGCAATATGATTGAGATGATTTGGCTTTGCACCCCATCACAGCGTTGGCGCAGGTCGCGGCATCCCGATCATCGGCACAGGCCCCACCCCAAATCAAAACGGCGCGAAGTCGCGAATTGATCGCTGCTGACGCTGTCACCTCTTGCAATTCACGTGGCATTTGGGTCAGGTAACTGCCAATCTAACATTCGCCCCGACGCTCCTGTGCGGCGGGGCGACTCAATTTATGCGTGGACGTAGAGAGTATGGAAAAGATCCCGATGACGCCTGCGGGCAATGCCGCGCTCGAGGCTGAGCTGAAGAACCTCAAATCCGTTGAACGTCCGGCGATCATCGAAGCCATCGCCTCGGCGCGCGAGCTGGGCGACCTGAAGGAAAACGCCGAATATCATTCTGCCCGTGAAAAACAGGGCTTCATCGAAGGTCGCATCAAGGAACTGGAAGGTATTCTGTCGCTGGCTGATGTCATCGACCCGGCAAAATTGTCGGGTGCGGTCAAATTTGGCGCAAAAGTCACATTGGTCGACGAAGATACCGATGAAGAAAAGACCTGGCAGATCGTCGGTGAATACGAGGCCAATATCGAAAACGGCCTGCTGAACATCAAATCCCCCATCGCCCGCGCCCTGATCGGCAAAGATGAAGGGGACAGTGTCGAAGTGCGCACACCCGGCGGCGTGCGCTCTTACGAAATCCTGAGTATCGAGTACGCCTGACCGGAGCGCATGTAATGTCGGGGCCAAAACCTGACCCGGAAACCGAAAAGCCGACGTCGCTGGGCATCTATGATCGCCCGAAAACTCCGGCTGTCACCGAAATCGAGATTGCCGCACTGGTGCTCAGCCTGATCTGGCTGGTGGTGTCGGTCGTCTTTCTCGTGCTGCCCGGTCAGGGGCAGAACGGTGGCTTTGTCGTCGCCTTTCTGGCCGTGTTCATGCCCGTGGCGATGATCTGGGTTGCGGCCACCGCGATGCGCGCCAGCCGGGTGATGCGAGAGGAAAGTGCGCGGTTGCAAACGGCAATCGACGCGATCCGGCAGACCTATGTGGCGCAGCAGCAGCGCGCCTCCAGCACCTATGAACCTGCGGTGACCAAAAAGCTGGATGAAATCGCTGCGGCCACACGGAAAACCGAAGACGCCCTGGCAACGTTCTCGACCAAACGCACGGCGCGTTCTGCCACGGCCGCGCAGAGTTCCTCTCAGGACGACCAGACCTCGTTGGAACTGGGCACACCTGCGGAAGAGATCACACCGCCGCTGAGTACCGAGGTTTTCATCCGCGCCCTGAACTTCCCCGAAACGCAGGATGACACCGAGGGTTTCAATGCGCTGCGTGTTGCATTGAAGGACCGCAAGACGGCACAGCTTGTGCAAGCTTCGCAGGATGTACTGACGCTGCTCAGCCAGGAAGGCATCTACATGGATGACCTGCGGCCCGACAAGGCCCGGCCAGAAATCTGGCGCCAGTTCGCCCAGGGCACACGCGGGCGCGCCGTGGCGGCGCTGGGGGGCGTGCGCGACAGATCCTCACTTGCGCTGACGGCAGCCCGGATGAAACAGGATCCGATTTTCCGCGACGCCGCGCACCATTTCCTGCGTCGGTTTGACAAGATGATGGCCGAGTTCGAACCCACGGCAAGCGATGCGGAACTGAGTGAACTGGGTGAAACCCGAACGGCCCGCGCGTTCATGTTGCTGGGTCGCGTGGCGGGCACGTTTGATTAATCCGGCCCGACAATCCACGACATTTTGGTCGCGCTGCTGAAATTGAACAGATACTTCAGCGGTCCGGTTTTTTCTTGACCCATGGGCTGGAATCCCTCGCGCTCGTAAAGGCTGCGGGCGCGGGGGTTCGTGTCGATGACATCAAGCTGAACCTCTGACATGTTGCGGTTGCGGGCCTCGGACTTGATGGCATTCAGCAATGCCGTGCCCACTCCTTTGCCGCGCGCCTCGGCAGCGACAAAAATACCATCCATCTGGAACACGCCCGGTTTCAATTCGCGCTCCAGCACGCTCAGAACCGACGCGCGCCAGGTCGCCCCGAACCAACCATAGACCTGCGCCAGACCAGACATATTGCCCCCCGCAAAAGAGCCGTCACGTGTCTTGAAACCTGCCAGACCCAGTATCCGGCCCGTTTTATCCCGTGCAACCAGCGCGAAATCCGGGTTCAATGCGATTTCAAAGAAAGCCAATCCTTTTTCGTCCGGCCCCATGACTTTGCCCAGTTTTGCCGCAAATGCCTGCCAGAACAGTGCCGCCGTTTGCGCGCGTTCCTGATTGGCGAACCCTCTTGAAATCGTGACCGTCACAACCCGAAACTTCCATACGGAAGGAACCGGACCATATCGCCCGGTTTGACATGGCGCGCACCGTCCTCGATTTCGACCAACCCTTCAGCCCAGCTGAGGCCACTGATCCGGCCTGATCCTTCCGAGTGGAAAACCTCGGCCCGCCCATCCCGCATTCTTGCTCGCAGATATTCCCGGCGACCGGGCTTCTTGCGCTTTTCAAAGGCGGCAGGCACTTCGAAACCTTGCGGTTCAGCCCAGCCTTCGCCGGACATCAGCCCCAAAGCCGGACGCGCGAAAATCAATGTACAGACCATGGCGGCAACCGGATTTCCGGGCAGGCCAAACACCGGCACGCCAGACCACAAACCCAAAGCCAGCGGCCGCCCGGGTTTCAACGCAATGCGCCAGTGCTGCATCGCTCCGGCCTGACGCAACAGCGCCGAAACATGGTCTTCGTCACCCGCTGACGCGCCACCACTGGTCAAAATCACATCCGCCTGTTCCGCGGCCTGATCCAATCGATTCCGCAAGGCGTCCCGATCATCCGAAACACGCCCCATATCCACGGGTACGAACCCCATACGTTCGATCAATGACAGCAGCATCGGGCGATTGGCGTCGAAAATCTGACCCGGACCAGCGCTCTCTCCGGCTTCGACCAATTCATCACCCGTAGAGACCACGGCCACGCGAAGCGGTTTGCGCACGTTGACTTCGGCGATCCCCACGGCAGACAGCAGCGCAAGATCGGCAGGGGTCAGCCTGCGCCCGGCAGGAAGGGCGATATCGCCTGCGGTCACATCTTCTCCCGCGCGCCGTGTGTTGGCGCCTTTTTTCAGCGGGCCGTGGAAGGCAATGTGGCCGTCGTTGACCGTGACATCCTCTTCCAGAATGACCGTGTCGACACCGGCAGGCAGCGCCGCCCCCGTCAGCACGCGCAAGGCCCGACCTTCAGGCACGTCACCGTCGAACGGGATCCCTGCCGCCGCGCGCCCGTCAATCAATGGCATGATCTGTGGGCCATCAGCGACGGGACCGGCAAACCCGTACCCATCCACGGCCGTATTCGGTTGCGGCGGGTTCGAACGTCGGGCGACCACATCCCCAGCCAGAACGCGCCCGCATGCCTTGGTCAGCGCCATCGTCTCAGATGCGGTAATCGGGTGCAGCCTGTCACGCAAACAGGCCAGCGCCTCATCCACCGGTGTCCAGTTGACCCCGGCGGGCAACGCGAAGCAATCGTTCCGCAACGGGGGCGGGGCTATGTTCGGCTTGTCCTGAGGCACACCCAATATCCAACCTTCCTCTGCCGCTGAGATGTTCAATTGCGCATCCAACTCCTGCTCTGTCAAACGCGACAGAGTCAAGGCGACCTGTTTAACCTGCCAGGCATCCTTGATCCGCCCATCCGGTACCGCGCCAAGGGTTAAAGACGGCCAGATTTCCACGAAGGCAACAGGTTTATCCAGCGGCTCGTACGGCCAGACCGAGATTTGCCCGGCAAACCGGCGGCGAAGCCGGTTCAGAATCGGCAGCCCCATCATGACTTGGCCGCCAACCGCGCCTGCCCCTGCCATCTGCCAGCAGGTGAAGCTTCCTTTTGCCAGAGTCTCAACGACACGACGGTTCGGGAACGGGTTTGAATAGTCCGATTTAGTACGCGGCAGGCCGTCAATATCTCGGCGCAGTCCATTCATCCAGAACGGGCCACGGCCGCCAAACTGAAGGTTGATCCGACCCGCCAGATCAAAGCGGTTGTTGGCCTTCGGGGAATCCTCGACATGTTGGTCGAACCAATCCCACAACGCCAGCGGATCGTCCGTTCCGGTCATCGCCCGCGCGAAGCCGCATGGATATCCAAAAGGAAAATCGAACCCAAGAAGCAGGCGGCGACCGGCCTTCAGTTCGGCGCGGATCAGAGCATCCAACCTCTGCTCGGCTATCTGCCTGTTGCGCAGGTATTCGGGGTCAAGCGCTTTTCCGTTTCGTACAATGCAGGCCCAGATCGCATCCTTGCGCGGGGTCGGCCCGGTGTCGTTTCCGCCAGACCAATCCACCATTGCAAAGGTCTGGAACAGACTCACAAACCGACCTCTTTCAGGATGAAGTCAGCAATCCCGACGGTATAGTCCAGATCATAGACCGGGCGGTCCAGATCCAGCGGAGTGTCGCTGGCCACCGCGCGGATGGTGCCATTTTCCGGTGCCATCAGCGCATGGCCCGCCGCGGCGCGATACGCTTCGATCTTGGGGTGGTCCTCGCGCTTGAAGCCTTCGACCAACACCAGATCGACCGGCGAGAGCCGCGCCAGAAGCTCGGCCAGCGGCGGTTCAGGCGCGCCCCGCAATTCCTGCATCAAAGCAATGCGTTGCCCCGAGGCAAGCAGCACCTCGCTGGCCCCCGCAACGCGGTGCCGGTGACTGTCCGTGCCCGGCTGATCCACATCGACGCTGTGATGCGCGTGCTTGACCGTAGAGACCGTAAAGCCCCGGCTGGTGATCTCGGCCACCAGCCGTTCCATCAGCCCGGTTTTGCCGGCATTCTTCCAGCCCGTGACACCATAGACCCTCATGCCTGCTCCAACAGTGTTCGGGCACGATCCAATTCTTCAGGCGTGTTGACGTTGAAAAACGGATCAAACGGGTCGGCGCTGAACAATGCCTCGCGTCCTTCATGTTTGTCGGTCCACAGCACCACCTTGCGCAACCCGTCCATCAGCGCCGCCCGCAGATCATCGCGCAGGGCCACGGGCCAAAGCCCGAATGTCGGGTGTCGGTTGACTCGCTTGCCGCCACCGGATTTCAGCGCCTCGTCGCCCGAACGCGGCGTGGTGGCCAAGACCAACGGGTGTACCTGCCCTTCCGCAGCCTGCGTCAGTCGCGTAACCAGATCGCGCGGGAAAAATGGCGTATCCGCGGCAGCTGTCACGATGCTGTCCGCCCCCTGCTCTGCCGCCCAGTCGAGCCCGGCCAGCACACCGGCCAGAGGCCCAGCGAACCCTTCGATCGTGTCAGGCAGGACGGGCAGGCCCAGATCAGCGAAGCGCTCAGGGTCGCCATTCGCGTTCAACGCCAGCCCACTTACCTGTGGGGACAAACGGTCAACCACATGGGACAGCAGGCTCTGCCCCCCGATCTGCAACAGGCCCTTGTCGCCGCCGCCCATACGGGTGGCCTGCCCGCCTGCAAGAATGACGCCAAGCGGTTTCGTCATGATGGGTCCTCGATTTCCGGCCATTTTTGGAATTTCTCCAGCGGTGTGAAAATCCAAACCCCACTACCCGCACCCAGCAAAATGAAACACAGGCTCACAGGAAGTCCGGAAAAGTCGGCCAAAACATGGCTCAAGCGAATGAAAGCGAAAAAGAGCACCAAAACCGCCACAGGCGCGAAAAACAACCAGAAAAAGCACCGATACCTGCGAAGTGATCGTCTGATTTCATCTGGCAAAACGACTGAGTCTGGCAAACCTTGAAGAAGGATACGTTGCAATACGGCGCTTTGTTTTTGCACCGCCAATCCCCAAGCTGCCCATCCCATCCGGAAGGGGGCAAACAGGTCGAATGTGCCGATGTAATCTCTTGCCTCCCACCCCAATCGATCCAGAGTTTCTTCGTCCAACCGTGCCATGCCCTCTACGATTGCCCGTTTGCTGCGTGCGTAGTTTCGCGCAGCAAGAATGCTCAGCGGCAAGATACTGACTGCAACGACAAAAAGGAAAAAAAGTCTAAGGGTTTCCAAAATCATCCTGCACTTTTCCGGCGGTGTTTCCTGTCTTCGACAGCAACGGTTGACGGGTCCACGTCGCGCAGCAGGCGATCCTCACCCGACAGGCAGACAAAGCGCTGGCCGCGCATCCGCCCGATCAGCGTCAGCCCGACCTCGCGCGCGATCTCGACGCCCCAGGCGGTGAAGCCCGAGCGGGAGGCCAAAACGGGGATTCCCATCATCGCCGTTTTGATCACCATCTCGGATGTCAGGCGACCGGTGGTATAGAGGATCTTGTCCTCCGCCGCCTCATTCTCGGACAACATCCAGCCGGCAATCTTGTCGACGGCATTATGACGGCCCACGTCCTCCATATAGACCAGCGGGCGGTTTTCACGGCACAGGACCGTGCCGTGAATCGCTCCGGCTTCGAGGTACAGCGACGGAGTGCGGTTGATCTTCGAGGCCAGATCATACAGCCACGAGGTGCGCACCTGAACCTGCGGTAGCTGCACGTCTTCTAGCCCCTCCATCATGTCGCCAAACACAGTACCCACGGCACACCCGCTGGTGCGGGTCTTTTTCTTCAGCTTGTCCTCATACGATGTTTCGCGCGCGGTTCGGACGATCAAGGTTTCAAGATCGTCGTCATATTCCACGCGCGTGATTTCGTCATCCGACAGCAGCATCCCCTGATTGCGCAGAAAGCCCAGCGCAAGATATTCGGGATAATCGCCAATCGTCATCGCCGTCACGATTTCCTGCGAGTTGAGGAAGATCGTCAGCGGGCGTTCCTCGACCACAGATATCTGGCTGATTTCACCGTTCTGGTCCACACCCTCAACCGCTCGGGTCAGGCGCATCGCACCCGGATCAGGGGCGATAAGATAGTCCGACAGATCGAATTCCGTGGCCAATTGCAACCCCTTCCCAAGACAGTTACTGCTGCATGAATTACCATAGGATTTAGCCATGGCCTCTGCCACATCCAAGTCATACTTCTGGAAAGGTTTTCGGGACGGGACGCCGTTTATCTTCGTCGCCGTGCCCTTTGGCCTTCTGTTTGGTGTTTTTGCGACCGAAGCCGGGTTGACCCTTGTCCAGACGATGGCCTTTACATCGACCGTTTTTGCAGGTGCCGCGCAATTCGCGGCGTTGCAATTGTTGCAGGACAACACCCCGACCGTGATCATCATAATCTCGGCGCTGGCCGTGAATCTGCGTATGGCGATGTATTCCGCATCACTGACACCTTACCTGGGTTCCGCGCCCATGTGGCAGCGTGCCTTTGCGGCATATCTAACCGTGGATCAATCTTATGCCTGCTCGATCGTGCGGTTCGAGAAAGAGCCCGACCTGTCAGTGCCACAACGCATGGCCTATTTCGTGGGCTCTGTCACGCCGATCACACCGCTTTGGATTCTGAGCACTTATCTGGGCGCGGTGCTGGGTGCGCAAATACCGGAAAGCTGGGCGCTGGATTTTGCCTTGCCGATCACCTTTCTGGCCATGATAGGGCCGATGATGCGGACCTTTGCACATGTGGTCGCGGCCCTTGTGGCCATCACGGTATCGTTGTTGACCGTCATAATCCCGTTCAATCTGGGTCTGCTTATCGCCGGATGCGCTGGAATGGTTGCCGGAGCACAAGCGGAACTGATCCTCGAACGCAGAAAGACGCGACAATGACACAGCCCGCTTCCGTCACCATCTGGACCATTATCATCGGGCTTGCCATCGGCAGCTATGCGCTGCGCTTTGTCTTTATCGGTTTTGTGGGTGATCGCCCGATGCCGCCTTGGCTGCTGCGTCACCTGCGATATACAGCGGTGGCCATCCTTCCCGCATTGATCGCACCGCTGGTCGTTTGGCCCTCTGCCACCGAAGGGCAGCCTGATCTGCCCCGTATGTCGGCGGCAGCCGTTGCCCTGGCGGTCGGAGTGATCAGCAAAAACGTGATAGCGGCCATCTTTTCCGGGGCCGCCACGCTCTATGGTCTGCTGTATCTACTGAGTTGAGGAAGCGTTCAGCTGGTTGAGACGCGCATTGTTTGCCGCCAAACCTTTTTGCAGATCCGCATCGTCATTTTCCCGGTATTCTTCGGTCACGACGCCCGGAATCTGCGCGAACTGCTCCGACAATTTCACCGGATAGAACGTCACATCGATCTGCTCGAACCCCGGCACCTGTTTCAAAAGTTGCGATGTCGCATTGGTGCAGAACGCGCCGGCGACCGGACCGGATTGCTTTGCCAGTTGCAAGGCGATTTCAGCCTGTTGCGGGCTCACCTGGATGGTCTGTATGCGGGCATAATGCGTCTCGCGCGCGTGCGAGCTGCGATAGGCCCGCTCGACCGCCGGGGTAATGCCGTAAAGCACATCATCATTCACCGGAACCACATCCGCCCGGAACGAACCGGCAGGGTCAAAGATCACCCTCTCGCTGCCCGAAATCATCAGCGACGTATGTGCGCCCGATCCGGTGCGGGTGCTGATCATCGTGTACAGCGTCAGCGTCGATGGCCCCGGATCACGGTAGGACCGGGACACGATTTCGTTCCGATCCGCCTGCGGACGGCTTGAATTGGCGCAACCCGCCACTGTCGCTGCCAGAAAGCAGGCAATCAATATCCTGAGCAAGTCAGCCCCCGAAACGATTAGGAGGCGAATACCGCCAGGAACAGGCACAGAAAGGCAATGGCGACCACACACCACGTGGTGGCTTTGATGAAACCATTGAATGTCTTGGTTTGGACCGTGATGTCCATTTCGCCGTGCTTGTATTCAGCCATGAGTCTCAGATTCCCAATTCGCGTGTTTGATCTGTTGGATAATAGAAAACACAACGCCTGTCACCACGTCTTTCACACGCAAGATGCGCTTACTTGAGAACCGAGCAGCCGGGATACCCGAACCCCCACCGCCAGGGCAGGCCGCTGCACGGCCCGCCACCGAATCGCACCGCCCCATACATTGCATCCGCAGTTATCGCGTGCACGCTGCGAATCTGGTCAGGTGTCATGTCGTACCGGTCGGCATAATCTTCTGCATGGCGGTCTCCGTGCTCTACCACACAGGCGTGCAAGGCGTCATCCGCAGCCAGACGTGCGTCAAAGCTTTCCTCGACCGTCTCCGCTCCTCCTGCATTGTGATAAGCCCGGTCATGGGTCACGCAGCAGTACTCCCACGGGGGGTGCTCTTGATACAGCTCGCCAACTTGTGGGAACTGCTTTGCCACCCAGCGCCAACTGGCTGACAACCCGCCCGAACAGCCATCGGTTTCAAACGACGTTAGTTCGGCGCCCTCGCTTTGCTCGATCAGGGCGCGGTGGCCCGGCATTTCAATTCCGCGCATCAGATCCTGCGCCCATGCCGACAGCGGCAGCATGGCCAGAATCAGCGCCAGTTCAAGGGCTTTCATCGCGCATCGCCTCTGTATCGACCTGCAATCCGAACGTAGTGGCCAGCCACAGCAACAGCCGCTCGCCCGGCCCCATTTCAGCGCGTACACGTAAAACCTCATTGGCCATGGCCGGACGGTCAGTGATCAGACCATCCACCCCCATCGAGGCCATTCTGGACATCTGCAACGGATCATTCACCGTCCAGACGTAGATATCCTTGCCCGCGTCCTGCACCTTGCGGATCAGCCCGGGTGTCACCATGCCTGCATTGACGGCGACAAATTCGCCTTCCAGCCCCGACAGATCTCCAATGGCCGTGGCCGCCAGCACACCAGAGCGCCAATCGGGCCGCAACTTTTCCATCTTTTGCACGGCCGGGTATTTCAGCGACATGGTGGCAACGTCGTTCTGCATCCCAAGTTCTTCGACAAGGCCGATCACCCGATTTTCCAGATCGACGTCGTGACCATAATATTTCAGCTCGATAAGAACCTTCGACTTACCTTTGGCCGCTTCCAGTACCTCTCGCAGGGTCGGGGTCCGCTCTGCGGCGTATTCCGGTCCGAACCAGCTTCCGATGTCGATATCAGCCACATCCTGCATGGTCGCATCCCAGACCTTCAGGTTGACGCCGGCCAATTTCATGAAATCGCTGTCATGGGCCACGACAACCACATCGTCCGCCGTTTCCTGAACGTCTATCTCAACCCAGTCCGCACCATCTTCTATCGCTTTCAGGACCGAGGCCATTGTGTTTTCAGGTCGCAAAGCCGCAGCGCCCCTATGGCCGATGACCTCGGCTTGATCCGGCGCCTGCACGCGTTCCAGTAAGCTTTGCCCAAGCCAGAAGCCCACGCCCAACGCGGCCAAGGCCGCCACGACAGTCACAAGAACCGGCACGCGGATCCTTCGGGGTTCGGGATGGGGAACGTCCTTGGTCTCAGCTTCAAAGAAACCGTCCAGCAAGACCGCCAATGCGCCCAGCGCCGTGGCCGCCAGAACCAACCCCGCCAGGGACCAAAGCCCCGCAATGATCAGGCTGAGGATCAATGCCAGTCTGAGGCTGCCGCCTTCCTGCAAGGGCACAACCGCAAACAACAGACTGGCCACCGCCGCAATCAGAGCCGCAATCAAAAGCCGCAGTCCCAGCCAAAGGGCAAGCTCGATCTTCAAACGCCCTCGCTTGCCTTCCATCTTTTGTTCGCTTTTCGCGAATGCTCCGCGTGGTGAGGCCCCCTCGAACAGGACCAGATGCAACGCCAGCGCCCATCCCGACAGTCGGCGGATCAACACCCATGCCAATGCAAGAACGACAAGCCCGATCAGAACCACGGCCACCTGAAAGGCCGGAGGGTGGAATGTCAGGTAATAATTGATGTCATATTCCGTCAGCGTCCACCATGCGATCAACCCCGCGATGGCCACAAACGGCAAGGCGAGCAGCAGAACGCGCAGGATGAACCGAACGGCAAATCCGAACAGCGCCGGAAAGCGGGACAGGTTCAGTGCCAGTGCCGCGCTGCCTGCGCGCCAGGGGTCGTTTTCTCCCATACGCAAGGACCCGGCCATGACCGCGAACACAAGCACCTCGGCCAGCAAGAACAGACTGAGCACCGCAACACCCGCGATGAACCCTGCCGGAGACAGCAGGAACATCGCAATGTCCTGATCGGTCAGAGCGGTCTGATTTGACAGAGAGACCGCCAGATTGACAGCCACAGCCACACCCGGCGCGATCAGCGCCACCAGCAGCAAGCGCACAGCGATATAGATTGGCACAAAGACCCGGCGCCGTTCCCAGGCACCTGCATAGGCATGTGTTACTGCTTGAAAAAACCTTGTCACGTGTGCGCCTCCGGACTGATGCAGTCATTCAAAGGCGCGCAAGCGTGAATTGCAAGTCAGCTGTCTTCCAGATCCGCCGCCAGACGGAAACCGATGCGGTTGGCGGGTTTGTCCTCGACCGATTTGGGCAAGGCGCGCAGCATCACGTTCAACTGGCTGACATGCTGCACCAATTGCGTGCGGGCCCCGGTTCCGTCAGATCCGTAAAAGGTGATCACGTCGGGGTCGAAATACCCCATCCCTTCGATTCGCATGACGCCGGCATCGCCGCCGGTAAAGCCCATGGCGACTTCGTGATCGCCGTCCAGAGTCTTTTCAAAGTTCTGGATATACATGATCAGACGCTCGTAAGCCCATTGCGCCGGGCTTTTGTTGGCAACAGGCTTCTTCAACCCCTCGGGCAGGTCCTTGGTTCCGGATTCGGCATTGGGATCCGCGTGCACCTCGTGACACCGCGGCAAAGCGGCGGCTTCGGCGGCCTCGGCCGAGGTTTCGATCTGGTCCTGCATTCTTCTACCCTTTGCGCTGATACAGCCATGCCCCGTCAGCGCGTTGCGTCCGGGTTACCGCACCAATGTGGTAGAGATGATTCACATGCGCAACCGCCTCAACCAGCGCAAGCCCATATTCGCCTTCGCGGATCGTGCGTTTGAACAGTGGCAGAAAACAATCCGCGGCCGCTCTGGGTTGATCCAGATGCTTCAACAGGCGGTCCAACGCGCCGTGGTGGTTGTCGATCAGCTGTTTCATCCTCAGCGGCAGGCCCGAAAACGGCAGCTTGTGCCCGCCCAGAACCAGATGATCGGGCCGGGCAAGCGTCTGCAACCGCTCGCAGGCTTCCAGCCACGCTGAAACCGGATCGGCCATCGGTTCCGTGGCATAGACGCCCAGATTGGGACTGATCGAGCCGAGAATCTGATCGCCGCTCAACACCAGATTGTCGTCACGGCTCCAGAAAGTGGCGTGTTCCGGCGCGTGGCCATTGCCCATATGCACATCCCAGTCGCGCCCTCCCATTCGGATCACGTCGCCCTGCTTGATCCGGGCAAAGCCCAGCGGCATGGGGTAAACCGTGTCGGCAAAGTTGAACGGACGATCCTTCATCCGCGCATTCAGAACCTCGGGCGCCATGCCGGCGCTGCGATAGAAATCAAGCGTTTCCTGTGGCCATGTCTCTTGCACATCCAGCGTCAGCATCCGCGCGAACAGCCATGAGGTGCGGCTTGTGACCAGCTCGGCCCCGTGTTCCGACTGAAACCACCCGGCATTGCCGACATGGTCAGGATGATGATGCGTCACCACCACACGGGTGATCGGTTTGCCTTTCAAAGGCCCGCCCATCAGGGTTTCCCAGATACGCCGCGTCTTGTTCGACGACAGCCCGGTGTCAATCACCGTCCAACCTTCACCATCGTCCAGCGCGTAGATATTGACGTGATCCAGCGCCATCGGAAGAGGCAGGCGCATCCACAGTACACCCTCGGCAACCTCGACGGCTTCACCCAGCGCGGGCGGTTCCGCCCACGGATATCTGATCCCCGATACGCGATCCCCGTCCATCACGCCGCCAACTCATCGGGGCTGAGCGAAAAGAGGTCATCCGCGCCGCTTTGCACCCGCGCCAGAAGCCCGGAATGCTCGGGCAACAGGGCGTTGATGTAGTAGCGCGCCAATTTGGCCCGTGGTCCTTCCGGATCAGCCAGAGCCGCGGACAGGTGATAATGCCCGCCAAGAACCCGGGCAAACGCCTGAAGATAGGCCGTTGCGCCTGCAAATCGGTCGTTCATGTCGTCTTGCGCCACCAACCATTCGGTTGCCTCGCGCAGGGTTTCTGTTGCCTCCCACACTGGACCGGCCAGATCGGGCATCGTCGTACGCGCGTGCTCGGCCTGTTCTTCGATCTCGTCCAGAAGGTTCGACGCCGCCTCGCCCCCGTCCATCATTTTGCGCGCAACAAGGTCCATGGCCTGAATGCCGTCGGTTCCCTCGTAAATCGCGGTCACGCGAACATCGCGGGAATATTGCGCCGCACCTGTTTCTTCGACAAAGCCCATGCCGCCATGCACCTGTACGCCGGTTTCGGCCACGCGTATCCCGGTCCGGGCCCCAAAGTTCTTGCCGATTGGCGTCAACAACGCGGCCCGCGCGGCCCAATCGGCGTCGCCGGTGGCTTTCGCCATGTCAATCGCGGTCGCGTTGGCCAGAAGAATCGCCCGAGCTGCAAAGATATCGGCGCGCATATCCATGATCATGCGACGCACATCCGCATGATCGATGATCGTACCAGAAGGCGTCCTGCCCTGCTTGCGTTCCAGCGCATAGGCCAAAGCGTGCTGATAGGCGCCTTCTGCAACGCCCACACCTTGGCCACCCACGCCCAGGCGGGCGTTGTTCATCATGGTGAACATGGCCGCCATACCACCATGTTCCTTACCCACAAGCCATCCTTTGGCGCCGTCATATTGCATCACGCAGGTGGGTGATCCATGCAGCCCCATCTTGTGTTCGACGGAAACAACCTTCAGGTCGTTGGCCACGCCGGGATTGCCATCCGCATCGGGGATGTATTTCGGCACCAGAAACAAGGAAATGCCCTTGGTGCCTGGCACACCGTCCGGCAGACGGGCCAGAACCAGATGGCAGACATTTTCAGCAAAGTCGTTGTCGCCCCAGGAGATGAAGATCTTCTGCCCGGTCACCGAGTATGTGCCATCACCATTTGGCTCAGCCTTCGAGGTCAGCGCACCCACATCCGATCCGGCCTGAGCTTCGGTCAGGTTCATGGTAGCAGACCATTCACCCGAAATCATTTTGGGCAGATACAGTGACTTCAATTCGTCGCTGGCGTGGTGTTCCAACGCCTCGATCTGGCCCTGCGCCATCAGCGGAGCAAGTTGCAGCGACAGGCAAGCGGCGCTCATCATCTCGTTCACGGCAGTGGTGACAGCCATCGGCAGGCCCATTCCGCCAAATTGGGGATCAGCGCTGATCCCGATCCACCCGCCTTCGGCAATCGCCTTCCAGCCATCGGCATAACCCGGAGAGCTGCGGAGCACGCCATTCTCAAGCCGCGCCGGTTCCAGATCACCGGCACGCTGCAACGGGGCCAGAACCTCTTCGCTCATCTTGGCGGCTTCGGTCAGGATGGCCGTGACGACATCGGCGCTGGCATCTGCAAAAGTCTCGGTGGCGGCGACCTGGTCGAACCCGACGACATGTTGCAGCAGAAATTGATAATCTGAGATTGGGGCGCGATATGGCATGATTTCTCTCGGGGTCTAACGGATCAGAATACATCGGCGGGCTTGGAATCAAATGCAAGCGCCGGTAAGCGTGTGGGCCTGAACCGATTACGTACCTTACCTCAAGTTCCAGGCAACCAAAACGCGGCGTCATCAGATATGATCTCATCCGGCACACAGGAATTGACGGCAGATCCCGGCGGCATCGCGCAGGCTGCCGATTTTTTGCGCCAGGGTCTTCTGGTCGCTTTTCCGACCGAAACGGTCTATGGCCTTGGCGGCGACGCCCGCAACGGACAGGCCGTCGCATCGATTTACGAGGCCAAGGGACGGCCCAGCTTCAACCCGCTGATCGCCCATGTCGCCTCGGTCGAAGCGGCCCAGCGCTTTGTGCAATGGTCGGATCTGGCCGAGCAACTCGCACAGGCCTTCTGGCCTGGTCCTCTGACCCTGGTTTTGCCGTTGCGCGAAGGGCACGGGGTTTCCTCGCTGGTGACCGCCGGGCTGGACACTCTGGCCGTGCGGGTACCTGCGCATCCGACGGCGCGTGCGCTGCTGGCCGACTTTGACGGACCGGTCGCGGCCCCTTCGGCTAATCCCTCGGGTCAGATCAGCCCCACGACGGCGGCTCATGTGTGGTCCGGTCTTGGCGGAAGGATCGCGGCTGTTCTGGACGACGGTCCCTGTGCGGTGGGGCTGGAATCCACCATTGTCGGTCTGGCCGGAGAGCCCACATTGCTGCGTCCTGGCGGCGTTGCGTTGGACCGGATCGAAAGCGTGCTGAACCTGCACCTGCACCTGCACCAATCCGGCGATCTGCTGACCGCTCCGGGGCAGTTGCAGTCGCATTATGCGCCCGACGCCCCGGTCCGCCTGAACGCCACTGCGCGTCACGGGGATGAGGTTCTGCTGGGCTTTGGAGCGGTGGATTGCGACCTGAACCTGTCTGTCCAAGGACGTCTGACCGAGGCGGCCGCGAACCTCTTTGCAGCCCTTCACAGGTTGAACGAGACCGGTCGACCCATTGCCGTATCTCCGATCCCGAACACCGGATTGGGGGCCGCAATCAACGACAGGCTGCGCCGCGCCGCCGCACCACGCAACAGCTGATCAGGCCCGGCCTGCGCTGGCGGACAACGTCAGAGGGTCCACCCCGAGCGTCGCCAAGGCAGCTTCCCATTTTTCGTCATCAGGCACGTCGAAGACAAGTTTCGTCGTCGCTTCGGTGGTCAGCCAGCCGTTCATCGCGATTTCGTCCTCAAGCTGACCCGGGCCCCAGCCGGAATAGCCCAGCGTCAGCATCGAATTCAGTGGTCCGCTGCCAGAGGCCAGATCTTCAAGCACATCCAGCGTCGCCGTCATGCTGAAATCCGCGGAAATATGCATCGAATGCAGATTGGCCTCATAATCGGCGCTGTGCAGGACAAATCCGCGCGACATCTCGACCGGGCCACCGAAATGCACAAGGCGCTCTCCGATTACCGGGATACGGCAGGCGATGTTCAGTTGCCCCAGCAAAGTCTTGATTCGCAGATCCGAAGGCTTGTTCACGATCAATCCCATGGCGCCATCGTCGCCATGGCTGCACATATACACCACCGAATGGTCGAATCGCGGATCGCCCATTCCGGGCATCGCAATCAACAGTTTTCCGGTCAGGTCCATGAGCCTTCATCTCTTTGTCAGTTCACGTCAACAATGGCCCTGCCGCACCCCAGTTTGCAAGAGACCAACCCGTATTTCGACGGATTTCATCGCGGTGACCGGATCGTGACTTGGAATCTGCGCCAACGACGCGCATTTATGGGGTATGAAGATGCCGATCAAACCCACCACCGTAGCCGCGCTCGCGTGTCTGAGCCTGTCCGTTCCAGTTGCCGCGCAAGACTTGGACAACGTGGTTCGGCTGGATGTTCTGGATGGTGGACGGACGATCAACGGCACCTATATGTCCGCGCTGAAACTGACGCTCAAGGATGGCTGGAAGACCTACTGGCGCGCGCCAGGAGATTCCGGCATCCCGCCCGAGTTCGACTGGAAGCGATCCAGCAATGTCGGCCAGGTGGAAATCATCTGGCCCTCGCCCGAAGTCTTTGACCAGAATGGCCTGCAATCGATTGGCTATGAAAATCAGCTGGTCCTGCCCATCAAGGTCACTCCGCGCAACCCGGCAAAACCGGTCCGTCTGAAAGGTAAGATGGATCTGGGGGTCTGCAAAGACGTTTGCATCCCGGAACGCCTGGATTTCGACCACACGCTGGACGCCGAAGCTGATCGCAACCCGGCGATTGCCGCAGCGATGGCGCAAAGGCCCTATTCTGCACGCGAAGCTCGTGTCACCAAGACCACCTGCAATCTGACGCCCACGAAAGATGGGATGCGGATCGAGGCGCGGATGACGATGCCGTCCGCGGGTGGCCGAGAAGTCGCCGTGATCGAACCTGGCAATCCTTCGCTTTGGGCCTCGCAACCCGTATCTCAGAGGCAGGGGGATACATTGGTGGCCGAAGCGGAAATCATACACGCATCAGGTGCACCTTTTGCGCTGGACCGGTCCGAGATCCGGATCACTGTTCTGGGGTCCGACCACGCGGTGGATATTCTGGGCTGTAGCGCGGGCTGAATGCATGAGCCAATCCCCCAAGATCGGTGCATTGGCGGTTGTTCTGCATCAGGACAAGGTTCTTCTGGTTCAGCGCAGCAAACAGCCGGACAAGGGCCTGTGGGGGTTCCCCGGCGGCCACGTAGAGTGGGGTGAAACCGTTCTGCAGGCGGCGCAGCGCGAGTTGTGGGAAGAAACCTCGGTGATTGCGGAACCGTCACACTACCTGAGAAATCTGGATCTGCTGCGTCACGACAAGGCGGGTCAGGTTTTGTCCCATTACCTGTTGGTCGGTGTTGCCTGCCGCTATCTCTCCGGCAAACCACAGGCTGGTGACGACGCGCTGGATGCCCGCTGGTTTGCCGTCGAGCAGATACGCCGAGGCGACCTGCCGATGAGCGCGCGGGTCATCGACCTTTTGGAACACGCGATCCGCGCGGATCAGGCATCGGCCGATCTTGTCAGCCGCCCATAAAGCAAACCTGACAGGATCACGCTCAGGACCACGATCAGAATTGCCCCGGCCAGGAATGCACCCAACCCCATTCGCAGCACCGCAATGCCATCTCCACCCGCATAGAGGCCTTGCAGCACGCCAAGCGGTGCGCCTGTAACCGCGGGCCAAATCATCGTCAGGCCGAACCAAACAGCCAAAGCGGCCCCGGTTGCCGCCAGCGCCCCCCGAACCACCCGGTCAGGTGCCCGCGCGGCACGGCGCATGGCTGTCATAGGACGCGCCACATCATTGAGGATCGCCAACAGGGCAGGCACCAGGATCAGAACCAGCAACATCCCGAACCCAAGCCCGTAAACCAGCGTGATCACGGTCGGCTTCAGGAATTGCGCCTGTTGCGATCCCTCATAGAGCAGCGGCGCAAGCCCAAGAACCGTTGTCAGAGTGGTCAGCATCACGGGACGCAACCTGTCTGCGGTACCTTCGACAATGGACGGAACCAGACCACGGTCTTTTTGATACGCATCTATCGTCGTCACCAGAACGATCGAGTCGTTGATGATGATCCCCGTCATGCCCAGCAACCCGACCACCGTGAACATGCTGAGCGGCACATCCCAGATGTAGTGGCCCCAGATTGCACCAACGAGGCCAAAGGGTATGATTGCCATGACAACCACTGGCCGTGTCCAGCTGGCGAACACCCAGGCCAGAACAAGGTAGATACCTGTCAGGCACAGGATCAAACCGGTGCGGGCTTCGGCAAGGAATTCATTTTCCTGTTCGCTCAGGCCCGACATGCGCCATTCCACCTGTCGTTCCGCCGCTATGTTGGGCAGGATCTCATCCTGCATCGCCCGTTCGATTTCAGCCGCGCGCGCCGGATCGTCCTCGGAGATATCGCCGTTGACTGAAACAACTCGCACGCCGTTTTCCCGCCGAACCGTCGAGAAACCGGACTTACGCTCAACAGAGACAATGTCCGCCAAAGGCACATAGACACCTTCCGGTGAGCGCATGAGCGTGCGCTCCAGGAAATCAGCCGTCAGTTCACCTTCGGGCAGTTCCACACGAATCGCGGTACTGCGTGGTCCATCAGGGAAGGTTGCAGCCTCGATCCCGTTCAGGCGGTTGCGCAAGGCACGCCCCAGTGTTTCTATCCGAAAGCCCAGCGCCTGCCCCTGTTCGGTTAGGTCCAGAATGAACTCTTCCTTGTCATAGGCCAGATTATCCTCAAGCGCCGAAACTTCGGGAAATTTCGACAGCGCGGCCCTCAGATCCTCTGATGCCCCCTTCAGAACGTTTACGTCCGAGCCAAAGAACTGCACGTCGATGGCATCTCCACCGGGACCGGATCGCCACCCCCGGAACGTAAGCACTTCGACGTTCGGGTGACGCGGCACGAAGTCCTGCAACTCGCCTACAAACTCGAAACTGGAATAGGGTCGCAAGTCGGCATCAATCAATTCGATTGATATGCCACCCAAAACACTTCCATCTTTGCCATCTGCCGCCGCGAGCCCGCGGCCGGCAGTGCCGCCGACTTCTGCCAGAACAAACTCGATCGGATTCTGACCATAGCGTTCTTCATAGATCTGGCCCAGTTCATTGGTCGCCTGCTGTAACATATGCATCATTTCAAGCGTATCGGACCGGGTCGACCCCTCGCGCATGATAAAGCCACCACTGACTGAACTGCGTTCAGGCGCATTGAAAAATCGCCAATTCACATCCCCTCGGATGAACAGGGCAACCTGGCTTGCCAATATGGCGATCATTAGCGCCACAACAACGTAGCGCGCCCAAATCACCCAGCCGATCAGCGGGCGGAAAAGATGGTCTCGCACCCAACGAAAACCTCGATTGACGACGCGATTTGGCAGATCGTACCAGTGCTCCTTTGTTGAATGGGCAATCGCGTGCGCCATGTGATTGGGCAGGATCAGAAAACACTCGATCAGCGACGCAATCAGAACCGCGATCACTGTGAAGGGAATATCACGGATCAGCTCTCCGAAGCGTCCGCCGACCAGTGTCAAACCAAAAAACGCAATCACCGTCGTTACGGTAGCAGCCAGTACCGGCATCGCCATACGTCGGGCCGCGCGTTCAGCAGCCACCACCGGCACTTCGCCCAGTCGGCGGGCGCGGAAATCGGCATGTTCTCCCACGACAATGGCGTCATCCACCACGATCCCCAAGGTGATGATCAGGCCGAACAGCGAGACCATGTTCAGCGACAAGCCGCCCAGATACATGAATGCAATGGCCGCCGACATGGCTACCGGAATCCCAGCAGCGACCCAAAAGGCGATGCGTGCGTTCAGAAACAGAAACAACAAGCAGACGACAAGACCAAGGCCCATCAACCCGTTGTCGACAAGGATGTTCAACCGATCTGTAATGGCCTGAGCCCGGGTGCGGATCAGTTCGATCTTCACGCCTTCAGGAACGCTGGCTTGCATATTGCGCGCAACGTCCTCGACAGTGTGTTGAATTTCTATGGCATCACCCAGGTTCGATCGGTCGACCCGGATCGACATGGCCGGGTGGTCTCCGACATAATAGCTGTGGTCGCGTGTGACCCCCTCAACCACGATGCGGGCGATATCGCCAACCCGCAGCTTCGATCCGTCCGCATTTGTTCGCAGCGCAATTTCTTCGATCTGATCGGGCCTGCGCTTTTCCGTTCCAGCGCGAACCCGCGCACCCGCGCCTTCCACCTGGCCTGCGGGGTCCGTGTTGACCTCGGCCCCAATGGCCGAGGCGATATCCGCCATCGTGATGTCATTGGCAATCAGTTGCGCCGTTGGAACCTCGACAATGATCTGCGGTGCCGCGAGACCGCGTATACTTGTGCGCGTGACCCCGGCAGCGAACAGGCGATTGATCAGTTCATCGGTCAGTTTTGCCAGTTGTGCAGGATCGGTTGGTCCGCTGATGATAAGATCCGTCACCCGATCTCGCCATACACCACGCTGGATTTTGGGTTCGTCGGCACCTTCGGGCAGGTCCGTAACTCCATCTATCGCGGTTCTGACATCTTCAACCGCGCGTGACACGTCCCAATTGGGTTCGAATTCCAGCCGAATACGGGTCCAGGTCGGGTAAGAGCTGGCCTCGGTGCTGGTCACACCTTCGACAGCCTGCAACGCGGGTTCCAGCAGCTGGACAATCCCAGCGTCCATGTCTTCCGGCCCGCCATCATCCCATGTGACGGTGACATCCACACGTTCCAGAACAACATCCGGAAAGAACTGCGCCCGCATGTTCGGGATAGCCGCTGCACCCAGAACCAGCATCACCAGCAGCAGCAAATTGGCGACCGTCCGGTGCCGTGTGAAATAGCTGAGAAGGCCACCCGCTGCGCCAGGTATCTCGCGCATCATGACGCTCAGCCCCCGGCCTTGGTTTCAATGCGCCGCACCAGAGATGAAGGGACGCGCGCTTCCCGCAACTGACCGAGAACCTGAGTTTTTTCATCCTGAGGCATGGATTCGTTGGCCTCGACCCGGGCCACGAGTTCAGCGCGTTTCGCATCTGACAGTTCGACCATACCCGGGTCTGCCCCGGCCTCAAGCCGCAAGGGCCGCACCCGCACGCCAGATCCAAGCAACGGCGTGCGCCCGATCACAACCTCGCGCCCTTCCAACCCTTCGCCCCGCAGCAAAACCTCGTCACCCTGTCTGCGGACAAGCTGCACCGGCAAGCTTTCCAGGCGGTCATCCGCACCCAGCACCAGAACCGTTCCCGATGCATCCAATGCCGAAGACGGCAAGCGGAACACATTGGCAAGCGGTTGTTCCTGAACCGAGACGGTGACGAAATCCTCGGGCTTGAAACCGGATGCCTCTTGCAGACGCGCATAGATCAGTCGTCCGGTCTGACCCTCGCCCGCAGAACCGCTGTCGCGGCTGATATGACCAGTCGCGGTCAGATCGGTGCCCGTCACCTCAAGCGAAACCGTGACCGGTGCGTTGATCAGCCTGTCATTCTCGTCCAACAGACGTACATATTGTGCCGTCGACACCCGGAACGCCACTTCAAGAGCGTTTGGATCAACCAGTTCAGCCAGTTTTTCATTCGCCGACACCAACCGCCCTTCCACAAGCGTCACATCGGTCAGCGTACCGCTGAATCCGGCCCGAATGGTCATATCCTCAAGATCGCGTTCCGCCGCCTCCAGGGCTATCCCCGCCCGCGCCAACAACGTCGTTGCCTGATCGACGCGGGATTCAGCCTGTGCAAGCGCGATACGGCGCGCCAGCACAGCCTGTTGTGCCGAAGCAGCCGCCAGTTCCGCCTCTTCCACGCTGGCGGCGGCGCCTACCCCTCGGGACTCCAGATCGCGTTGCCGTTGCAGCGCCCGTTCCCGCAGTTCGGCTTGCGCCTCGGCCGATTTCAATTCGTCCTGCGCCAGCAGCAAAGACCGTTCGGCATCACGTTCTTCGAATTGTGCGTCCAATAGATCGGACTTGGCCCGATCCAGCGCGGATTGGGCATCCGCCGGATCCAGTTCAACCAGAACTTCCCCGGCAGTCACAGTTCCGCCATCCACAAAATCCTCTGCCAGGGCGACAACGCGGCCACCCAGTGCCGCGCGCAATTCAAGTCTGCGCCGGCTCTGGACCTCTCCGAATGCTTCGAGATATGGGATTACGGTTTCCGCTTCGGCCTGACGTACGGCAACCGCAAAGACCCGTTCGCGGGCGGCGGGCGCCTGGTCCTCACGCGTCAGGACGTCCTGAACGGCACCCATGATGATCTGCGCGGCAACAAACAGCAGAGCAAGCGTCAGGAACGCCAGAAAGATACCGACAAGACTCTGCCGTAGAAATCGCATCAAACAGTTACCCCGGTTGCACCAAGCTGCCGTCCACAACATGTAGCCGGATTACGAATTATGCCAAGCCACAAAGCGGTTATACGGAATTGAACGTACGACCAGTCTACTTCCGTCGCAGATGTTCGTCCAATCTGGGCATTATTTCCACAAAATTGCAGGGGCGATGCCGGTAATCGAACTGTTTTTCCAAAATCCCATCCCACGCATCCTTGCAGGCCCCCGGGCTGCCGGGCAATGCAAAAAGATATGTTCCCCCCGCAACCCCCCCGGTTGCACGGGACTGCACCGCCGAAGTGCCGATTTTCTCCATCGAAATCATGGTAAAGACAGTACCGAATGCGTCGATCTCTTTTTCGTACACGTCCCGATGCGCCTCGACCGTCACGTCCCGCCCGGTCAGACCCGTTCCACCGGTCGAGATCACGACATCGATCTGCTCGTCAGCCACCCATGCCCGCAACTGGTCGGCGATCTGGTCGCGCTCATCCCGGATGATCTGGCGATCCGCAACAACATGGCCCGCTTTTTCGATCCGGTCCACCAATGTCTGCCCCGAGCGATCTTCGTCCATCGATCGGGTGTCCGAAACGGTCAGAACGGCAATTCTGACGGGGATGAACTCCTTGGTTTCGTCAATGCGTGACATCTTGCGTCAGGCCCTTTCCATCATGACAAGCCGGATCGCGAGGGCGGAATATATACCCCCTGTGACCCAACCAATAATACGCGAGGCGCGCGGGTTGCCGATCAGCACCTTGCCTGCCCCGCCGGCAAAAATTCCGACCAGCCCGTTCACCAAGAACCCGCCAAACGCGATGATCAGTCCAAAGATCAGGAACTGCACCAGAACCGATCCCGCAGTCGGGTCGACGAATTGCGGTATGAACGCCAGCACGAACAGAATGACCTTGGGATTGGTCAGGTTGACCAACAACCCATCCCGAAAGGCCATGCGCGTCGACCGCATAGGCGCATCCCCTGTCGAAGCGCCATGCCGGACCGCACCCCAAGCCAGATACATCAGGTAAGCGGCACCCAACCAGCGGATCACTTCGAAAAGCCAGGGCAGCGCCGACACCGCAGCGCCCAGCCCAAGCCCTGCCAGCAGCACGTGAATCATCGAACCCACGGACACGCCGGCGCTTGCCGATACCGAAGGCCACGCCCCGGATCGCAGCCCTTGGCCAAAGCAGAACATCATATCAGCACCGGGCGTCAGGTTCAGTGCCAGTGCCGCTGGAACAAAGACCAGCAAAGTCTGGAATTCGATCACGCATCCACCTCAAACCAACTTGGCATCGGGCCCAGATTGGCCAAATGCGTTCGCCCCAAGGACCCGCGATAGCCCCAGCTTTCATGCACATGACCGAAGAACGCAAATCCCGGCTGAAGGCGTTCCACCGCATCCCGTATGGCAGTCGATCCGACCGAAAGGCCTTGCGATGTCTGATCCCCATACCCTTTGGGCGGAGAATGAACGATCAGGACATCAGCCGTTTCACACCGGTCGAGCATCTCGGTCGCCTCACCTTCCGTGAGGTCACAGGACCAGTCTCCGAACGGAGTAGGTGGTACGCCGTAGCCAAGACCAAACAAGCGCAAGCCGTCTATGGTCATGCCAGACCCATGCAGGACATGAACACCGTCCGGGGCCGCATTGCCCAGCTCTTCTGCACTTTCCGCGTTTCCCGGGATCAGGACCAGCGGGGCCGAAATGCCGGACAGCATCTGCATCGCCTCGTCCAGCCCCTGACGCGAATTGCAATAATCACCGCCACCGATGACAAGATCAGCCTCGGTGCTGGCGGCAACAAGATCGGCTGCCCGGTTGCGCGCCATGTGCAGATCAGAGAATGCCAGAACCTTCATGTTGCACCTCGCAGCCGCGCTTTCAGTTCCAGCAGATCCGCCCAGGCCTGCCGTTTCATCTGCGGTTGCCGCAGCAGGTAAGCCGGGTGGAACATCGGGATCACCGGAAGATCCATTGCCTGATCCCATTTGCCGCGCAGGCGGGTGATGCCGCGTTTGCCCAGCACCGCCTGACAGCTGATATTCCCCATCACAACCAGAACCTCGGGTCTGGCCAGGGCCACGTGGCGTTCCAGAAACGGCTTCATCATCCCGATCTCTTCGGGTTTGGGATCGCGGTTCTGCGGGGGCCGCCATGGCAGCACATTGGTGATATAGACATTCTCGCGACGATCCAGATCAATTGCCGCCAGCATCCGGTCCAGCAACTGACCCGCACGGCCGACAAAGGGTTTGCCCTCGCGATCCTCATCGCGACCCGGCGCCTCGCCGATGATCATCACGCGCGCGCCGGGGGTCCCGTCGGCAAAGACCAACTGCCGCGCACCGCGCTTGAGCTCGCAATGCTCGAACGCGTCCATCGCTGCGCGCAGCTGATCCAGCGATCCTGCGCCCCGTGCTGCGGATCCCGCGATTGCTACCGGGTCCAAATCGCTGGGCTTAGCCGGGGCGGCGGGGGGCGTTTCCGGTTTCCTGGGTTTGGCCGTGGTGTCGGGCAACGCGTACCGGTCAACCGGCATATCACCGATTGCCTCGGTCACACCCAGTTCGATCTGCCATTCCAGCAGCGCCCGCGCAGAATAATAGTCCAAGCCCGATTCCATAGGGATAACTTACCCGCCTGAGGGCTGAGGGAAAGCGAATAGGGCTTGATCGGTCGCTCTGTCGCGCCGACCATCGGCATGCGATGCTCAGATTTCTGCGATTCCTCATCATTGGATTAGTGCTGGTTGTCACCGATGATCCGGCATGGGCCACATTTCATGACAAACACGGGCAGTGCCGTGCGGGTCAGTTCAAATGTGGCAGCACATGTTGTTCAGGCGGGCAAAGATGCAGTTTTGATGGCCATTGCATTCCACTGGGCGGCACCTATTGCGGCGGCGGGCGCAGTTGCGGTCCGTTCGAACGCTGCGTCGCTGGTGGACTCAGATGTGCGCCCGCAGGCCTGAACAAATGCGCATCGCGGCTGGATTGTCCGGGCGACAGTTTTTGCAATGGCCGTGGCGAGTGTGAACGAAGCGCACCGGAACTGGATACGACGCCACCGACCACATGCGCTGATGGCAGAACCTGCGCGCGCGGTTCGGCCTGCCTGCCCGGCGGGGGCTGCTCGCGTCCGGGGTGGTTCCTGTGCGAGGAAACCGGATCACAATGCCGCCCCGGTTTCAAATGCTCGGCGCATCAAGGCTGCGTACCGATCAAGGCCATCGACTGCGGTTATGGCAAGTGGTGCAAGCCGGGCGAGCAATGCCTGCCCGAAGGCGGCTGCGAAAAACTGCCTGAGGGTACGGAACCTTAGGTTGCCTTGCGCCGCCCGGCTTCTTATAAGCGGCGCGATTGTCAGACAGGAGCCCGCCCATGCGTTTCGCCCATCGTCACCTTCTTGGCATCGAGCATCTGTCGCAATCCGATATCACCGACATTCTGGATCTGGCCGAGACCTATGTCGACATGAACCGCCAGTCAACCAAGCATTCGGACGTTCTGTCAGGGCTGACCCAGATCAACATGTTCTTCGAAAACTCGACCCGCACGCAGGCCAGTTTCGAACTGGCGGGCAAGCGTCTGGGTGCGGATGTGATGAACATGGCGATGCAGGCCAGTTCGATCAAAAAGGGCGAGACCCTGATCGACACCGCGATGACGCTGAACGCGATGCATCCGGATCTTCTGGTGGTGCGGCACCCGCATTCCGGCGCAGTCGATCTGCTGGCGCAAAAGGTCAATTGCGCCGTTCTGAACGCCGGTGACGGCAAACATGAACACCCCACGCAAGCCCTGCTGGACGCCCTGACCATCCGTCGCGCCAAAGGTCGCCTGCACCGGCTGAACATTGCCATTTGCGGCGATGTCGCCCATTCCCGCGTCGCCCGATCGAACCTGATCCTGCTGGGCAAGATGGAAAACCGCATCCGCCTGATTGGCCCGCCGACGCTGGTGCCCGCGCAATTCGCCGAGTTCGGGGCCGAGATCTATGACGACATGAACGAGGGCCTCAAGGACGTTGACGTCGTCATGATGCTGCGCCTTCAGAAAGAGAGGATGGATGGCGGGTTCATCCCCTCGGAACGCGAATATTACCACCGCTACGGGCTGGACGCCGCAAAGCTGGCGCAGGCCAAGTCGGACGCGATCGTGATGCATCCCGGCCCGATGAACCGCGGGGTCGAGATCGACGGCACGTTGGCGGACGACATCAACCGATCCGTCATTCAGGAACAGGTGGAAATGGGCGTCGCCGTCCGCATGGCCGCGATGGATCTGCTGGCCCGCAACCTGCGCGAGGCCGTATGAGCGATCTGACCGTCGCCCCCCACGAACGCGGTGTTCTGCGCCTGTTCACGCTGGACATGCGCCCGGAAGAGGCGAAGTTCCTGCGCGAACCGGGTGCCGCCGATCAGGTGCTTGGGGTCGACGGGCTGGACCCCAGCCATATCGATATTTTCCCGGTCTCCGACCTCGAAGAGCTCGGCCTGTACGGCTACATGACCGAGGGCTGCGGCGTGTCTGCGGACCAGCTGGACCGGAACGCTCTGGCCTCTGTCGACGGTTGGGTCATGGTCCTTCGCAGCGCGGCTTTCAACGGACACCCGGCGACGCTGAACCCCGATCCGCGACTGCGCCTGATCGGCCTGTTCACGGAAGAGGCCACGAACTGGACCGGGGGGATCATCGAAACCGAAAGCGCCAAACCCTTTTCCGCCCCGCAAACCGTCACAGCGGGTGACACCCCCCGCCGCGTCGGATCGGCCATACTGGCACTGGTCGCGCTTTTGGTCTTCGGAGGCATCTTATGGCTGATCCTGTGATCTTCGCCCCGGACAAAGGGGCCTATATCCGCACAAATGCATGGCTGGCTGCTGTTGCCATGGCCGGTGCAATGGCCGTGCTGTGGCTGATCGGCAATCCTTACGTCTGGACCGGAGCCCCAGCTGGCCTGGCCGCCATCGGCATACGCGCGTGGTATCTGGCCTCGGAAGAACTGGACTCGAATTGGCAATTGTCAGACACCGCGCTGACCGGTCCCGGCGGACGCAGCGTGCCGCTGAACCAGATCACCGCCGTGAATGTCATGGGCAGCTTCGTCCAGGTTGTCACCAAAACCGGCGACAAACATCTGATCAAATACCAGTCAGACCCGGCCGCCACCAAAGCCGCGATTGAAAGGGCGATGGGATGAGCGACGAATGGTGGCGCGACAAGATACCAGAGGGCGAACAGGTTCTATGGTTCGGGCGGCCGCATAACGGTTTCTTCCCACCTCATCTGGGTTGGTCCTACAGGATTTTGATCGGCTCTGTCGGTCTGGCGTGGTTCGCCAGCCCGTGGATTGTCGACTCGGTGCGGGATTTCTGGAAGCTGATCTGTTGCACGGGCGTGCTGGCATTCGTGATGTGGGTGGACCGCATTGTTCGCTCGCAACGCGTTTATGTTGTGACGCCGCAGAACGCGTGGCAAGTCAACAAAGAACTGAAAACCAAAAAACTTGAAATCAACCGGTTCCTGAATTTCCGCACTGTGCCCTCAGCGGTGGTTTTTAACCGCCACCCCTTTTTCAGATTCGACCATCTGCCCGACCCGGATGCCGCGTTGGCCGCGCTGACCCAAGCCCGAGAGACCCATACATGACCGCCCTGATCTTCACCAACGCCCGCCTGATCGACCCTGAAACCGGCACGGACAGTGCCGGCTGGCTGCACATTGCCGACGGCCTCATTCACGGCAAGGGCAACGGCGACGCGCCCGTTGCTGACGCCCAGGTCATCGACTGCGGGGGCAAGTGCCTCGCCCCCGGCATCGTCGATATCGGCGTCAAGGTGTGTGAGCCGGGCGAACGGCACAAGGAAAGCTACAAATCCGCAGGCCTCGCTGCCGCAGCAGGTGGTGTCACCACCATTGTCACCCGCCCGGATACACTGCCCGCGGTCGATACGCCGGAAACGCTGGAATTCGCGACCCGGCGCGCGCAGGCGGATGCGCCGGTCAACGTGGTGCCGATGGCCGCGCTGACCAAGGGGCGCGAAGGGCGTGAGATGACGGAAATCGGGTTCTTGCAGGACGCAGGCGCCGTGGCCTTTACCGATTGCGATCACGTCATCACCAATACCAAGGTGTTTTCCCGCGCACTGACCTATGCGAAATCCTGCGGCGCGCTGGTGATCGCCCACCCGCAAGATCCGGGCCTGAGCCATGGCGCCGCGGCCACCAGCGGCAAATTCGCCGCCCTGCGCGGATTGCCTGCGGTCTCGCCCATGGCCGAGCGCATGGGGCTGGACCGTGACATCGCGCTGTTGGAAATGACGGGCGCGGCCTATCACGCCGACCAGATCACCACCGCCCGCGCCCTGCCCGCGCTGGAACGGGCCAAGCGCAACGGGCTGGACATCACTGCCGGCACCTCGATCCATCACCTGACGTTGAACGAGTTGGACGTGGCCGACTATCGCACCTTCTTCAAGGTCAAGCCTCCGCTGCGGTCCGAGGATGACCGGCAGGCGGTGATCGAGGCGGTGCGCACCGGCCTGATCGACACGATCAGTTCGATGCACACGCCGCAGGACGAAGAAAGCAAACGCCTGCCGTTTGAAGAGGCCGCCTCGGGCGCGGTGGCGCTGGAAACGCTCTTGCCGGCGGCATTGCGCCTGTATCATGCCGACCAGTTGGACCTGCCAACCCTGTTCCGGGCGATGGCATTGAACCCGGCCAAACGGCTTGGTCTGGAAAGCGGCCGATTGTCGGAAGGCGCACCGGCGGATCTGGTTCTGTTCGACCCGGATGTGCCTTTTGTGCTTGATCGCTTTGCCTTAAAATCCAAATCTCAGAACACGCCATTTGACGGCCAGCGGATGCAAGGTAAGGTCATTTCGACCTATGTTGCAGGTAAAGAAGTGTTCCGGAGTTCCTGATGCCCCCGATCGACAACTCGACCAGCGAACTGCTCCAATGGGCGGTGGTTGGATATCTCTTGGGCTCCATTCCCTTCGGCCTGCTGCTTGCAAAGGTCATGGGGCTGGGAAATCTGCGCGAAATCGGATCCGGAAATATCGGCGCAACCAATGTCCTGCGCACCGGCAACAAAGCCGCCGCGGCGCTGACCTTGCTGTTCGACGCGGCCAAGGGCGCGGCGGCGGTTCTGATTGCCCGTGCTTATGCCGGAGAAGACGCCGCGCAGATCGCAGCCCTTTTTGCCTTTCTGGGTCATTGCTTTCCCATCTGGCTGGGTTTCAAGGGCGGAAAAGGCGTGGCGACCTTTCTGGGCCTCTGGCTGGCGCTGGACTGGCGCGTCGGAGTTGCGTGCGGTCTCAGCTGGCTGGTGGCGGCGGCGATCTGGCGGATATCCTCGGTCGGCGCACTGGCCGCGGCCGCGCTTTCAACGACCTGGGTGCTGGTTCTGACAAACGGACAATCCTTTATCCTTGGGATTATCCTGACCCTTCTGATCTATTGGCGTCACAGCACCAACGTCGCACGGATCAAGGCCGGGACTGAACCGAAAATCGGAAAATCGTGACACCGCCGGACGCTTTCGTTTCCGCGTTTTTCGCACTGCCCGAGGGCAGGTTTGCCGGTACATCGGGGGACCGGCGCTATGTCGTCGTGCGCCAACAGTTGGCAAAGGGGAAATCCCACAAGCTGGTTGCGCACGAAATGGGCGGCACCGACTATATCAGCATGAACCTGTATCAGACACGCATCAGCGGCGCGCTGCTGAGACCTTGTGAAAGGGCGGCCAGCAAAGTCATCGCGTTTGTTCTGGATTTTGAACCGGACGCGTAATGTCAGGCCTGCATTTTTGAACAGACGTTCCTCTCTGACGCACAATCACGATTCATTGTTTTGAACGTGATCCGCCTGCTTCCCAGATCGCTGTCGTGACGGTCAATTACGGGCCACACAGGACAACAATCCGGGGCCTTCGATCCGCACACAGACGAGGCTCCTTTCACGAAAGGTGGAACAATGAACAAGTTTAAATCTCTGATCGGTGGCGTCGCTCTGTCCGTTGCACTGGCAACATCCGCTCTGGCCGCTGGAGTGGACATCAACGCAAGCTCGACCGGTCTGGCCATGCAGGGTTATGACCCGGTTGCCTATTTCACCGTCGGTGAAGCGACCAAAGGCGACTATCGCATCACCGCGCTGCACGACGATGCGCTGTACCGTTTCTCGTCCGAGGAAAACAAAGCCGCCTTTGAAGCCAACCCGGAAGCTTACCTGCCTGCCTATGGCGGCTATTGTGCCTTTGGTACAGCCATGGGCTTCAAGTTCGACGGTGACCCGAACCACTGGAAAATCGTCGACAACAAACTGTACCTGAACTTGTCGGAAGACATCCAGGAACGCTGGGAAGGCGACATCCCGGGCTTTATCGAAAGCGCAAGTGCAAACTGGGAAAACATCGCGGACAAGACCCCTGCTGAATTGCAAAAGCAATAATCCGCCTAAATCTTCAGATGTGTCGGCGGCGGAATGTTCCGCCGCCGCATATCGTTTGAAGACCTCTCATCTCTACCTATCTCATCCGTATCAGAAGTGCCCGATTTCAAAGGCCCCCGGCGTGTCTTTTCACGTTTCAGAGGTGAAATTCGGGCAGCGGTTCGTAGGTATCACTGATCCGATGACGTTCGCGGATCGTAACTGTCTGCATAAGTGAACCGAATTTCACTGGAGCAGAGTGACAATCGAAAGGAAATGAGATGACTTTGAAATTGGCTCTCATCACTACTGTCGCAACCGTGGTCGCGGGATCGGCAATGGCACAATCCTCGGGCAACTGGACCGGGTTTTATGGCGGTCTGCAACTGGGTTATGCCGATGTAGACACCAGCCTGTCCGGTGTCGATGGCGATGGCGCGATCGGCGGTATCATCCTGGGCTACGACTATGATCTGGGCGACTGGGTCGTTGGCGGCGGATTTGACTATGACTGGACTGACGTGGGCCTGTCCGGCGCCGCAACTGTCGAAGATGTCTGGCGGCTGAAAGCGCGCGCCGGCTACAAGGTAAACCCGCAAGGTCTGCTGTACGGCACGGCAGGCTACGCCGAAGCGGGCACCGACACCCTGGGCAGTGATGACGGGTGGTTCATCGGCGCAGGCTATGAACAGATCGTGGCCCCAAATGTCAGCATTGGCGGAGAGCTGCTGTACCACGAATTCAATAACTTCAACGGAAGCAATGTGGATGTCGACGCAACCACATTGCAGGTTCGTGTCTCTTACCGCTTCTGAACGGCACTCAGGATCAAGTTTGACCCGGCCTGACAGGCCGGGTTTCGCGTCAAAGGTCCAGAATCGTACTGCCGGTCGTCTGCCGCGCTTCCAACGCGCGATGTGCGTCGGCCACCTGATCCAGCGCAAAGCGCTGATCGATGTGGATCTTGACCTCTCTGCCCTCGACCTTGCCGAACAAGCGGCGCGCCATTGCCTGACAGACGGAGTGGTCCGCAATATGGGTGAACAAAGTGGGGCGGGTGATCTTGAGCGATCCTTTCTGGCCCAGAACACCAATATCGAATGGCGGCACCGGGCCTGAGGCGTTACCGAAGGAAATCATCATTCCCAAGGGTTTCAGGCAGTTCAACGATCCTTCGAACGTGTCCGCCCCCACGGAATCCATGACCACATCCACACCCTTGCCTTTGGTGATCTCGGCCACCCGTTCGGCGAAATTCTCGGAGCGGTAGTTGATGCAATGCGCGGCCCCGTTGAACCGGGCGAGGCTGCACTTCTCGTCGGTTCCCGCCGTGCCAACCAGAGTGATCCCTTCTGACTTCGCCCATTGGCAGGCGATCAGTCCGACCCCACCCGCCGCTGCGTGGAACAGCACCGTATCCCCGCGTTTCAGCGGAGTGGTTCGGTGAAACAGGTATTCAACCGTCAAACCCTTCAACATCATTGCCGCAGCAGCTTCGAAAGAGATGCCATCCGGCAAAGGGCACACCTGTGCCGCAGGCATCACGCGGGCCTCGCAATACGCGCCGGGTGGGGCTGCGGCATACGCGGCCCGTTGACCGGGTTTCAGGTGCGTTACCCCTTCCCCGACGGCCTCGACGACACCCGCCGCTTCCATCCCCAAAGCATGGGGGAGCTCCAGGGGGTACAATCCAGTGCGTTGATAAACATCGATAAAGTTTAGACCGCAGGCATGATGACGGATACGTATTTCACCCGGTCCGGGGTCGCCCAATGGCCTGTCTTCGATCCGCAGAACCTCGGGCCCGCCGAATTCGTGCAATACCACCGTTTTCGCTGTTGTCTGCATCCTGACCTCCTCTTGCCTGACATCAAGCTAACATGACTGCGATGCGGAGCAATCGTCAGATATCAGAGTGTTGATCAGGATTCCGCCAAACTGTGCTATACTGCGATCAGGCGTTGTCGGCTGGTCCGGCCACGGACAACTTAATGCCGGATCCATTCCGCGGCGCAAATCTCGCCAGGAAAGGGGATGAAAATGGCTAAAACAATCGGAAATCCGATCAGTTGGGCAGCCCAGAATCTGGGGGCGGCCAGTGATCATGTCTCGGACAGCGTTTCAAAACTCGGAAGCGCAGATACCACGCATTTGCCGATGGTGCAGACATTGACGATGCAAGATCTGCGCGCCTGTCTGAAGGCGGGGTATCACGACTTTGTCGAAACACGGGCGGATGCCATATTTATTGTGCTGATCTACCCGGTTGCGGGGCTTTTGATGTTCGGCTTTGCCCTGAACGTCAACATGGTGCCACTTCTGGCGCCTCTGATCGCCGGTTTTGCCTTGATCGGTCCAGTCGCAGCTGTGGGGCTGTATGAGATCAGCCGCAAACGAGAACAAGGCAGCACGGTGCATTGGTTGGATGCGTTCGGTGTATTCCGCTCTCCGGCTTTCGGCGCAATTCTGGTTTTGGGTTTTTATCTGGTGATGCTTCTGCTGATCTGGCTGATGGTGGCGCAGAGCATTTACACGCATACAATGGGGCCAGAAGCCCCCGCGTCACTTGGCACTTTTGCCAAGCAGGCCGTCACTACGGTTGCCGGCTGGACCATGATGGTTGTCGGACTCGCCGTTGGGTTCGTGTTCGCTCTTTGCGCTCTGGCGATCAGCGTTGTCAGCTTTCCGTTGCTTCTGGACCGGCAAGTCGGATTGCCGGTGGCGGTCGTGACATCGTTTCGCGTGTTGCGTCACAACCCCGGCGTCATCTTGACCTGGGGGTTCATCGTGGCGGCCCTTCTGTTTCTGGGTGCCCTGCCGATGCTGTTGGGCCTGATCATAGTGATGCCGGTTCTGGGCCATGCCACATGGCACCTGTACCGCCGCGCGGTTGCGTGAACGCGCGGGTCTGCCCCGCGCGCGCGGAGTTCAGCCCGCCACGTTCAGGACGATCTTGCCAATATGGCCCGAGCTTTCCATGCGTGCATGGGCGGCCGCAGCCTCGGCCAGATCAAATTCGCTGTCCATGACAGGCGCAACCTTGCCTGCCTCAAGCAGAGGCCAGACAGCTTCGCGCAGGTCCTGCGCAATCCGGGCCTTGGCCAGATCGCTTTGCGGGCGCAGGGTGCTGCCGGTCAGGGTCAGGCGCTTGACCATCATCAGGGCAAAGTTCAGCTCGACCACCGGGCCTTGCAGGAAGGCGATCTGGACCAGCCGCCCATCCTCGGCCAAAGCTTTGACGTTGCGCGGGATATAGTCGCCTCCGACCATGTCGAGGATCAGGTTTGCCCCGCCTTCGGCCCGTATGACGGCCACAAAATCCTCATCGCGGTAGTTGATCGCCCTTTCCGCACCCAGCTTGACGCAAGCCTGACATTTTTCATCCGACCCTGCGGTGGCAAAAACGCGGGCGCCAAAGGCATTGGCCAACTGGATGGCCGTCGTGCCAATCCCGCTCGAGCCGCCATGGACCAGAAATCGTTCACCGGCCTTCAGCCCGCCCCGCGTAAATACATTGGACCACACGGTGAAAAAGGTCTCGGGCAGGCAGGCCGCCTCTTTCATTCCCATGCCGGCAGGAACCGGTAGGCAATGGGCCGCAGGGGTGGCGACATATTCGGCATAGCCGCCGCCCGGCAGCAACGCGCAGACCTGATCCCCAACGGACAGTCCTTCGACCCCGGCCCCGACCGAGACCACTTCGCCCGAAGCCTCAAGCCCCGGCAGGTCGCTGGCACCGGGCGGCGGATCGTAAGCGCCCGCACGCTGCAACGCGTCCGGCCGGTTCACCCCGGCATAGGCCACTTTCAGAACGACCTGCCCCGCACCCGGTTCAGGAATCGGTCGCTCGGTCAGTTGCAAAACATCGGGACCACCCGGTTCGGTGATCTCAACAGCGCGCATCATCTGGGTCATAGGCACCTCCTTTGCCCAATGCCTAGCAGGCATCAGGGCCAAGGCCCAGCATCAAGACGCGCTACTTTCGGGGGTTCAGCATTCCCGGAAGATCGGCCCGCATTTTGACCGGAGCCTTCACCTGACCCGCCAGCCAGTTCGGAACCGCCAGAAACGGTTTCAACACCGGGTTGTCGCGCAACTGCGCCTTGAGCTTTTCAAACTCCATGACATTTGCGATCCGGCGATCCAGAAACTCCCACGTGTTCTGATGATCCGGGCTGTCATCACCCAGCCAGAACAGCAGGGTCGAGGAATAGACACCCGACAAAGTGGCCCGCTTCGTGTACCAGTTCACATCATCCGAGCTGTCGCCCAGCGCATCCCAGATCAGATCGCAGGTCTGCCAAACCGCCTTGGCACCGTCGGCCGCATGGGTTGGCAGGGAAAACAGCGTCATGCCCCGGCGCACCAGTTCTTTGTCCTCGACGGCCTGCAACCGGAACCGAACCGCTGCGGCAATCCTGTCGCGGAATTTCAGTTCGCTCAGGTCCTCGGACCTGATGCGGTCCAGCATCACCTGATCCCCGCGCGCGTGGTAGGCCAGCGCCAAATCCACCGCGCCGCGCGGACAAATCGCGCGCGCCAGACCGTCATCCAGACCACAGTCGGAAATGGAGGCGCGGAAACTGGATTCCGACCACCCATCGAAGGGAACATGGATCAGCATCGCATCCAAAAGCTGCTGTTTTGCATCTTCATATGTGGTCGTCATGGCGGTTCTCCGGTTGTCGACCCCAGTACTAGACAAGTTAGAGCGGCTTTGCTATACGGCCAACTCCTGCAATTTCCTTGCAACTCTATCTAGAAAGGTGGTGACAACCACATGCAGGTTAGTGTTCGCGACAACAACGTCGATCAGGCGCTTCGTGCCCTGAAGAAAAAGCTGCAGCGCGAAGGCGTGTTCCGTGAAATGAAGCTGAAGCAACATTTCGAGAAACCGTCCGAGAAAAAAGCGCGCGAGAAGGCTGAAGCGATCCGTCGTGCCCGTAAACTGGCACGCAAGAAAGCACAGCGCGAAGGTCTGCTCTAAGACTTTCCTCGTCCAGCTTTGGATGACACTATTTGACGACCCCCGAGGCATCGCCCGGGGGTTTGTCGTTTCGGGGATCGGTTTCAATCCGCCGACTCGTGGTACCGGCTGTGCGACAAGCCGCCATTTCCTCACCAGCAACATTTTGCCCGGCATTTTGCAGCGCAGCGAATCCCGCACCGGTAGCATCGGGTTGCCAAAACTCGCCTGAAGTGAACCGCCCCCTACCACCGTCGACACCCCCACCTCTAAGTGAGCCCGTCCGGAAGGACACAAACACAAACGGAGGCAAAAATGTCGACTGCAAGTACATTCGAACGCGAGATGCTGGGGCTGATCAACCAGGAACGCACATCCCGCGGGCTCAACCCGCTGCAACTTGAGACGCAGCTGAACGATTCATCCGAAGATCACAGCACCTGGATGCTGGACACAGACACGTTCAGTCACACCGGTTCGGGCGGTTCCAGTGCAACCCAGCGGATGCAAAACGCCGGATTTGATCTTGAGGGAAACTGGCGGACCGGCGAAAACATCGCATGGCAGTCCGAACGCGGGCAGCCCGGCATCAGCGATGACGTGGCGCAGTTGCACCAGAACCTGATGAACAGCCCGGGCCACCGCGCCAATATCCTGAATCCGGATTTCAAATATATCGGGATCGGCGTCGAAACCGGTGACATGCAGGGCTTTGATGCGGTGATGGTCACCCAGAACTTTGCCGCAACCGACGCGGCAGTCATGCTGGACAACGGCAATACGAACACACCGCCCGTTCCGCCAACCACGCCGGACGAAGTTGCCGTACCAGAAGAGCCGGAAGTCGAAACGCCGGACACTGACGTCACCGAAACCGAAGAGCCAGGAACTGAGACTCCCGGAACCGAAGCGCCTATACCCGAGACACCAGACACCGACGTCACCGAGACCGAAGAGCCGGAGCCCGAAACGCCGGATACTGACGTCACCGAGACCGAGGAACCGGAACCCGAAACACCCGGAACCGAAGAACCAACACCCGATGCACCAGATACCGACGTCACCGAAACCGAAGAGCCGGAACCCGAAACGCCGGACACCGAAGTGGTTGATGGCGGTGAGCCCGAAGCATTCTGCTTTGACGTTCAGGCTTTCCTGGATGAAATCGCCAGTTTCCTCGAAAACCTGCAAGCGCAGTTTGACGAGTTCAACTGGGGTGACGATGTGAACGGCGACACGGACGTGGCAGACACCGATGATACCGACATGATGCCGACCGCCGACGCCACGCCGGAAACGGAATCCGAGCCTGCGGGCACCGAAACCGCCGACGTCGATGACTGTGACATCACAATGGTCAACTTCTTCCACTTTGACTGCATGATGGATGCAGCCTGATCAGTTGACCCTGTGCGAGGCCGGCCGTGTCGGCCTCGCACATTCCGGCTCAGAGCCTGATTTTGCTTCAATAGATCTTTGGTACGTAAAGCTCATCCGGCAAAACGCGGCGTTCGTATTCCGGGTTGTACTTGCGGTCGGGCAGATTGACCTTTTCCTGAGGCACGTCCTCGTACGGGATTTTTGTCAAAAGATGCTCGATACAGTTCAGCCTTTCGCGTTTCTTGTCATTGCCCTCGACGATGTACCACGGGGCCTCGGGAATATTGGTTCGGAAAAGCATATCCTCTTTGGCCTTTGTGTAGGATTCCCAGCGGATGCGGGATTCCAGATCCATCGGCGACAGCTTCCATTGTTTCATCGGATCGTGAATACGCATGAGGAATCGCAACTGCTGTTCCTCGTCCGTGATCGAGAACCAGTATTTCAGCAGAATGATCCCTGACCGCACCAACATCCGTTCGAATTCGGGGACGTCCTGAAAGAACTGTTCAACCTGGTCCTCGGACGCAAAACCCATTACCCGCTCGACCCCCGCCCGGTTGTACCACGAGCGGTCGAACAGAACGATTTCTCCCGCCGCCGGCAGATGCGGTACGTAGCGCTGGAAATACCACTGGCTTTGTTCGCGGCGGCTGGGTGCCGGCAACGCGACCACGCGCGCCACGCGCGGGTTCAGACGCTGGGTGATCCGCTTGATCACACCCCCTTTACCGGCACTGTCACGGCCTTCAAACAGGATACAGACCTTGGCCCCGGTATGCTGTACCCAGTCCTGAACCTTGATCAGTTCGGCTTGCAGGCGCAGCAGGTTGCGGAAGTAAACCTTGCGATCCAACATATCCGGATGCTGTTCCCGATAGATTTTTCGGACTTCCATCGACAGCATCGGCTCACTGAATTCTATCTCGAAATCTTCGTCCAGCGTGTCCTCCAGCTCGGCTTCCAGCCAGTCTTTGGGGGCGCCAGTGTTTTCGTTGTCCAAGGTCAGCTCCTTCTCGGTCTTCGGGTTCGGACCATATCGAGCCCGTGTAACAACCTGATGCCACCAGATAAATTGATGCTAGGGTCACGAGTCCTGCGGCCGTTGTCGTGCCTGCAAATCAGGTCCAGCGCGAGAATATGATCTTTCACCTGAATTTGTACATCTGTCCCGCGGGATACAAGCGTCTGAATTGACGCAATGCGTTGCGCTTGGCCACGGATGCTTGCATTGCCTCGTTTTGGTGCGGCATCACGGTGCGCATGACAAAGACGAGGCGATTGTGACATTCCTTCTTTCCGTGATGCCCATTATCTGGCCCTGGCTTGTTCTTATATCAGCGCAATTGATTGTGCTGACCCGGCGGACAGGCATCGGCTTGTCGTTGCTGGTTTTGTTCATCAGCATTGCCTCGGCGACAGGATTGATGTCACCCATGGCGATCGCTGCGGCGGCCATTGGTCTGGTCGGAGCTTCGTTGCTGCCCCATCTGAAAGGATGGCCTGCTGTCGCCGGACACCTGTTGTTGATCCTGTGGTGTCTGGTGATGGGTGCACATCTGCTGCCGGGATTCGAAAATTTGAAAATTCTGGATCAGGTACAGGCGGGTACGGGAAGCGCCAGTTTCACCCTGCATCTGAACCTGGACAAACCGATGGTCTTCTTTGCCGTTCTTCTGGCCTGGCCCCGGATGCTGCGCGGCAAAACGCAGATCAAACGCACGGCTTTGCTGGCAGGGTTGCTGCTCCTGCCGGGGCTGTTTCTGTTGGGGCTTTCCTTCGGCGCGGTACAGCCGGAATTTACTGTCCCGCCTTGGTGGCTGGTATTTGCCCTGTCCAACCTGTTTCTGACCTGCCTGACGGAAGAAGCCTTCTTTCGTGGCTATCTGCAATCGGCCATCGCCCCGCGCCTGGGGGACGTTGGCAGTGTAATAGCAGCCAGTCTGCTGTTCGGGCTGGCCCATGTCGCCGGGGGTCCGGCGCTGGTGGTTTTTGCTTCCATTCTCGGGCTGGCCTGCGGATTGGGATACTATGCAACCAGACGCCTGTGGGTGCCTGTGATGATGCATTTTGGGTTCAACCTGACCCACCTTTTTCTGTTCACCTATCCCGGACCTTTATGACAATTAGACGGGCAAGGCTGTGGTCTTGAACACGGTACGCAAGGCAAACGAGCTTTGCATTTGCGCCACCCCGGGCAGGCGCGACAGGTATTGCCGATGGATGCGGGCGAAATCTTCGGTGTTTTCCGCCACAACTTTCAGAATGTAATCCGCCGTACCGGCCATCAGATGGCATTCCAGCACATCCGGTATCCGGGCCACCGCCTTTTCAAACGCATCCAGAACCTCTTCGGCCTGACCCTGTAGCGTGATTTCGACAAAGACCGTTGTCGGCACGTTCATCTTCCGCGCATCCAGCAGCGCCACGTAGTTGCGAATGTAGCCTTCAACCTCCAGCCGCTGAACACGCCGGTGGCAAGCCGACGGAGACAAGTTGACCTGTTCAGACAATTCCGAATTCGACATCCTACCGTTTTTTTGCAATGCCGCCAGAATCTTGCGATCAGTCGTATCCAAGCTCATTCATGCAATTCCTTTGCAAGGTTTTTGTATATTACGCGATATTCTTCCAAAGAAAAATATACTGACACGTTTTCTTTCACAGAAATTGCACTGCGAAATGCACATAATTTAAGCAGTTTATGTACGGAGAACCCCATGAAAATCGGTTGCCCCAAGGAAATCAAACCCCAGGAATTCCGCGTCGGGATGACGCCCAATGCTGCTCAGGAAGCAGTTGCACGTGGTCACGAAGTTCTGATCGAATCCAGCGCAGGCATCGGCGCGGGATTTGACAACGACGCCTATGTCGCGGCTGGCGCACGTATCATCGACACTGCGGAAGAGGTGTTTGCTACCGCCGACATGATCGTCAAGGTCAAGGAACCCCAGGCCGTGGAACGCAAGATGCTGCGTGAAGGGCAGTTGCTGTTCACCTATCTGCACCTGGCTCCGGACCCGGATCAGACGCATGACCTGCTGGAATCGGGTTGCACCGCAATCGCCTATGAGACTGTGACCGATGCGAACGGCGGCCTGCCCCTGCTGGCACCGATGTCCGAAGTCGCCGGTCGTCTGGCCCCTCAGGTCGGGTCGTGGACGCTGCAAAAGGCCAATGGCGGGCGCGGCGTTCTGATGGGTGGCGTACCCGGTGTCGGCCCTGCCAAAGTGGTCGTAATTGGCGGCGGCGTCGTTGGGACCCATGCGGCGAAGATCGCTGCCGGAATGGGCGCGGATGTCACCGTTCTGGATCGCTCCTTGCCGCGGCTGCGCTATCTGGACGACGTCTTTGGCGGAACCTTCAAGAATCAGTATTCGACGGCGGGTGCCACGGCCGAGCTGATCCAGGATGCCGATATGGTCATCGGTGCCGTTCTGATCCCCGGCGCTGCGGCCCCAAAACTTGTCTCGCGCGCCCAGTTGTCGACGATGAAACCCGGTGCCGTACTTGTCGATGTTGCCATCGATCAGGGCGGGTGCTTCGAGACGTCGAAAGCCACCACCCATGCCGACCCGATCTACGACGTCGACGGCATCATGCACTACTGCGTTGCCAACATGCCCGGCGCGGTGGCGCGCACCTCGACCATCGCCCTGGGCAACGCCACGATGCCGTTCATGCTGTCTCTGGCGGACAAAGGCTGGAAACAGGCGTGTCAGGACGATCCGCATCTGCTGGAAGGTCTGAACGTCCACGCTGGCAAGCTGACCTACTATGCGGTCGGCAAGGCCCTTGGTATTGACGTCGTCTCGCCCAACGTAATCGTCAAGTCGTAACCACTCCCGCCCCTGAAATCGCTTTTGAAAAGCGGTTTCCAGCGTTGGGCATAGCGCCACGCCACAGGCGTGGCGCGGTCGGACCCAAAGCGATGGTTTGAACAAAGAAAAGGGCACCGCGCCCTTGCGCGGTACCCGGCCTAACGGAAGGAGGGCATTTTCGAATGCCCGATCGACGGGCGGGAGCCGTCACCCCTGTTTCTGGATTTCCACCGAATGAGGGTAAGGGATCGAAATACCCTTGTCGTCAAAGGCTTCCTTGATCGTTTTCGTCAGCTCGAATTTGACATCCCAATAGTCTGGCGCCGAGCACCACAGCCGTGCCGTCAGATCCACCGAGCTGTCACCCAGGTTCGTAACCCGAACCCAGGGTTCCGGGTCGCTGTGAATGCGACTGTCCGCTTTGGCCACATCCAGAATGATCTGCATGGCTTTGTCCGCGCTGTCACCATAGTCGATTCCGAATACCAGATCGACACGACGCGTGTCATGGGCAGAGTAGTTCGTGATGATCGAGCCCCATGCCTGACCGTTCGGAACAATGATCTGCACGTTGTCCGGCGTCACCAGCTCGGTGGTGAACAGGTTCAGGTCCTTTACGGTGCCTGACGTGCCGCCGATATCAACGAATTGACCCAGCTTGTAAGGCCGGAAGACAACCAGCATCACACCGGCCGCCAGATCGCTGAGCGTTCCTTGAAGCGCCAGGCCGATAGCCAGAGACGCGGCACCCAGAATGGCGACGATGCTGGTGGCTTCAATTCCGAAGATGCCCAGAACGGCGACCAGAACCATGGCGAGAATGGCCCATTTGACCAGGCTTGCCATAAAGTTCCCAAGCGTCGGATCAATATGCGGCGTCGAATTGATCCGGCGGCGAACCATGCCCCCGATTGCACCAGCCACGATCCAGCCCAGGATCAGAACGACAAGCGCCTTGACGGCACTCATGATCAGCGGGGCAAATGCGCCCACCTGTGTTACGACCTCATCCACGCCCATCTCCTTTCAACAGCAAGAAACCCGCGAGGTTTTCGCGGGGGTCACCAGATTGTGAGCCAAGTTTGGCTTCCGGTCTAGGTGCGAGTTTCGTTTGATTTCCCCTTTGTTCGCCAGAAAACACGGCCTGACCGGAAATGCACATCGCCAAGGGCTTATATAAATCAGGCGTGGCCCCTAGCTTTTACAGGGACAGCCAAACAGGAGCCCCCAATGCTGGACAACAAACCTCATCCGATCATGGCGCGCTGGCCCGCGCAATCCCCGGACAAGATTCAACTGTATTCCTATCCGACTCCAAACGGCGTAAAGGCATCGATTATGCTGGAGGAAACCAGCCTGCCCTATGAGCCCCATCTGGTGACGCTATCGGATGCGGATGTCAAAAGCCCCGAGTTTCTGTCGCTGAACCCAAACAACAAAATCCCAGCCATCATCGATCCCAACGGGCCGGACGGTGAGCCGCTGGCCCTGTTCGAAAGCGGGGCAATCCTGCTGTATCTGGCCGAGAAATCAGGCAAGTTGCTGGGACAAAGCGCGGCAGACAAGCATCGCATTACACAATGGCTGATGTTCCAAATGGGGGGCGTAGGGCCGATGTTTGGCCAGCTTGGCTTCTTCTACAAATTCGCGGGCAGCGAAATCGAAGACCCCCGACCGCGCGAACGCTATGTCAACGAGGCCAAACGCCTTTTGAACGTGGTCAACACGCAACTGGAAGGGAAAGACTGGATCGCCGGCGATTACTCCATCGCCGATATCGCTCTTGCCCCTTGGTTGAATGCTCTGGACTTCTACGGCGCGAAAGAGGTTGTCGGCTGGGACGGCTACGCCAATGTCGTCGCCTATGTCGACCGTTTCATGCAACGCCCGGCGGTGCAGCGCGGCAAGGCCATACCCTCACGCGCTTGATCTGTTTCGCGATTGACAGGGTGCCGAAACCGGCACCCGCATTGAAAAACTCAGCCCGGCAGTGCACCCGTCAGCACATACCGCAGGATTTCGACAACCTGCGCGGGCTTTTCCGCCACGGCCAGCGCGGCTGCATCCACTTCTTTCAACGCGTGCTGATGCTCGGGGCCGTGCAACACGATGATGGATTTACCCAGCGCTGCGGCATAGCCCGCATCAAAAGCCGCGTTCCACTGTTTGTACTTGTCGCCAAACCGTACAACCACAACGTCAGCATCCGAAATGCCCTTGCGGGTCCGGATCGCGTTGACCATCGCACCCTTGTGGTCATGCCAGTATTTGTTCGGCTCTTCCCCAAGAATGGCAACGCCGCAATCGTCGCTTGCCGCGTGGTCCGTCACCGGGCTGTTGAATGTGATGTCCAACCCCTGCGCGCCGTCGATGATCTGTTCGCGCCAATCGGTGTGGATTTCGCCAGAGAGGTACACGTTCAGCATCTTTCGTCCTCCGTAAACACGAAAAGGGCGCCACCGCCCCTTCATCTTTTCTGAAATACTCCCGCCGGAGGCGGCCCTGCATCAGCCCCGCAGAACACCGCCGGTCGCCTTGGAGACTTTGGCGATGATCTTTTCGGCCACCGCTTCGATGTCCTTTTCCTTCAGCGTCTGCTCTGTCGGCTGCAAACGTACCGTTATGGCCAGCGATTTTTTACCTTCACCCAGGCTGCCACCGATGAATTCGTCAAAGACACGCACATCTTCGATCAGCGCCTTGTCGGCACCTGCCGCCGCGTTCACCAATGTCAGCGCCTCGACGTTTTCATCAACGACAAAGGCAAAGTCACGTTCGACCGCTTGCAAGTCACGCAATTCCAATGCGGCACGTGTGGCACCGGACTTGCGGGGCAATGGAACCTCGTCGGGCCAGATCGAAAAGGCCATTGCCGGACCCTTGATATCCATCGCCTGCAACACGCGCGGGTGCAGCTCACCAAAAACACCCAGCACCTTTTTGGGACCCAGACAGATCTTGCCGTGACGACCCGGATGCCACCAGGCATCGCCGTCGCGCAGAATCTGTACCTTGGCCGGTGCTCCGATCGCCGCAAGAACGGCCTCGGCATCCGCCTTGGCATCAAAGACATCCACCGGGCGCGAGGCCCCACGCACATCCTTGGGGCCATTGTGGCCAACCAGCAGGCCGGCGATCTGGGTTTTCTGGTCGCCGGGTTCGCCATCATGGAAAACAGGGCCAACTTCGAACAGGGCGACGTCGGCGTATCCGCGTGCCTGATTGCGGGCCGCGGCCTGCAACAATCCGGGCAGAAGATCCGGGCGCATATGGCTCATCTCGGACGAGATCGGATTTTCAAGCATGGTTGCGTCAACCCCGCCACCGAACAAAGCAGCCGAAGCCTGATCGATGAACGTATAGGTGACGCATTCGTTGTAACCCAGCGCGGCGCAGGTGCGGCGCGCCATGGACTGGCGGCGCTGAGTCGGTGTCATCACCGGCTTGGGAATACCATCTGTGACACGCGGCAAGGGCTTGCCCTGCAACTTGGTCAACGAGGCGATCCGTGCGACCTCTTCCACTAGATCAGCCTCACCCATGATGTCGGGGCGCCAGCTTGGCACGTGGGCCATCTCGCCCTCCAGCCGGAAACCCAGACGGGTGAGCGTCTGACGCTGCTCGCTTTCGGGAATGTCCATCCCGACCAGAGACTGCACCCGTTCGGCATCCAGCTTGTACGCACGCGCGTGGTTCGGCGCTTTGCCCGCCTCGACCACTTTGGATGCTTCGCCACCGCAGATGTCCAGAATCAACTGGGTTGCGTGCTCGAGCCCTTCCAGCGTGTATTCAGGGTCCACGCCGCGTTCGAACCGGTACCGCGCGTCCGAATTGATTTTCAGCGCACGACCCGTCAGCGCGATCTGCACATGATCCCAGAACGCGCTTTCCAGGAACACATTCACAGTATCCTCGGTGCAGCCGGTTTCCTGACCGCCCATGATGCCTGCGATGGATTCCGGGCCTTTGTCATCTGAAATGACCATCATGCCGGGCTGAAGGGTGTATTCCTTCTCGTCCAGCGCCACCAGGGTTTCACCGCCTTTGGCGCGATGAACGCGAAGATTGCCCTGCACCTTGTCCGCGTCAAACACATGCAGCGGGCGGTTATGGTCAAAGGTCATATAGTTGGTGATATCCACCAGCGCCGAAATCGGACGCAGCCCGATCGCCTTCAACTGATCCTGCAACCACTGCGGGCTGGGGCCGTTCTTGACGCCCTTGATAAGGCGGCCCGTGAAATGCGGGCAGCCATCCAGCGTATCCTCGTCAATCGATACTTTGATCGGGCTTTCGAAATCACCGGGCACCGGCACGTAGTCGCGCTGTTTCAGAGTGCCGATCCCACGCGCCGCCAGATCACGCGCGATGCCTTCCACGCCCAGCGCATCGGGCCGGTTCGGAGTGATCGCGATCTCGATCACGGGATCGACTTTCGACGGGTCATTCTCGGCAAGCCAATCAACGAACCTGTCACCGACCTCGCCCGAGGGCAATTCGATGATGCCGTCATGTTCGTCCGACAATTCCAGCTCGCGCTCGGACGCCATCATGCCAAAGCTTTCGACGCCGCGGATCTTGCCGACGCTGATCGTCAGGTCCAGACCGGGGATATACATGCCCGGCTTGCAGACGACGACAGTAATCCCTTCGCGGGCGTTGGGCGCGCCGCAGATGATCTGCAACTCGCCTTCATCCGTGTCCACCTTGCAGACACGCAGCTTGTCGGCGTCAGGGTGTTTTTCCGCGTGTTTCACATAGCCCAGCGTAAAGTCCTTGAGCTTGTCAGCCGGGTTGATGACCTCTTCGACCTCAAGGCCAAGGTCGGTCAGCGCCTCAGTGATCTCATCAACCGACGCATCGGTGTCGAGGTGGTCTTTCAGCCAGGACAGAGTGAATTTCATTGCTCGGGGCCTTTTTTGGCAGATATCCAGTCGGCACAGGCAATGACAAAGAATGCGCCAAGGTGCAAGCGTTGCGGGTCACGGATAAGTGGGGGTGCGGCCCAAAAGTTCGTCCAATTGCCAGCCGATCCAGCCATGGGGGATGAAATGCCCACCCGGATGAGTGTCCAGCGTGACCTGCCCCTGCGCGCAATCGGTCCATTCCACACGGTTAAGCGTCAGGAACGGCTTTACGCTCCAATCCCCGCGCGGTGTCGCGCCGTTGCAATCGAACTTGGCTTTCCACAGCGCCACCGGATAGGTCGTGTCACCATCCGGCCCAAAGGGAAAATCCATCACCGTATCGTCCAGCCCATGCACATGGCGCACCTCGCGCGGGGCTTCGGGGCAGGCTTCCGTCTGCCGGATACTGCCCGCAACAGCCAGCAGGGCGGCGATGTCATTGCCTGACTGGCACACATAGCGCCACGCCATCGCACCGCCGAAGGAATAGCCCGAGACATAGATACGTTCCGGATCAACTGGATAGCGCTTGGCCACATCCTCCAGCACCGCATCGGCAAAGGGCACATCGCCCGTGTCCGGGGTCCAAAAATCCCAGCTTTTGCCCAGCCCGTTCGGCGCCACCAACAACACACCCCGCAGCTTGGTCGCGCCTGCGATGCGTTCGTGGTTCACCACAACGGTCCCCTGCCGCGCCCAGCCGTGGAAATGCAGCAACACCGGCAGAGGCGTTACACCGTCCCAGCCATCGGGTTCCAGCACATGGTACGAGCGGTCGCCGACCTCACAGGCCGTATCGCCATGGCAATCCGACTTCCATGGTCCCATGGCGAAAGCGGGGGTTGCGGTCAGCAAAAGAAAAAGCAGTCGATGGATCATGCGCCCGACCCTACCCAGCCTGAGCGCCAAGTCACGTCACAACCCTGTGGGAACCTGTAACAAGCCGCGCTGTCGCCCGTCTGTCAGGCTAGATCACAAGCCGCGCCATTGCCAGACCGCGGGGTGGCGATCCTCGGGCTATGCTGGGCAGTTTATGCTGGCCAAGTCCGCTTGACGTTCAAACGGGGTGCCTGCGGAGACAAATCGCCAGCCCGTGCGGACCGGACATCAAGCGAAAAGCTTGAAAACAATCTGAAATAGATAAGCAACTCCAAAAAACATGAGAGCGGCTATCAATGTGTTGATCCACCATGAAAAGCGACGAACTGTCCAAAATGGAACTTCATTTCCTATGCACTCAGCACATTTAACAGATGCGACAAAGGCCGCCCGTTGGTTTAAGTATACGCAATCGACAATAACCAACTCACGAGGGGCCATTTGCGGTATCGTGACCAAGCAATGTCCTTTTTCGACATTTTTGTATTCTACATTTCGCGGTTGCCAAACTGAAATGTCCGCTGGAAAATCCGACAACACAAACTCCACGTTTGTAGCTGGCTTACTTCCAACATTCTGGAGAAAAAACTTTTCAGTATAGATTTCTGTGTGGTTGCCGTTGCTGGTGTTATCCTCCGTTGGCACAGAAATGATATTGCGGGAGTTATTGGCGCGCCCATAAATCAGTTTCACGCGCGGCCTAAACAAGAATAGCACGCAAGCGGCCAATAACGTGAACGCTAGCCCGATTAGTTCGTCGTGAATTGGATCAAGAGTCGCCCAGATTGACGAGGCTACTTCAATCACCGCGACAAACCACCATGCAGGTTCGGCATATCCAGCGCCGCGAACCCGTAGTGCCGCAGCCAGCGCAGGTCGCTGTCAAAGAACGCCCGCAAATCGGGAATGCCGTATTTCAGCATCGCCAGACGGTCGATCCCAATCCCGAACGCAAAGCCTTGGTAGACCTCAGGGTCAATCCCACCAGCGGCGATCACCTTGGGGTGGACCATGCCCGAGCCCAAAATCTCCATCCAGTCGTCGCCCTCTCCGATCTTCAGCTGACCATTGTCCCACGAACAGCGGATATCGACCTCGGCCGACGGTTCAGTGAACGGGAAGTGCGAGGCGCGAAAGCGCAGTTCGACATCGTCGACCTCGAAGAACGCCTTCACGAATTCTTCCAGAACCCATTTCAGGTTCGCCATCGAGATGTCCTTGTCGATGGCCAGCCCTTCGACCTGATGGAACATCGGCGTATGGGTCTGGTCATAGTCGGCGCGATAGACGCCGCCCGGACAGATCACGCGGATCGGCGCGCCCTGTTTCTCCATCGACCGGATCTGCACCGGCGACGTATGGGTGCGCAGCACATGCGGCGGGCGGTTGTCGCCCTCGGCGCGGTGCATGTAGAACGTGTCCATCTCGGCCCGCGCGGGGTGGTGGCCGGGGATGTTCAGGGCGTCAAAGTTGTACCAGTCGGTCTCGATCCGCGGCCCTTCGGCCACCGAGAAGCCCAGTTCGGCAAAGATCGCGGTCAGTTCCTCGGTCGCCTGGCTGATCGGGTGGATCGAGCCCTGACGGCGCGCGCGGGTCGGCAGGGTGACGTCCAGCCATTCGGTGCGCAGACGCTCATCCAGCGCGGCGTCGGCCAAAGCGGCCTTTTTGGCGGACAGGGCCGCGTTGATCTCATCCTTCAGGGCATTCAGCGCTGGGCCTGCCACCTGGCGTTCCTCGGGCGTCATTTTACCCAACTCGCGCATCTTCAGCGCGACCTCGCCTTTTTTGCCCACGGCGGCGACACGGATCGCCTCAAGCGCGTTCTCGTCGCCTGCCTCGGCGATTTGGCCCAGATATTTTGCCTTAAGATCGTCCATGACGCCCTCTGAATTTGGTCGCCAACCTGCTATCGGGCCAGCCCCGCGAATGCAAGCGGGACCGGGCGGATCAATAGCTGTATTCGGGGAAAATCCGGGTCAGATCACCGTTCCAGTCGCCGTTGTAGTGTTCCAGCAACTCATCCGCAGGCACTTTCCCGCTTTGGATGCTGTCCTTGAGCGCGTTGAGGAAATGGGTCTCGTCCGGCACCAGGCCACCGGCACCGGGATAGGCGCGGGCTTTCAGGCCGGCCTCGGAGATCGCCACAACCTCACGCGCCAGATCGTGCATGTTGATGTTGCCGACCTTCGCTTGCAGACCGTCTTTGGCAGCCGCGACACGCAGCGCCTCGCGGGTCTCGGTGTCCCAGCCTTTGACCAGATCCCAGGCCGCGTCCAGGGCCGTCTGATCGTAAGTCAGGCCAACCCAGAAGGCGGGCAAGGCACAGAGGCGCCGCCATGGGCCGCCATCGGCCCCGCGCATTTCCATGAATTTCTTGATCCGCGCCTCGGGGAAGGCGGTGGTCAGGTGGTCGGCCCAATCGCTGAGCGTGGGCGTTTCCCCCGGCAGGGCGGGCAGTTCGCCTTTCAGGAAGTCGCGGAAAGACATGCCCAGCGCATTGATGTACTGGCCGTCGCGATAGACGAAATACATCGGAACATCGAGCGCGTATTGCACGTAACGCTCGAACCCAAAGCCGTCTTCGAACACGAAAGGCAGCATGCCCGTACGCGCATCGTCCAGATGCCGCCATATATAGCTGCGCCAGCTTTTCTGGCCATTTACCTTGCCTTCGAAAAAGGGCGAGTTCGCAAACAACGCCGTTGCCACCGGCTGCAAGGCCAGCGCCACGCGCAGTTTCTGCACCATGTCGGCCTCGGACCCGAAATCGATATTGACCTGAACCGTGCAGGTGCGCCGCATCATGGCGCGGCCCATGGTGCCGACCTTTTCCATATAGTCGTTCATCAGCCGATACCGTCCCTTGGGCATCAACGGCATTTCCTCATGTGTCCAGGTCGGTGCCGCGCCCAGACCGATAAAACCCACGCCGATCTCATCTGCGATGTCCTTTACCTCGCGCAGGTGGGTGTTCACCTCATCGCAGGTTTCGTGGATGGTCTCGAGCGGAGCACCCGACAGCTCCAGCGCGCCGCCCGGCTCCAGGCTGACATTGGCGCCATCCTTTTCCAGACCGATCAGATGACCAGCTTCACGGACTTCGGCCCAACCGTGCCGGTCGCGCAGGCCCTCCAACACCGCCACGATGGATCGCGCACCGTCGAACGGCAACGGTTTCAGCGTGTCCGTGCAGTAGCCGAATTTCTCATGCTCGGTGCCGATGCGCCAGTCTGCCTTGGGCTTGCAGCCCGACTCCAGATATTCGGCCAATTGCTCGTGGCGTTCGATTGGTCCGCCGCCGGACTGGGGGATGGACATGAGACCCGTGCTCCGATCCTGATGTGTCTGTCTTTTGGCCAGTCGTGGGGGCAAACCGCGCCGGTGTCAATGCAGCCGAAGGTGTGGAGGGCGCGAGGGCGTACGCTCCCAAATCACGACCGGGTGGGCCGATCCACCGTTCAGTTCGGCCAGCATATGCTCGGTTTTCAGGCCCGGAAGCGCCGAGAAGACATCGAACAGCGCCTCGGCCCCTTCCGCATTCACAGGAATGTGAAGCACCGCCTGACCCGGTTGTTCCAACACCCAATGCGCCGGCGTCGAGGTCGGATCGAGCGCCAGCCGCTCAATCTCGCGCGTGGCGATGATGCCGCCATCCAGTGGGCCGAAATAGGTGATCTGACCTTCATCGACGGTCACGACACCCTGTCCGCCAGTGCCGGTTCTGAACCGCGCGCGCTGCACCCCGATGACCGCCAGGGCTATTGCGACAGCGACAAGCAGCCAGCCGATCCACCCCAGCAGACCACCGGGCCCGTTGATCCAGCTGAGACCGAGGATCAGGACAAACCCGGCTACCAGCACTTCGCGCCAGCGCCACAGGGCCAGTTTTGCCTCGGGTCGGATGAAACTCATGACAGCACATTTTGTGGTGTTTGCAACAGGGCGATCCGATACCAGCCGATCTGCTGGAACCCCATCGTCTCATAGGCTCGCGCGGCAGGTGGATTGTTGGCGAACAGGATGGCCGTGTTCGCGCCCTCGGCCCTCGCCTTTTGCAGCACAGCCGTTGTGACCTTGCGCCCGAGTCCACAGTTTCTGTTCTCGCGCGGCACAAATACACCGCCGACCTGAACCTGATCCCGGACTGATGCATTGATGGCGGCCATGGCTACGGGGGCGTCGTCTTCCAGCATGACAATCGCTCTGCCTGATTTAATATCGGTGGTGATCCGGTCGGAGGCCATATCACGCGCCTCTTGCCCTTTGGCCTGGTTGGTATCCTCGAAGTAATCCGCAAACCAACGCGTCAGTAACGGCCGGTCTGCTTCGGACAGGGCGCGAAACGGAATCGGTGCCTCTGGGATTTCGCCCAGATCCAGGCGGTACAGGGGTTCATCATGATGCAGGCGATAACCGGTCTGTCCAAGCCCTAGCGCGTCCAATATCATCTCAACCTGTTGTGCAGCCCCTGTCATGCCCAGTACGGTCTGACCTGCGATCCGGCCCGCAAATGCCTGAGCGGCCTCTGGCGAACAATCGGGCAGTTGCGCCATCAGGTAACCCTTTTTGGTCAGGCCAAATACGCCTTGAATGCGATCCTGCCCCCAAATGAAGAACCGGGTGGAGTGGTCATCGTCTCCAAATCCAATCCCGTGCGCCAACAGGTTGCTGCGCAGAAACATGGAAGTATCGGGATGTTTGGCCAAAAACGCCTCAATGGCCGGAGTATCAGACGGCGAGGCTTCTTGGATCACGCCCAATCCCCTAGCGCCTGCTGCCACATGGTCAATGCAGCCACCGCTGCCGTGTCGGCCCGCAGGATACGAGGGCCAAGGCTGACCACATGCGCGAATGGCAACCCTGTCAGACGCGCGCGTTCCTGGTCCGAAAACCCGCCTTCCGGGCCGATGAGAACCGCCCAGGGCCGTCCTTTCTCATTGGCGGCCAGTCGCAGGGCCGATCCAACCTCGGCTTCGTTGCAGAACATCAGTTGCCGATCTTCGGGCCATGCATCCAGCAGCCGATCCAACCGCTGCAAGTCGGCAACCTCGGGCACGTAGGTTCCGCCGCACTGCTCGGCCGCCTCGACCGCATGGGCCTGCAGGCGGTCCTGACGAATGCGTTCGGAATTGGTGAACTCGGTCTGCACCGGCAGGATACGCGCCGCACCCATTTCGGCGGCTTTTTCCACGATGAAATCGGTGCGGGCCTTTTTTATGGGCGCGAACAGGAACCACAGATCCGGTGGCAACTGCAACGGTTTCGTCTGTTCAATACAGGTCAGCGTTCCGCCGCGTTTTCCCGCCTCGGAGACTTCGGCCAACCACTCTCCGTCCCGCCCGTTGAACAGGGCGACCTGCCCTTTGACCGCAAGTCGCATGACACCAAAGAGGTAGTGCGCCTGGTCGCGCGTCAAAGGAACCGATTGCCCCTGACCCAAGGGCTGCTCTACATACAGTCTGATCTTCGCACTCATGAGACCCTACATATGCAAGGCAATGCCCCAACACCAGATGGTCAAGTCGCCGATGCCGTCAGCGGCAACTGGGTCGACACCCACGCCCCGGCCTTTGCCCGCCCCTATCTGCGCCTCAGCCGCGCCGACCGGCCCATCGGGACATGGCTGCTGCTGATTCCCTGTTGGTGGGGGCTGGCTCTGGCGATCCTGCATGATGGGCAGCCGCGTTGGGAAGATCTGTGGATCGCCATGGGATGCGCATTTGGGGCCTTCCTGATGCGGGGCGCCGGTTGCACTTGGAATGACATTACGGATCGGGAATTCGACGGGCAGGTCGAACGCACACGCTCGCGCCCGATTCCTTCGGGTCAGGTCAGTGTCCGGCAGGCCGCGGTCTGGATGGTCCTGCAATGCATTCTGGCGCTTGGCATCCTTCTCAGCTTCAATCAGGCGGCAATTGCAATGGGTGTTCTGTCCCTGCTGCCCGTGACGATCTATCCGTTTGCCAAACGGTTTACCTGGTGGCCTCAGGTGTTTCTGGGGCTGGCCTTCAACTGGGGCGCCCTTCTGGCCTGGGCGGCGCATAGCGGTTCCGTGGGATGGCCTGCGGTGACGCTTTACCTGTCTGGAATTGCGTGGACCCTGTTCTACGATACAATCTATGCGCATCAGGATGCCGAGGATGACGAACTGATCGGCATCAAATCAACCGCTCGTCTGTTCGGAGCTGATACAGCGCGGTGGCTGAAGTACTTTTTGGTGGCGACCGTGTCGCTGATGGGGCTGGCCATCGTCGATGCAGGGGTGCCGGATGCCTCGATGCTGGCATTGGGCGTTGCGCTCTGTGGGCCTTGGGCAATGGGCTGGCACATGATGTGGCAACTCCGCGCGCTGGACATCGAAGACAATGCCAGGCTGTTGCAATTGTTCAGGCTCAACCGCGACACTGGCTTGATTCCGCTGATCTTCCTCTGCGTCGCCCTGTTGCTCTGATTGCACCTGCTGAACGCGGCCTGTAAAGATCGGCCCAACCGCCTGAGGAGTGTCAAACCCAAACATGCGTCTGCCGTATTTTATCGTTGTTTCCCTGATCTTTCTTGTGTCAGCCGGGCTGTCGCTTTTGGCAGCCAGCTATGCCGTCACAAAGATCGAAGAAACATCGGAATTCGCCGTGCGCCGGGCGCTTGATCTCAAAGGACACGACTGGGCCGAGGTCGAGTCAGACGGCTTGCGCGTGGTCCTGACCGGGATTGCACCCGATGAGGCGACACGATTCAACGCACTGACCGCAGCCGGAACCGAGGTCGATGCGTCCCGTGTAATCGATGAAATGGAGGTCGAAGCGACCTCTGCCCTGGCGCCGCCGCGCTTTTCGGCGGAAATTCTGCGCAACGATCGCGGCATATCGATCATCGGCTTGATCCCCGCCAGCGAAGACAGAGATGACCTGATCAGAAGGCTGGGCAACCTCGACCCCAACATCGCGGTTTCGGACCTGATGGAAACCGCGGATTACCCCAAGCCCGATGGTTGGGATGCCGCGATATCATATGCCATCGAGGCGCTGGCCAGCCTGCCGCGTGCCAAAATTTCCGCAAACGCCGATTTGGTCAAAATCACCGCCATTGCGGACAGCCAACAGGAAAAACAACGTCTTGAACGCGATCTGACCCGCGCCGCGCCGCCCAGCCTGCGGATCGGGCTGGCGATCTCGGCACCTCGTCCCGTCATAACGCCCTTTACGCTGCGTTTTCTGATCAACGAAGACGGTGGGCAATTTGACGCCTGTTCGGCACAGGATGCAAAGGCACGCGACCGGATCGTGACCGCTGCGCGCGATGCCGGCTTGTCGGGAACATATTCCTGCACCATCGGTCTGGGCGAGCCCTCGCCACGCTGGCCCGAAGCCGCCGAGAAGAGCATTCAGGCACTGGCCAGAATCGGCAAAGGCTCGGTCACGATGTCGGATGCGGACATCACCCTGGTTGCGGCGCAAGGCACGGATCCAGCCTTGTTCGACCGGGTTGTAGGTGAACTTGAAACAGCGTTGCCTCAGGTCTTTGCCCTGCATGCTGTGCTGCCGGAACCTGAAACCAGCGAACAGACCGGACCCGTCGAGTTCTCGGCGACCCGCAGCCCCGAAGGGCTTGTGCAACTGCGAGGGCGTCTGGGGGATGAAACGTTGCGGGACATGGTCGACAGCTATGCCCGCGCGGCCTTCGGCTCGGATCAGGTCTATACCGCGACCCGCATCGCGCCGGGGCTTCCGGCAGATTGGCCGGTGCGTGTTCTGGCCGGCCTCGAGGCGTTGGCCCAGCTTCACAACGGGGCCTTGACCGTAACACCAGGCTCGGTCGAACTGACCGGCCTCAGCCATGAAGAGGATGCCAAAGCCCGTATCGCAGGTCAGTTGTCGGACAAGCTGGGCGAAGGGCAGGAATTCACCCTGACGATCACCTATCAGCCTCCGCCAGAGCCCGAAGACGCGCTGCCCGATCCTGAAGTCTGCGAAGCGCAGATCGCCGAAATCCAGACCGTCAGCAAAATCGCGTTCGAACCCGGATCAGCGACGATCGCATCCGACTCGCGCGATACGGTGAACCAGATCGCCGACATCCTGCGTGACTGCGGGCCGATCCGGCTGGAGATCCAGGGCCATACGGACAGCCAGGGCCGCGAAGAGATGAACCAGCAGCTCAGCCAGGCACGGGCGCAATCGATTCTGAACGAGCTGCGCGGGCGGCGCATTCCCACCAGCAGCTACACTGCCGTTGGATACGGTGAAACACAGCCTATCGCGGACAACGACACCGAAGAAGGCCGCGAAGCAAACCGGCGGATCGAGTTCCGGCTGATTCGTCCCGAGCCGGTCGAAGCCTCCGAAACAGGCCTCGAAGCGCTCGAGGCTGAGGCCGAGGTTGGGGCTGAGGCCGACGCGCCTGAAACGGATCAGACCGAATCGACCGCACCAGACACGGACGCAGAGGACCAGTAAGTTGAACAGAACCGAATTCATCATCGCCACAGCCGTCATTCTGTTTGCGGCCTTCTGCATGGGCTGGTTTGCCAACTGGCTGGCACACCGCCTGTCCCGCGTCCGCCAAAGCGACGTTGCCGATCTGGATCGCATGAGCCAGGAACTGCACGAAGCGGAAGAAACCCGCGATCAGGCCATAACCTATCTTCAGCAACGTGAAGCCGAGTTGACCAATCAGCTGACCCAGACAGAGGCAGAGCTGGCCGCGGCCATGGACGGTCTGCGCGCCGCGCGGCAAGAGGCCGAGGAAATGCGCGGTCGGATCATCAACAACGCCGACTGAGAAACCGCCTTCCCGGACGGCTCACAGGACCTGCGCCAAATCTGCGATCAGGTCTTCGGGGTCTTCCAGACCAACCGACAGCCTGAACACGCCGTCGCCTGCGAAATCCCGGTAACTTGCCAATTGCGCCCCTTCCAATCGGAAGGACGATTGCATCAAAGCTTCGGTTCCCATCCAGAATATCAGACTGCGATGGTGGCCAAGCGACACGGCATAGTGAACGATCCGGAGTTTATCGATCATCTGCTGGGCCAGTGCCTCGCCTGTTGCGTGATCACCCACCTGAAAAGCGATCATGCCGGATGTGTTGCGCATCTGCTGTTGGGCCAGCTCATATTGGGGATGCGACTTCAGCCCCGGATAGATCACTCTGGTCACGCGCGCGCGTGTCTCAAGCCAATCGGCAACGACGGTGGCGCCTGCCTGATGCGCTGTCATCCGCAGCGGCAGAGTGGCCATGCCCCGCGCGATCATCCACGCGTTGAAGGGGGACATGATGCTGCCGTGGTGGATCGCGGATTCGGTGCGGATTTTCGCGATCAGGTCCTTTCGCCCGGCCACCGCACCACCGATGGCATCACCGTGCCCGCCGATATACTTGGTCGCCGAATGCATGATCAGATCAACGCCCAGCTCTTTGCTTGGCTGACCAAGCGGAGACGCAAAAGTCGCATCGCAGGACAGCAACGCCCCGGCGCTTTTGGCAATTGCTGAGACCGATGCCAGATCGGTCAGACGACCGATCGGGTTCACGGGTGTTTCCGTGTGGATGAGACTCGTGTTCGGCCTGATGGCTGCTGATACCGCCGAAAGATCGGACATGTTGACCGTGCTGACATGGATCCCCAGACGCGGCAGCGTGTCCCGCGCCAGCTCTGCCACACCCGCGTAAGAGACGTCGGAAACGATCACATGATCCCCGGCCGACAGGAACGTCAGGAAGATGGCGGTGGCCGCCGCCATACCGGACGCCAGACACAGGCAATCTTCGGTGCCTTCCAACATGCTGATCTTGGCCTCCAGCGTCCTGACGTTGGGATTGGCCCAGCGCCCATAAAGATAAGGGGCTTCTTCCTCCAGATCGTGGGCCGAGAACCCCGCCACCTGATCCGTGACGAATGTCGAAGACATATGCAGGGCCGGCGCAGACGCACCGCTGGTCGGGTCCGGGGCTTCGCCTGCATGGATTGCCCGTGTCGCTAGGCCCTTGTTTCTCAGTCCGTCATGCATGGCGCCATCCTCTTGATCCTCTTGCGCAGATTTAGCGCAGGCTCGTGAACCGGCGTCCAGAGAAGAATTGAAACCGCTCGGATTCCAGAACCCCGGGGTGGTCGCGCGACGCTACCAGCGGGTCAGAGCATCTTCGTCCTGATCTTTGGCCGCAACCCATTCGGCGCCGGAACGGGTAATTTCCTTTTTCCAGAATGGCGCGCGGGATTTCAGGTAATCCATCAGATACTCGGCCGCCTCGAACGCGTCCTTGCGATGCGGGGCCGCCGTGGCCACCATCATGATGCGATCCCCCGGAACCAAGCGTCCAAAACGGTGTATGACCAGCACGTCACCCAATGCCCAACGCGCCTGCGCCTCTTCGGCGATCTTGGTCAGGGCGCGTTCGGTCATACCGGGATAGTGCTCGATCTCCATCACATCCAGATCACCGCTCGCCAGGTCACGCACAACGCCGGTGAAAGTGACGATGGCGCCGTTGGAATCATCCCCGGCGGCAAAGGCATTGGCCTCGGCCCCCAGATCAAATGCCTCTTGCTGAACCGCGATCCGCATCGGTCAACCGCCCGTCATCGGCGGGAAAAACGCAACTTCCCGAACACCTGCCAGCGACGCATCGAAATCCGACAGCTCCTGATCCAACGCAACGCGCAGCGCGGACAGATCGGCAAATGCCGCGGCATAGCGCTCTTCCCGAGCGCTCAGTTCAGTCACCAATTCGCTGACCGTGGCCGCTTGCGTTTCGACCTTTTCCTTTGGCAAGCCGATGCGTTCGCGCACCCAGGCGAAATACAGAACATCCATCGGTTAGCTCTCCTTCAGATGAGGCATGGCTTTACGTAGGTAGTCATAGCCGGTGATCAATGTAAGCGTTGCCGCAATCCACAACAGCCACAGCCCGACCTGACCCGCCCAATACATGCCATCGACATTCAGGCGCAGGTGGTTCACGTCGTCGACCTGACCCGCAATGATCTGCTCGACCAGCTCGGCATCCATGCCAAAACTCGCCATCACGGCATAGTGCTCGAAGATACCCTGCGAAAACAGAACCGCGATGGCGACCATCTGGGCCGTGGTCTTCCATTTGGCCAGTTTGGTGACTTTGAGCGTCCCGGCCACATCGCCCAGATATTCCCGCAGGCCCGAGACAAAAACTTCGCGAAACAGGATCACGGTTGCAGGAAGGACAAGCCACGGCGTCCAGTGCTCGGTCGAATAGCCCACAAGGATCATAAGCGCGATCACCACCATGGCCTTGTCGGCGATCGGATCCAGCATCGCTCCGATCTTGGTCTCCTGCTTCCATGCGCGGGCCAGATACCCATCGAACCAATCGGTAATCGCCGCCGACAGGAACAGGATCAGTGCAAACCAGTCCGCATAGGGACGGGTGAAATACAGAAACATGACTGCCAGCCCGGGCGCGGCCAGCAGGCGCAGGACGGTCAGGAGATTAGGCAAATTCCACTTCATGGCTTGGACCCTATATCGCCGGTCCGGGACAGAAAAGCCAATCAGACAAAAAACTGTATCATTCAAAAGCGCTTGGTCAAAGCGCCGCAGGCCCGACGTCTCAGAACAGTACCTCTTGGCCTTTCCCGGCTTTGCGGTCAGATTGCCGCGCAAGCCCAGCCGGAAAGAACCAGATGACAGCGCATATTCAAACCGACACACGGTCAAACATGATCGGCAGCCTCTGGATGGTCGCCGCGATGGCCGGTTTTGCGCTGGAGGATGCGATGCTGAAGGCAGCTTCAGCCGCGCTGCCGATCTGGCAGGTCCTGGTTCTTTTCGGCGCGGGCGGGTCGGTGATTTTCGCTGCGGTGGCCCGGGCCCGTGGGCAGCGGCTGCTGCAACCTGACGTTCTGTCCCGCCCGATGAAAATTCGGGTGCTGTTCGAGGTCTTTGGTCGGTTGTTCTATGTTCTGGCCATCGCACTGACGCCGTTGTCCTCGGCCACGGTGATCCTGCAAGCCACGCCTCTGGTCGTTGTTGCAGGCGCCGCGTTGTTCTTTGGCGAGACAGTCGGTTGGCGGCGTTGGAGCGCTATCTTTGTCGGCATGATCGGCGTTGTCGTCATCCTGCAACCCACCGGAGACAGCTTTTCGTTGCTGTCGATACTGGCGGTGCTGGGAATGCTGGGATTTGCCGGACGTGATCTGGCCAGCCGCGCAGCTCCTGCCACGCTAGGAACAGAAGTCCTGGGGTTTTACGGCTTCCTCAGCATCATCGTGGCCGGGGTGGCCTATCGGTTCTGGGAGGGCGCGCCGATTGCACCGGTTGGCCTTCACACCAGCCTGCATCTGATCGGTGCGGTGCTGATGGGCGTAATGGCCTATGCGTCGCTGATGAAGGCGATGCGCACCGGCGAAGTGTCCGCCGTGACCCCGTTCAGATACACCCGGCTGTTGTTCGGCATTGGGCTTGGCGTAGCCATGTTTGGTGAGAGGCTGGATCCCAACATGTGGATCGGCGGCGCGCTGATCGTCGCGTCGGGCCTATATATCCTGTGGCGGGGCCGGCAAGCCTAGCCCTTGTCGTGGAAGAAATCGTAAACCTTCTGCGCCAACCCGGCCGAAATCCCTTCGACCGCTTTCAAATCGGCCAGATTGGCCCGGCTGACGGCTTTGGCGCTGCCGAAATGGGTCAACAGAGCACGCTTGCGCGCAGCCCCTACCCCCGGGATTTCATCCAACGGCGTTGCACCCACGGCCTTGGCGCGTTTTGCACGATGGGTGCCGATGGCGAACCGGTGCGCTTCGTCTCTGAGGCGTTGAATGAAATACAACACAGGGTCGTTGCGTTTCAGCGCAAAGGGGCGCTGGCCGATCCGGTGAAACTCTTCCTTGCCGTGGTCGCGGTCGACCCCCTTGGCGACGCCGACCATGGGAATGTCTTCGACCCCATGTTCGACCATGATCTGATGCACCGCGCTTACCTGCCCTGCGCCGCCATCAATCAGCAACAGATCGGGCCACAGCCCTTTGTCGCGGTCCGGGTCTTCCTTTTGCAGTCTGGTGAAGCGGCGGTTCAGTACCTCTTTCATCATGCCGAAGTCGTCACCCGGTGTCAGGTCATCACCGCGAATGTTGAACTTGCGGTAAGCGTTCTTCATGAACCCCTCGGGGCCGGCCACGATCATGCCGCCGACAGCATTGGTGCCCTGAATATGAGAGTTGTCATAGACTTCGATCCGTCCCGGCGGACCATCCAGATCGAACGCCTCGGCCAGCCCGCGCAGCAACTTGGCCTGCGTGGCACTTTCCGACATGCGGCGGGCCAAAGCCTCGCGCGCGTTGCGCAAGGCACCGGCAACAAGTTCCTGTTTTTCGCCACGCTGCGGCACAAGGATTTCGACCTTGCGCCCGGCTTTCTCAGACAGCGCGTCCTGCATCAGATCCACGTTTTCGATTCCGTCCGACAGGATCAGCTGACGCGGCGGTTCCTTGTTGTCATAGAACTGGCCCAGAAAGGCCTCCATCACCTCGGCAGGTGAAACATCCGGGCCGACGCGGGGATAGAAATCCTTGTTGCCCCAGTTCTGGTACGCACGGATGAAAAACACCTGCACGCAGGCCTGACCGCTGTCCATATACAGGCCGATCACGTCCGCCTCGGCCACACCGCGCGGGTTGATGCCCTGAGAGGTCTGCACCTGCGTCAGAGCCCGGATGCGGTCACGCAGACCTGCGGCGCGTTCGAACTCCATCGCCTCGGATGCGGCCATCATCTGCTCGGCCAGTTCCTCTTGCACCTTTGTCGAGCGGCCCGACAGGAAGCGTTCGGCGTCCTTCACGCTTTCACGGTAATCCTGCTCTGAGATCAGGCCGACACACGGCCCGGAACACCGCTTGATCTGATACAGAAGGCATGGCCGCGTTCGGCTGTCGAACATCGAATCCGAGCAGTTGCGCAGCAGGAACGCTTTTTGCAACTGGTTCAGCGTCCGGTTCACCGCACCGGCACTGGCGAAGGGGCCGAAATAGGCACCTTTTTCCTTCTTCGCCCCTCGGTGTTTCTTGATCTGCGGAAAGTCATGATCCTTGGCGACCAGTATGTTCGGAAAGCTTTTGTCATCCCGCAACAATACATTGTACTTGGGTTTGAGCTGCTTGATCAGGTTCTGCTCCAGCAGCAGGGCCTCGGTCTCGGTTCGCGTGGTCAGGAACATCATCGAGGCCGTCGCGGCAATCATCTTTTCGATCCGCCCCGAATGACCCGGCCGTGTGTAATTCGACACCCGTGCCCTGAGGTTTCGGGCTTTGCCGACATACAGAACCCGGCTGTCTGCATCGAGCATGCGGTAAACGCCCGGAGAACTGTCCAGCGTTTTTACATAGCGCTGAATGCAGGCATAGCCGGTGGGGGATGATTCGCTGTCGGTGGTCATGATCCTGAGATATGATTCTCTGGCAATGGCTGCAATCTCACGCCTTCCAGATCAAGAGAAAACAAATCCACGGTTTCTGTGGATAAGTGTGAAGATAAAATTCCGGAAGATCGGAAATCCCCTTGTTTCCTTGCCTTTTCCTTTACTTGCACAAAAAATAGGCAACTTATCAAGTGCTTGTTTTTAAATGTTATTTTTTTGTATACTTAGCAAGTGTATGAAAAAAAAGACATTTTTGTAACGCGCGTGTAACACAATTGCGAGCGGTGCAAAACTTGCAGCAGAATTACTTATTCTACACCCAGAACATCCGGAGTTTTCCAACCCAGATGCTGACCGCCGTCCACACATAAAAGCTGTCCGGTGACCGCGTGTGCATCCAGAAAGTACCCAAGCGCAGCGGTTATGTCAGACGGGTTGGATCCCCGCTCCAAAACGGTATTTGAACGCTGTGTCTGGAAATGCTCTTCGCTTTGGCGGTGGCCCTGCATCGTGGGGCCCGGCCCGATCGCATTGACACGGATCGTCGGAGACAACGCCTGCGCCGCCGTTCGGGTCAGTGCCCACAAACCCATTTTTGCGATGGTGTATGACATGAACTCGGGCGTCAGTTTACGCACGCGCATGTCCACCATGTTGACGATGAGGCCGGTTGCAAGCGGCTCGCCCTTTTCATCTGTTCCAGCACTCAGCCCCTGAACTGCCATGGCCTGCGTCAGCACAAAGGGCGCGCGCAGGTTGCTGTCGAGATGTCGATCCCAGCTTTGCCGGGTTGCCGTGCGGATGTTGTCGTATTCGAAGATCGATGCGTTGTTCACCAGACACGTAATTGGCCCGCCCAGCGCCTCGGCCGCTTTGGGCAGCAGCGCCTGAACCTGAGCTTCGTCCAGCAGATCGGCCTTCAGGGTCACGGATTTTCGGCCCAGGGTCTGTACCTCTGCCGCCGTCTCCTGCGCCGGACCTTCGGATGAGGCGTAATGCACGGCCACATCGAAACCTCGATCTGCCAGATACAGTGCCATGGCCCGGCCCAGACGAATACCGGCGCCGGTGACTAGGGCTCGGGTCATGCTTCACCTCGTTTTGTCAGATCACACCAGCAATACGGTGACATAAAGCACATAAAGGAAAGTCAACACCAACCCCCAGATGCGCGAGATATCTTGTTTGAAAAATACAAACGGTATCAGCAGCAGCGATGCGCCCAGCATGACCCAAAGATCGAATTGCAGGAACTCGGGATCAACCGGGATACGACCAAACCAGGTTGCGATCCCGATGATGGCCAAAAGGTTGAACATGTTCGAACCGATCACGTTACCCAGCGCAACGTCGGCCTGTCTGCGCAAAGCGGCCATAACTGTTGTCGCCAATTCGGGCAAAGACGTTCCAACTGCGATCAACGTCAAACCAATGACCGTCTCACTGACCCCGTAGGTCCGCGCGATGATCGTTGCGTTATCTACCAAAAGATGCGCACCCATTGGCAGACCAATCAGCCCGAGGATCAGATACACCGACACCTTCCAATAAGGCATGTCAGGATCAGCTTCTTCCAGCCCCTCAAGCTCTTCGTCCACACAGGCTTCACCGCAGGCTTTGCGATGGGCTTTTGCCTCGCGGAAGGCGTTCAGAAGAACAAGACCCAACGCCGCCAGCAAGATCAGGCCGCTGAAGAACGTGAACGTTCCCAAGAATGCCAAACCAATGAACAGAACCGTCGCCATCAGCATGAAGACATAGTTCCGGCGGCTGTTGCATTCACTGGTGTGTAGAGTCGCCAGAAGCGCGGGAAGGCCCAGAACCAGCAAAATATTCGCCGTGTTTGATCCGACCACATTGCCCAGTGCGATACCGGGGGCGTTCTCTTTCAAAGCGCTGATGGCAATCAAAAGCTCAGGCGCAGACGTGCCGAAGGCCACAATCGTAAGGCTGACGATCAACGCCGGAACACCCAGACGCAGGCTCAGGTTTACAGCACCGCGCACAAGCGCATCGCCTGCAAGCAGCAGGATCAACAGCCCAAGACCAGACAGCAGCCAAGTGGTGATCAAGTCCGACCTCCTTTTTCGCAGGCACAGGGGCCTTTGCCTATGCGAAACCGTCCGCAGCGCGGACACTTGGCCGAACTCAGTTTCTTCTGCCCCGGAAAGCGCAGTTTGCCGAACATCGCCAGGACACCCATGCCAATCAGAAAAAGTGTGACAGCCTTGATGATCACGTCACAAACCAAAACGCGCGTAGGCCGCACGCTCCTCTAATCCGGCAATGGCATCCTGTGCCAGGTTGGCCCCGAACCGCGACCAGATCGGTTTGCGCACGCCATAACGGCGGAACTTGACCTTGTCGCCAAAGCGTTCCTGCATTTTGGGTTTCAGATGGGCGATACCATCGATCAAACCCAGTTCATGCGCGCGACGCGCCAGCCAGACTTCACCCGTGAACAGATCGGCACTGTGATCCAGCTTGTCACCTCGGCGGGCTTTGACATGCGCGATGAAGTTTTCGTGGATATCCCCCAGCAAACCTTGCAGGCGGGCCACATCCTCTTTCTTTTCCGGCGCAAACGGGTCCAGCATGGATTTCGACTGGCCCGCCGTATGCACGCGCCGCTCAAACCCTTGCCGCGCCAGAAAGACATGCGCGCCAAACCCGGCCGAGATTACACCGATTGACCCAAGAACCGAACTATCATCGGCCCAGATCTCGTCCGCTGCGGCAGCCAGCCAATAGCCGCCGGAGGCCGCAACATCCTCGACAAAGGCAATCACCGGCACATCCAGCTCTTCCGACAAACGCCGGATGCGGGCACCGATCAGCGAACTTTGCACAGGGGACCCGCCCGGGGAATTAAGCTCAATCGCCACGGCGGCTGGTTTTCCCTTGCGAAACGCTTTTTCCAGAACAGGCGCCAGGGTTGTGTCGTTCAACGCCCCACGCCCCGCCATTCCAATGGAACCGGACAAACGGACAACGGCCACGCAAGGGTGCTTTTTTACGAACGGCAGGCTGAGCTTCATGGGTGCCGATGTAGAGTGCCCCCAACCCGTAAACAAGGGACTCTGCCGGCGTTAAACGCGACGTGAACCAAATTCACACACCCGATGGGCAAAAATGCAACGCCTTGGCGAGGGTCAGCTGCGAATGCGCCAGCCGGTTTTGAATATCCAGCCGATAACCGCCAGGCACAGAGCCGTAAAAGCGACAATGGCAAGAAGGCTGAAAACGATCGGCACATCTGCCAGCCCGTAAAAGGACCAGCGGAAACCCGAAATCAGATAGACCACGGGATTGAACAGCGTGATGGTCTGCCACAATGGCGGCAGCATCGAGATCGAATAGAACGTACCCCCCAGAAAGATCAGTGGCGTCACCACCAACTGCGGCACCAGCGACATCTGCTCGAAGTTGCTGGCCCAGATGCCGATGATGAATCCCAGCAACGAAAAGCTGAGACAGGACAGGATCAGAAACGCGGCCATGGCGAATGGATGCTCGATCCGAATATCGACGAAAAACGTCGCGGTGACCAAAATCACCAACCCCACGAACAACGCCTTGGTTGCGGCGGCACCGACATATCCGATCACGATCTCGATGAAATTGACCGGAGCGGACAACAGCTCGTAGATGGTGCCCAGAAACTTGGGGAAGTAAATTCCGAACGACGCGTTCGAAATCGACAGCATCACCACCGACAACATGATCAGCCCCGGCACGATGAATGCACCGTATGAAACGCCCTCGACCTCTTGGATACGGCTGCCGATGGCGGTGCCAAACACCACGAAATAAAGCGACGTCGACAGAACCGGCGACAGAAAACTCTGTGCCAGAGTTCGAAAGAAACGGGTCATTTCGAACCGGTAGATGGCAGCGATTGCGGTCCAGTTCATGCGGCCTCTCCCGATACCAGATTGACAAAAATCTCTTCCAGGCTTGATTGCCTGGTCTGTACGTCGCGCAACACCAACCCGGCCTCGGACACGTCATTCAGCAAGGTCGTTATGCCGGTACGATCCGCATTGGTATCGTAGGTATAGATCAGACAATCACCTGCGCCGTTGAGGGCCAGATTGTGGCTGACCAGACTATCGGGAATTCGGTCGATGGGTTCGGTCAGCATGACTTCGATCTGCTTTTTTCCCATCTGCGACATGAGTGTGTCTTTGTCCTGCACCAGCAAAAGCTCACCCTTGTCGATGACGCCGACACGATCCGCAATCGCTTCTGCTTCTTCAATGTAATGGGTGGTCAGAATGATGGTGACACCGTCCCGTTTCAGTTCCGCCACAAGCTCCCACATGTCCTTGCGCAACTCGACATCCACTCCGGCAGTCGGCTCGTCTAGAAAAAGCACACGGGGTTCATGGGCCAGGGCCTTGGCGATCAGCACCCTCCGCTTCATGCCGCCGGACAATTCCTTGATCGCGTTGTTGCGCTTGTCCCACAGGGACAGCTTGCGCAAAATCTCTTCGATCCGCGCGCTGTCTTTGCCAAGCCCGAACAGCCCACGCGACAACCGGACCGTGTTCCAGACCTTTTCAAACGGTTCCAGCGCGATCTCTTGCGGTACAAGCCCTATCATCCTGCGCGCTGCGCGATAATCGGACTGGGTGTCATGTCCGCCAACCGTGACCACCCCCGAGGTCGGAGTCGTTATTCCACAAATCGTCGAAATCAGGGTTGTCTTTCCGGCGCCATTTGGTCCCAGAAGCGCAAGTATCTCACCCTCTTCAATATCCAGAGACACACCTTTCAGCGCCTCGAACCCATCCGCGTAAGACTTGCGAAGGTTTTTGATGGACAAAATGGTCGTCATATCCGTTCCCCGTTCCGACCGAGACCCTATCGCGCGGAACCAGCCTGTAACAGGTCAATTTCGCACAACGTGCTGCGCATTCTGTAATGGTTGTCAGAACCATGCTCAATTCCAACTTGCAATCCGTCAACCCACCCGCAAACTCTGCCACAACGGAGGGCGCCGATGCTGAATGGAATACGCATAGTCGAAATCGAAGGGCTGGGCCCCGGCCCGTTTGCCGCCATGCAGCTAGCTGATCTGGGCGCCGACGTCATCACGATCCACCGCAAAGGCCAGGCAGTAACACCGGGCATGCCGGACAACTCGCTTCTGGACCGCGGCAAACGATCGATCCCGCTTGATCTGAAGGATCCCGAAGATCTGGCGACCGCCCGTCGCCTGATTGACACGGCAGATGCACTGATCGAAGGCTTTCGCCCCGGCGTGATGGAGAAACTGGGACTTGGCCCGGATCTGTGCCTGACCCGCAACCCAAAACTGATATATGGCCGCATGACAGGCTGGGGGCAGGATGGTCCGCTGGCCGACACGGCTGGGCATGACCTGAACTACATCGCCTTGTCCGGTGCGCTCTGGTACGCCTCTCTCCCGGATCAGCCGCCTCAAACCCCTGCAACCCTGGTCGGCGATATCGGCGGAGGCGCCATGTACCTTGTCACGGGCATCCTGGCAGGTTTGATCAACGCACAAAGAACCGGGAAAGGCACCGTGGTCGACGCCGCTATCTACGACGGCTCGGCCCATATGATGAACCTTCTGATGACCATGCGCCAAACCGGAAACCTGTCTGAAACCCGCGGCCAAAGCCTGTTGGACGGTCCGCATTGGAGCCGAACCTACACCTGCGCGGACGGCGGATTTGTTTCGGTCCAATGCCTTGAACCAAAATTCTACGCCCGATTTCTTGAAATCCTGGGCCTGTCTCGGGACCCGGCGTTCCAACAACAATACACCCGCAATCTCTGGCCCGACCTGACCCGGCGCCTGGCCAAAATCTTCTCGTCCAGGCCGCGCGACCATTGGGCCAAACTGTTCGACGGTTCAGACGCTTGCGTCGCACCGGTACTCAGCCCCGACGAGGCCGCAGCCCATCCGATGAATGCGGCTCGTCAATCCTGGCGCCAGGCTGACGGCACCCTACAGGCCGCCGCCGCCCCACGCTTCTCCACACACCAGTGGCAACCAAAGCCCAGCCCGGAGCGCGGACAACACACCGCCGAGATCCTAAACGAACTCCAAGCCCCGGAAAGCACCTGACACACTCTTCATCTGGCCAGAAATATCCCGGGGGTGAATTGGCCAGCGGCCAAGAGGGGGCTGGCCCCCTCCCACGCGTTCTACCCGCCGCGCACCGTGTCGATCATCAGCTGAACGTTGTCCGGGTCGGCATCCGGAGTGATCCCATGGCCGAGGTTGAAAATATGCGGTCCCTTGGAAAACGCCTCGACGATGCGCCGGGTCTCATCCACCAGCGCCTGCCCGCCGGTAACCATGTGCGACGACGCCAGATTGCCTTGTACACAGCCATCAATCTGCACTTTCTCAGCCGCCCATTCGGGCGACACGGAATTGTCCAGCGCCACGCAATCCACGCCGGTCAAGCTTGCAAACCCGATATACCCGTCGCCTGCTTCCCGCGGAAATCCAATCACGGGGATGCCGGGATGACGTTCCTTGATGGCCTGCGTGATAACCCGGCACGGCTCGACCGCGTATTTGCGGAAAGCTTCGCCCCTCAAAGACCCCGCCCAACTGTCAAATATCTTGACCACCTCGGCTCCGGCGTCGATCTGAGCGGACAGATATTCAATCGTTGCCGCGGTGATGCGGTCCAACAGCGCCTCGAACAAAGCGGTATCACCTTCGCGCAGCGCATGCGCGGGACCCTGATCCGGCGTGCCGCGCCCTGCAATCATGTAAGTGGCCACAGTCCACGGCGCACCTGCGAATCCGATCAAGGTGGTTTCCGACGGCAATTCCCGCGAAAGAATGCGCACCGTCTCGTAAACCGGGGACAATGTCTCGTGAATTGCGTCAACAGGTTTCAACGCATCAAACTCGGCCTGCTGCGTGATGGTGGACAAACGCGGGCCTTCACCTGTCACGAACCAAAGGTCAGCCCCCAGCGCCTGTGGCACCAGAAGGATGTCGGCAAACAGGATCGCCGCATCGAACCCATATCGCCGAATTGGCTGCAAGGTAACTTCTGCTGCCAGTTCAGGATTGTAGCACAGTGACAGGAAATCCCCGGCCTGAGCACGTGTGGCCCGGTATTCCGGCAAATACCGACCCGCCTGACGCATCATCCAGATCGGCGGCACATCCTGCACTTCGCCCGCCAGCGCCCGCAGCAGCTTCTTTGTCTCGGCCATGTTTGTCCCCAGCATTCAGGTTTTGGCAACGGGTCGTCCTTCGGCGGCAATTTGTCAAGCTCAGCCCCCATTGTCAGGGCAATGTGACGCGACTAAAGCTGTGCACATGACTTTGACCCTGCCCACCCCCGCATCGCCCCTCAGAATCGGCACTCGTGGCTCGCCGCTGGCTCTGGCTCAGGCCTATGAAACGCGCCAACGTCTGAGCGATGCCTTCGATCTGCCACAGGATGCGTTCGAAATCGTGGTGATCAAGACGACCGGTGACAATCGCGCTATGATCGACGCGGATCGACCGCTGAAGGAAATCGGCAACAAGGGCTTGTTCACCAAGGAAATCGAAGAGGCGATGCTGCGCGCCGAGATCGACATCGCCGTGCATTCAACAAAGGACATGCCCGTTGAACAACCCGAAGGGCTGGTCCTGGATACGTTCCTGCCGCGCGAGGATGTGCGCGACGCCTTCATCTCACCGCGGTTGGGCTCGATCCACGATCTGCCCGAAGGCGCCGTTGTGGGCACCTCGTCCTTGCGGCGGCGGGCGCAGCTGCTGAACAGGAGGCCGGATCTGAAAGTGGTCGAGTTTCGCGGAAACGTGCAGACACGGTTGAAAAAGCTTGAAGACGGGGTTGCTGATTGCACGTTTCTGGCAATGGCAGGCATTCGCCGTTTGGGAATGGATGAGGTTCCGGCCAGCGCCATTTCCCCTGACGACATGCTGCCGGCGATCGCGCAGGGCACCATCGGCATCGAGCGGCGCAGCGACGACGTGCGCGCGGCCGAAATGCTGGACGCGATTCATCACACCGAAACGGGATGGCGTCTGGCGGCTGAACGCACATTGCTGGCCGCGCTGGACGGGTCCTGCGAAACCCCGATCGCCGGCCTTGCCGAACTTGACGGCGACACCCTAAGGTTGCGGGGCGAAGTGCTGCGCCCGGACGGAACGGAAACCGCCAGCAGAGATATGACCGGCCCCGTCGAGGATGGGCCTGAGATGGCCCGCGCGATGGCGGCTGAACTGCTTGAACAGGCGGGGCCTGATCTATTCGATTGGAAAAATTCAAAATAAATTCGTTTAGTGTGAACTTGATCACTGTAGCAGGCGGCGCGATCAGGCATTACTGTGACATACCGAAGAGGAAGTCGGGTCAGTCTCGAAAGTATCGAAAAGTTTTCAGATTGCCGGTGTTTTAATCAGTATTCGAGGGGGCGAGGCTGACCCCCGGCTTCCAAAGGTAGCGGGTCGCTGTTGAGTTCAACAGCGACCCGTTTACGTTGTGCCAGATTGCGTTGTGCCAGACCCGCGTTCAGGAAATCGCGCCAACGGCGTGACGAACGGCCTCTCTGGTCTGTTCCAGATCCGCTTCGGTAACCGCCAGCGACGGGTACAGTTTGCCCGGAGCCTTGAAGACCCCATGCGCCCGCAACGTTGCATTGTAAGTGGCATTGCGCTGCGGATCATCATGGTTTGCGCTGCGATAATCCCGACATTCGGCTTTGGTGAAATAAATGTCGAACAAGGTCTCGTCACCGCAGATGCGATGGGCAATGCCCGCCTCATTCAAAGCGTCCGATTGCATCTGCTGCAACTGCCTCCCAATCGAGCGCAGGTGTTCATAGGTGCCGTCGCGCCGCAAAACCTCCATCGTCTTCAGCCCCGCCGCTGAAGCTATGGGGTTGCCGGACAAAGTGCCCAACTGCATCAGCCAGCCCTGTTCTCCGACTTTCGATTTGTCGAAATGCTTCATGATCTCGGTGCTGGCACCCAATGCCGCCAGAGGGAAACCACCACCGGTGATCTTGCCAAGCGTACAGATATCCGGGGTCACGCCATATCGCTCTTGTGCGCCGCCGTAAGCCAGACGGAACCCGGTGACGATCTCATCAAAAATCAGCAGCACACCAAATTTGTCGCACAAGGTCCGCAAGCCCTGCAAAAACCCCGGCTCGGGCGGGATGATCCGCTGCAAGGGTTCGACCATGATCGCAGCGACATCATCATGTTCGTCCAGCAGCGCCGCCACCGCGTCAAGATCATTGAAAGGCGCGATCAGCATCTGCTCGGCCACGCTTTGGGGGATACCGGCGCTGTCGGGAACGGCCTGCGGGAAATTGACCCGGCGGCTGGGGGCCAGGCTCATCTGCGCCTCGGCGCTCATTCCGTGATACCCCCCTTCGAACTTGAGGATCTTGTCGCGCCCGGTATAGGCACGCGCCAGCCGCATGGCGTACATGTCTGCTTCGCCCCCAGAGGCAACAAAACGCACCTGCTCGCAACAGGGGACGGCTTCGATGATGGCCTCGGCCAGTTCGATGCCCTTGCTGTTGTTGGCGAAGAAGGTCATGCCTTTGGGCAATTGCTCCAGCACCGCTTCCATCACCTCGGGGTGGCCATGGCCCAGCAACATCGGGCCGGACCCGATCAGATAGTCGATATATTCCTTCCCGTCCTCGTCCCAGACATGGCTGCCCTCGCCACGGGCGATGATGATGCCCGGATCGAAGTTGCCGAAACCGCCAGCTGGCAGAACCTCTTTTGCGCGTGCTATCCACTCGGACTGTGTCTGGATCTTCAGCATCTCAATCAATCTCCAAAATCGGGGCGCCAAGAATTTCGAGGTCAGGTGTCACACCTAAACCCGGGCCTTCGGGCGGTGCAATCCGGCCGTTTTCACGGTTTGGTGCGTCAGGGCACAGGCGCGGAGCAACGTAAGAGGACAAGTCGCAAGTGTTCATCAGCGATCCATGCGGGGTCGAAGCCGCAAAATGCAGCGAGGCCGCGGTTACGATATCCGATCCCCAGGTGCATTCCGCGCAAATCTCGGCACCCAGCTGCACGGTCAGATCGCGTGCACGGCGCATTGCCGAAAGACCGCCGAATTTCGACAGTTTCAGCGCCACCGCGTCCATGCATCCCAACTCATGCGCCCGCATCAGCGATGCAAGATCAAAGGCGTTTTCGTCGATCTTCATGGGCAGTCCCGTCGACTGACGAACAGCGGCGCAGTCTTCCAGTGTTTTGCAGGGCTGTTCCAGCATCACATCCAGATGCGCCACCGCGCGCCCGGTTCGCGTTGCCTGAAGGCGCGATGCGCCGCAGTTCCAGTCGCCATACACAAGCGGTCCGGTTCCGACGGCTTCGCACACTTTGATCAGCCGCTCGGCGTCGGCTTGCCAATCACCCTCGACACCCAGCTTGACCTGGAATTGCCGAATGCCCGTCTGAAAGGCTGCCTTGGCGATGCGCGCCATTTCGTCCGGCGCGATACATGTGATCGAATGATAAAGCGGCATATCCGCCCGAGTCCGCCCGCCCAGCAACGCGTAAACCGGCACCCCCGCCGCGCGGCCGAACAGATCCCACAACGCAATGTCGACGATCGATTTCGCGTAGCTGTGGCCTTGCAGAAACCCGTCCAGCTTTCGCATCGGTGCGTCGACCCCAATTGGCGAAATCCCGAGAATCTCGGGCCCCATTTCAGCGATGGCCCCCGGTACTCCATTTGCATAGGCGGGCAGATAATGCGGGATCGGGCAGACCTCACCCCAACCTGTCAGACCTGTATCCGTCTCAAGGCGCAGGATATGAGACGTCTCGGTCGCGCAGGTCTTGCCGCCGGCCATGTGATAGGTTTCATGGCTGGTCAGATCGACGGACCAGAGTGTTATCTTGTCAATTCTCAAGCATATTCTCCTACTGGATCACCCAATGCGGCTTCGTCCGGATGCACGCCCAGCCCCGGCGCTTCGGGCAGATGCAGATGGCCATCGACGTTGCGGGGCCCTTGACCACCTGCAACATCAACCGTGATCATGTCCTGACAGGCCCAAACCGCGTGGCAATGGTCATCCGGGATCGTGGCGGCCAGATGCAGCGCCTCGGTATCGGCCAGAACCGTTCCACCGGTGGCCATCACGAACATGTCTATTCCATGGGCCAGCGCGATATCGCGCATCCGCGCGGCCTTGGTCAAACCGCCCACGCGATTCAGCTTGATCCCGAATATCTGGGCCAGACCATCGTGGGCAATCCGGACGGCATCCTGCAAGGTCACAAGGGACTCGTCCACAGACACAGGGGACGCATGAAGCCCCGAGATCGCCGCGATATCATCCAGTGTTTCGCAGGGTTGCTCGAACATCACGTTCAGGTCTTCGCAGGTGCTCATCACCCGCAAGGCCTGCTGGCGCGTCCAGCCACGGTTGACATCATACAGAACAATCTCTCCGGGCTGCCGGATGCTTTCCACATCCCGCACACGGGCAATGTCCCGCTCGACATCACCGCCGATCTTCACCGAATGCGCGACATAGCCGCGCTTGCGATACCGCTCCATGACCTCGCGCGTTTCCTCGACGGTTTTTGCCCCGACCGAGGACGCAATCGGGCGCGGTGTCCGCGATCCGCCGCCCATCAGATCGGCAATCGGCAAGCCCGCCGCCTGACCGGCAATATCCCAGCAGGCCATGTCTATGGGGCTTTTAGCATAGAGATGTCCGGGCAAGGCTAGATCCATGGCCCGTTCCACGTCCAGCACGCGACGCGGATCAAGGCCCAGGATGAAGGGGGCCATCGTTTCGATCCCGGCCCGGATGCCCGGCCCGTGCGCGGGTACATAGGTGTGCCCCCAGGGCGTACCCTCGCCCCAGCCAACCAGACCGGTATCGGTTTCGAGCCTGACCAGCGTCGCATCAAGCGTTTCGAACTTCAGGCGCCCCCCGGAAAGCCAATAGGGATGCTCGAGCGGCAAATCGACCTGAAAAACGGTAATGGTTTCAATCTTCATAAAGCATACTCCGCCACGGGTGCGCCGAGGCTTTCAAAATCGGGGGTTGCACCCAATCCCGGCGAATTGGTTGCATATAGCTTTCCGTCTTTCACGACAGGACCGCCGACGCCCGTAGATCGCGTGTTGTAGTTCATCAGATCCGTGGTGTTCTGCAGGTATTCAGGCGGGGTCGACGCCGCAAAATGGGCGACAACCGAAGACGTGATCTCTCCTCCCCAGGTGTCTTCGCTGACCACAGGGATGCGGTTGTCGATCAGGTAATCCCGTACCCGCCGGGCTTTGCTGATTCCGCCAAGGTTCGAGATCTTGAGACAACAAATCTCTGCCCCCCGGTCTGCGACGATACGCTGGGCCATATGGATCCCGGTCACGCATTCATCCAGCTTCAATGGCTGCTCGGCAATCCGGCGCACTTGCTGGCATTCCTCATACGTGCGGCAAGGTTGTTCGAGAATGAAATCCAGATCCCGGGTCTCGCGTGCAACGCGGATCGCATCGTCCACGCGCCAGCCCTGATTGGCATCGGCCATGGCTTTCTCGCCGGGTTTCAGCAACGGTACAGTGGTGCGTATCCGGTCAATGTCACTGGCCCAGTCGCTGCCCACTTTGATCTGAAACTGCCGATAACCCTGTTCCCGGCACCGGTCCATCTCGGCCACGGTTTCCTCGACCGCTTTCTGCGGAGCGACCCGGTACATTGGCGCGCCATCCGTCAGCTTGCCGCCCAACAGCATCCAGACCGGCTGATCACACGCCTGACCCAGGATATCCCAGCATGCCGCATCGAACGGAGCCTTGGCATAGCCATGCCCCTGTACCAGATGGTCCATCAGGTGCTCGATCCGCCCCACCTGACGCGGATCCTCGCCCAGCAGTTTGCCGGCGACAAGACGCGCCAGCGCAGTCACACCTTCGGAATGGGCCACCATGTAGTTTTCGCCACAGGGCGTGAACTCACCGCAGCCCTGCAAACCCGCGTCAGTGTCGATTACCACCACCGATGCGATGGCCGTTTCAATTGCGTTTCCCGCACCCCAGGCATAGGTGCCGCCGACATAGGGAAGCCCGGTCTGGTAAATTCGGATGCGGGTGATTTTCATGCGGCGTCCATTCTGGGCAGGTCGCCCATCCCTTCGCCTCGCCACAGGACAAAGGTCAGGATCGGTTGGTCCGTCGTTATCATGGCGTGGCTTTGCCAGCTTTTGTGCTGTCGTGTCTGGTTCGGGCCGACGAAGGTTTCATCCTCGTCGCTTCTAAAAACTGCTCCGCCCGCAAGGGTCAGATACAGCTCTTCCGCCTGATGGCTGTGCCAGTCATAGTCCAGACCCGCGCCCCAATATCCCACGTAGCCACGCAATTGGGTCGAGTGGAAATGCCCGGTCGGTCCGAACAGTTCGTAATACCCGTACCGATTCAGGAAATCCGCACCGACTTCCTCTTCGGTGTATGTGTGTTTCCATTGCGCCAGATGCGCGCTGGCCTTGATCGCCGCGACCAGATCACGGGTTGGCGCCACGCCATCAAGGCCAAAATCGCCCACCAGATCGGTCGCCGGTATGTGAGCAGGCTGCAAACCCGTCGGTGTCAGATCGTCCGGCCATGATGCAAACCCGGCAAGGTCAGGATGCGCCTGATGCAATTGGCGGGCCGCCTCGAGAACATCATCCAGCGTCATGGCACCACCACGATATTGCCGGTATGCTGTTTGGCGATGAACGCCGCTTGCGCGTCCCGCAACTCCTCCAAAGGATAGGTTGCGGCCAGAGCCGGCTTGATTTCGCCGGCTTCAATATATGCCACGAGGTTCTTCATGACCTCGGGTCCGATCACGGTCGAACCGGTGAAGGTCAGATCGCGCAGATAGAACGTCCGCAGGTCAAGTTCGACCATCGGACCTGCAATGGCCCCCGAACAGGTGTAGCGCCCGCCGCGCTCCAGTACGTCGATCAGGTTCGGCCAGTAAGGGCCACCGACCACATCGGCGACCACGGTGATCTTCTCGTCGCCCAGCGCCGACCGCAGATCTTCAGGTGTGCGGGGCAATATCACATCAGGGCCAAGATCGGCGACGTCGGCGTGTTTGGATTCGGATGCCATCGCAATCACACGCGCGCCACGGCGTTTGGCCAATTGAACCAAAGCACCACCCACCCCGCCAGAGGCACCGGGCACAAGAACGGTGTCTTTTTCCGTCACGTTGGCACGGGACAGCATCCCTTCGGCGGTAGAATAGGAACAGGAGAATGTGGCCAGTTCGGCATCCGACAGTTCCGAAGTGATCGGCACCGCATTGACCGCCAGAGTCGTGGTATATTCGGCGAACCCGCCATCGCGTTCCGAACCAAAATACCCTGTCTTGTTCATGTTGCCGGGATCAGCCGGATCTCGCAGCCAGCCATCCGTGATGACACGCTCGCCGATACGAGCGCTGTCCACGCCCCCGCCAACGGCAACGATACGGCCGCAGACATCTGCGCCCTGAATGCGCGGGAAGGTGATCGGGTTGCCGCCCCATGTCGGGTCTTCTTCACCGACTTCCTCGAATGCGCCACCGGTGGTCGCATCCGTTACGGTCTTGGAATACCAGCCGGACCGCGTATTGACGTCGGTATTGTTCAGGCCGCAGGCTGCGACCCTGATCAGAACTTCACCGGCCGCGGGTTCGGGGCGCGGCCAGTCTTCCTGCATCACCATCTGTTCCAGACCACCATGGCCCATTGTGACCATGGCTCTCATCGTATCGGGCAGGCTCATCAAGCGGTCTCCAGTATGGCGTCACTGCGGGGCAGCAAACTGTCGGGGTCGTAAGCAGGTTTGTCCAGAACACGGGCGGCACGGGGTTGGCCATGGATCACGACCTCCAGCTGTGTCCCGGCCTTGGCCGCTTCGGGCTTGAGGTATGCAAAAGCCAGAATCTTGCCGACGGTGTGGCCATAAGCGACCGACGCCGTGGACCCGACGACGCGCCCGTCCAGCAGAACCGCCTCTCCGCCATGCCCATCAATCTCTCCATCCGGTTCAATTGAAAGATAGGCACAGATCCAGGGCAGATCGGTGTTGAGCGCCTTGTCCTTGCCCAGATAATCCTTGTCGGTGCGCGCAAAACGCAGCACGTCGGCCTCGGCCAGAGTGACCTCGTTGGTCAACTCGCCCGCGCCTTTGAAGCCCTTCTCCATTCGCATCACGTTCATGGCAAAGCTGCCGTAGTCGGTGATGCCATACGCCTCACCTGCCGCCCAAAGCGCGTTGTAGACGTCGAGGCAGGCGGCGTTGGGCATGTGCAGCTCCCAGCCCAGTTCCCCGGCATAGGACATGCGGAAGGCCCAGACCTTGTGACCGGCGATGGTGATTTCCTGCGCGGAAAGCCAGCGGAACCCGGCATTGGTCAGATCGGCATCGGTGCAGCGCGCCAGCACGTCGCGCGAGCGGGGGCCGTTCAGGGCCAGGGCAGACCAGTCAGAGGACAGAGCGGTGATCTGCACATCCTCATCCGCGCGCTGCTGCGCCAGATGATCCAGCAAGCGCTGTTCGAAGAATGCGGCGCAGACCAGATAAAAGCGGTCCTCGGCAATACGCACGATAGTCGTCTCCAACTCGATCCGGCCACGCCTGTTCAGCATGTGGGTCAGCGTGATCGAGCCTACCTTTTGCGGCATCCGGTTGGCGGTCAGCCGGTCAAGCAGGGCATAGGCCCCCGGTCCCGAAACCTCGACCTTGGTGAAGGCGGTGACGTCCATGATGCCGACGCTCTCGCGCACCGCCTTGACCTCGGCCGCGACCATGTCGTCGGCGGGGGTGCGGCGGAAGGAGTAGTGATCGCGCTGTTCCACACCTTCCCGCGCAAACCAGCGGGGGCGTTCGAAACCATACACTTCTTCATGCACCGCGCCCTTGGATTGCAGCAGCTCATGCAGCGGCGACGGCTTGATGGGTCGCCCCTCCAAACGGTTGAAATGCGGGAAGGGAATTTCGTGGCGCAAGCAGTAATCTTCCTCGGCCTTGATCACCTGCCAGTCCTTGGTGGCATAGCTGCCGAACCGGCGCGGGTCGTATTCGCGCATCGAGATGTCAGCTGCGCCATGCACCATCCAGCGCGCCAGTTCGCGGGTCAGACCCGGCCCCCAGCCGATGCCGATCTGCGTCCCGCAGCAGCACCAATAGTTCCGAACCCCCGGCGCTGGTCCGATCAAAGGGTTGCCATCCGGCGGGTGCGAGATCGCCCCGTGCACGTCGCGCTGAATGCCCAGTTCGGCAAAGATCGGCATCCGGTTCAGGCTTTCCTCAAGCCACGGCATCACCCGGTCGTAATCCGCGTCGAACAACCAGTTTTCGTATTCCCACGGGCAGTGGTCATGCCAGACCGAGTTCGGGTTCTCTTTTTCGTAAATCCCGATCAGACCGCGCTGCTGCTCCATCCGGATATAGCCCGAGACCTTGCGGTCATCACGGATCACCGGCAGTTCGGTGTCCAGGTTCTGGAATTCAGGCACCGGTTCGGTCACGAAGTAATGGTGCGTCATCGAGGTCATCGGCAGTTGCAGCCCCGACCACTCGCCCATTTGCCTTGCATAGGTGCCGCCTGCATTCACCACATGCTCGCAGGTGATGGTGCCTTGCTCGGTCTCAACCACCCATTCGCCATTCTCGGCTTGCGTGATGTTGGTGGCGCGGCAGCTGCGAAAGATGCGAACACCTTTTTGCCGTGCTCCAGCGGCCATGGCCATGGTCACATTGGTCGGGTCCACATGCCCGTCATCCGGCGTATGCAGCGCGCCCAGAACGCCTTCGAGATTGTAGAACGGATGCAGTTCAGCCACCTTTTCGGGGCCGACAAGCTCGATATTGAAGCCCAGCGACCGACCAACCGACAAGGTGTGACGCAACCAGTCCATCTCATCCTCGGTATAGGCCAGACGGAACGAACCGCAGCCATGCCATGTGACGGGCTGGCCGGTTTCGGCCTCCAACTGACCAGAGTACAGGCCAATGTTGTAATCCACGCATTTCCCCAGCCCAAAGCTGGACGTCGAATGCGTGATCTGCCCTGCTGCATGCCAGGTGCTGCCGCTGGTCAGCTCGGCCTTTTCCAGCAGGACGGTGTCAGCGCCCCACCCTTCATGCGCCAGATGATAGGCCAGACCGACCCCCATGACACCTCCGCCCACGATGACCACGCGGGCATGTGACGGCAGATTCTTCTCGGACATGATTTTTCCTCTTCCCGAGTCGCGTTTCTGCTCGACAGGCTAATTCCACAAATGTACCATCGTCAATCATGAATGACACAAATGTATCATCAACCGTCCTCGACCGCCTGAGCCGGGAATGGGACGCCCTCACCCCCGAGGCACAGAAAGCCGCGCGCTACGTGTTGGAGAACCCAACGGATGTTGGGGTCTCGACCGTGCGCGAGATTGCCGAGGCGGCCAAGGTCAAACCCAATACTTTCGTGCGTATGGCCCGGCAGGTGGGCTTCGAAGGGTACGAAGATTTCCGGGCCCCGTTCCGCGAAGCGATTCGACGGGGCAACGTGTCGTTTCCCGACCGCGCCCGTTGGCTGCAAGAGATCGGCAAGTCAGGTGAGCTGGGTGGGCTTTATGCCGATATGGTGGGTGCGGCGATCCGCAATATTGAAGACACCTTCGCTGGAATTGATGAAACGAGCCTGAAATCCGCCGCCGAGGATATCTGGAACTGCCGCCAGATCTTCACGCTGGGCGTTGGCGTCAACAACTCGAACGCGCGCAATTTCACCTATCTTGCGTCAACCGGGATGAAGCAGTTCCACGCGATTCCACGCCCCGGCTCGACCCCGGTGGATGATCTGGCCTGGGCCGATGAACAGGACGTGCTGATCGCGATCACCTGCCACCCCTATCGCACCGAAGTCATCGAGGCGATCAAGCTGGCTCGTCAACAGGGCCTGACCGTCATCGGTATTTCCGACAGCCCGGCCAGCCCGGTGATCCTGAACGCCCATCACGGTTTTGTCGTCGCCGCCGACACGCCGCAATTCTTCCCGTCATCCGTTTCGACGATTGCCTTGCTGGAAACTCTGCTGTCCTTCGTGATCGCCGTGTCCAGCGATGAGATCGTCGAGCGGGTGGAACGGTTTCACCAACGCAGACACCAACTTGGCCTCTACGCGGAGGAGCCCGAATGAACGCACCCCTGACCCACTCACTGGACGCGCGATACTATGTCGACCCTGCGATTTTCGAGCAGGAAATGCAGGGGCTTCTGGCCCGAACGTGGCAGTTTGCGGGCCATGTCGCGCAGGTCCGGGAAACGGGGGATTACTTTGCGTTTGAGATCGCCGGCCAGAATCTGTTCTGCATTCGCGGCCGCGACGGCGAAATCCGCACCTTCTATAACGTCTGCCAGCACCGCGCCCATGAAATGGTCACCGGCGCAGGCAACACGCGTGTCGTCGTCTGCCCCTACCACGCCTGGACTTATGAGCTGTCCGGCCAATTGCGCGCCGGACCGAACATCAAATCCGTCCCCGGGTTCGACCGCCGCGCGATCTGCCTGACCTCGTTGCGCACCGAAGTGTTCAACGGTTTCATTTTCGTCAACCTCGATGACGACGCCGCGCCGATGGATGAATGGTACCCCGGCGTGCGCGAGGAAATCCGCGCATTCGTTCCGCATATCGACGATCTGGAACCGCTGGAATGGGTGGAGATCCCCGAAAACTGCAACTGGAAGGTCAGTGTCGAGAACTACTCGGAATGCTATCACTGCCCGACCAACCACCCGACCTTTGCCGAAGGTGTGGTCAAGCCCGAGACCTATGACATTCAGCCCGACGCGGGCGGCGGCTACGTCCTGCGTCACACGACGGAATGCCAGAGCCTCGACAAGATGACCTACCCCATCGACCTGTCGGTACCGCACGCAGGCGATTACCAATCGTGGTTCCTGTGGCCGATGTTCTCGTTCCAGTGTTACCCCGGCAATGTGCTGAACACCTATCACTGGCGCGCGGTTGATGCCGATCACTGCACCGTCTGGCGCGGCTGGTACACCGAGGGAGGCTCGGACAGTGCGGTCATCCGGCAATTGGCGGTCCAGGACCGTGAAACGACGGTTGAGGAAGACATCCGCCTTGTGGAATCCGTTCATCGCGGGCTCAAGTCGCGGGGCTATCGCCCCGGACCGCTTGTTCTGGATCCGGGCTGTGGGGTGATGTCGGAACATTCCATCGCGCGGCTTCAGCAATGGATGCGCGAGGCTGTGGATTAGTGGCCGAGGTTGCACGCTGATGCTGATGCCTGAAGTCTGGCGCCCGGAACACAAACTGTTCCGCCATCAGGTCGGGTTCACCTGCCCGCCGTTCGATTTTGACGCCGCGCCCTCGGATTTCCTGCGCATGTGCCCCGAAACGGTGGGCGTTCACGGGTGGATGCTGCATGTGCCGGATTATGTGCACGGGTTGGATCAGCGGAGAAAGAACTTTGGCATGCTCGAAGACTTCGTGCACTGCATGTCCCGCAACGGTGTGGATGTCTGCGGTCAGGTCGGTTCGAATTGGGTCCATGCCTGCGGGCTGGGCGTGGAAGGCGTTCGGCAACACTGCGAAGACCTGTCAGACAAATATGAAACCCGCTTTCACATGGCAGGATATGCCATGGTCGAGGCATTGCGTGACCTGAATGTCGAAAAGGTTGCCCTGAACGCCGCCTATCATTGGCCGGAATGGTGGCAGGGCACGGTCGGTTTCTTGAAAGAAGCCGGGTTTGATGTGGTCTGGGCCGGGAATTTCCACGATCAGGGCTGGTTCGACAGTCAGGAAGAAGTCAATTCCTGTCGCTGGGTCTTTGACGGCGATCTGGCACTGAAAAGCTTTGAATATGTGGCCGACAAGGCACCTCAGGCCGAAGCGATCCTGATCAATGGCATGTGCAATTTCCGCACCGGACCCGGTGGCTTGCCCCAGCGCCCGCTGCATCTGGCCGATACGCTAGAAGACGCGCTGGGCAAACCGGTGATCGGCCACGACATCGCGCTTTACTGGCGCATCTTCAAATCCCTCGGTATCGCACCCGACAAACCGCACGGGCAATTGCTGAAACGTCTTGAGTTGTTCGAGAGGCCATGACCATGCACAAAATCCTCGCGCTCTGGGCCGTGCCCAGATCCACGTCAACCGCATTCGAGTGGATGATGCGGCAACGCGGTGATCTCGACTGCCTGCACGAGCCCTTTGGCGAGGCGTGGTATCAGGGTGAAGACCCGCTTTGGCATCGGTTCCAACCGGGTGATGTGACAACGCCGGGCCTGACACTAGACAGCGTGTGGCTGGACATTCAGCAGCGGGCGAAACGGGGGCCGGTCTTTCTCAAGGATTTTCCGCATTACATCAACCACATGTGGGATGCCGAGTTTCTGTCGCATTTCACCCACGCCTTCCTGATCCGGGACCCGGCCAAGACCATCACTTCGATGTACAAACAATGGCCGGACTTTGCCGAAGGCGAGGTTGGCTTTCCCGAACAGCGCGCGCTATTCGATCTGTTGACGGCGTTGAACGGAACTCCGCCGCCGGTCATTGACAGCGATGACCTGCTGGAAGACCCACACGGCATGACCCGGGCCTTCTGTGACGCGGTGGGAATCCCATTCATCCAAGAAGCGCTGACATGGGAACCGGGCGGTGATCCGTCCGCCCATAGTTGGTGGGACGGCGGGTCGTTCCACGGCAACCTGGCGAAATCGACCGGGCTTGCCCCGCAGACCCGCACGCATATCGACATCGCGGACGCGCCAGACCGCGTGAAACAGGTGCACCGCAGGATGAAACCGCATTACGATCACCTTTACAGACACCGCCTGACACACTGACACACCGGAGACCCGCAATGGCCGACATTTTCGACGAAGACCTGTTTCTGAAAGGGCTCGAGCAAAGGAAGAACACGCTGGGCGCAGAGTATGTGGAAAAAAACCTTGCTGCCGCCGACGACTTCACCCGCCCGTTTCAAGAAGCCATGACGGCCTGGTGCTGGGGGTTTGGGTGGGGCGACGACGTGATCGACGCCAAGACCCGGTCGATGATGAACCTGTCGATGATCGGTGCGCTGGGCAAGATGCATGAATGGGAAATCCACTGCCGGGGCGCGATCAACAACGGGGTTTCAAAGGATGAAATCCGCGCCATCATCCACGTGGTCGGGATTTATTGCGGTGTTCCTCAGGCGTTGGAGTGTTTTCGCGTGGCCCGCAAGGTGCTGGAAGAAACCTGACGACCCGTCACAAACCGGCCGCCGACAACAGCCGCACGCCTTTTTCGTAGTGTTGCCTGTTCTTGAAACAGCCGGGCCAGGCCCAGCGTTCGGCCGTAAAGCCCGGCTGCAATTCCAGAATCTGCCGGGCATGTCGACGCGCCAGGGAATGGTTCCCGGCAGCGGCGGACAGCATGCACAGCACGACCCTGGGACGAACGCGTCCGGGGTCAACCCGCAACACGTTATGGGCATGCTGCCACGCGGCCTTGTCCCCGGTCATCATCATTGCAATTGCCAGATTTGCTTCGATCCAAATGGGCGGATGCGGCGTCAACGCCAACGCTTTCTTGCAGACCGAAACGCCTTCTTCGGCCCGGTCATCATACACCAACAGGATGCCGTAATATCCCAACAATTCCGGGCTTCCACTGAAACGTTCCACGACGGCAAGCATCAAGCTGCAAGCCTCTGACGTGTTGCCGGCAACACTGTGGGTAAAAGCATGGAGAGCCGAGCAATACGGGTCAGTCGGGTTCAGATCGCGCAGCTTTTTGCATTCGGCCTCTACCATTGCCAGCGTCTCGGCCGGGTTTGCATCCATGCCCAGGCGGATCATGTCCAAATGACAGAAACCGATCGCCACACGGGCCGGCAGGTATCCGGGGTCAAACTCGAGACAGGCGCGGTATTGACGGATGGCATCCTGCAACCCGTCTTCCGTTGCCTGACTTTCCAATATGCGCGCTTTCTGGAATGCAGACCAGGCCTCGGTCGAAGTGGCACGGCCTGACCAGATTTCTGACCAATACCCGTCACGCAATCGCAGTTGGAGCGCTTCGACGACCTTCATGGCGATTTCTTCGACCGCGTCGAATGTTTCCTTCGCACGAAAGCGGAACCGCTGTGTCCAAAGGCACACCTGATCCGCGGTTGACGTCAATTGAGCGGCCACCCGCAAGCCTTCCGCGCCAACCACGCTGCCGCTGAGAACATAACCTTCAACCGGGCCTTCCTGCCTGCGCGCGTCACGCAGTTCGATCACGTCGGACATTGTGCCCAGAAGAAACATAAGTTCGTCTCGTATGGAGGAGGCAGCGATGCTGATATCCGGCGTTTCCCCGACAACTTCAAAAGGCTCAACCACAACCGCTGGACGCAAGCGCCCCCAATGCACCGGCAAACCGCGGCCCGCCAGAACCGGCCCGTCTGAGTCTGTATCGATGTCCCAATAGGCCTGCCGTTCAACCGTCAGCCATGCCTCGAACTCGGGGTCGGCAACGTCCAACCCTTCCAGCAATTCAGCCCGATCGGGACTGAGCTGCTCGTCAAACAGATCAACCTCGACTGCTGCCAGATTGACCGACACCGTTTCACGGGTGATTTCAAGAATATCAAGTTTGTGCTTGGAAAAGTGCTTGCTGAGAACACTCAGCTCTTTGCGCAGCGACGCCGCGCCTTGTGCGGGCGAACTCTCGCTCCAGAGCTTGTCCTGCAACCAAGCCCTGCTGCGTATCGCATTTTTCGACAGAAGCACCAAAGCAAGAAGAGCTTTCGCTTTGGTGCCCCGAGGCGTCACATCCTGACCGTCGTCACGGATAATCTGAAACGGTCCGGTCAAAAAAACCTTGGTTTTTGCCTCAGTCACTAACGGCCCTCAAAAACGTTCGGGGGTTGTCGTTAACCGCTGCATCCAAATATGACGATACCGCCCATCGCTTCATAGGCCAGTTTGCAGCACCATGACTCGTGATCGGGGTTCGGATCCGGCTTTTTGTCACTCAGGTCCGGAACAACGATATGAACCAGATCCTTGGTGTCATAGACAAACCTGACCTCTGGATTACCACTGTCCGCAAGGATTTCTTGAATTTTGCGTTCCGCCGCGTCCTGATTATCTTGCGACCCCAACGCACGGCCGCGCGCGGCATTCAGAACTTCGCACCCCAAGTCTTTCAACGAATAATTCGGGTTGATTGTCAAACGAGCCATGTAAAATCTCCTTCTCAAACAACAATGCCCACTTGTATACCCCGTTATATGCTTATCCGGAAATGAAAATGACCGACACGTTGATAGAACGCGCTGAAACTGCTCGGCTAATTTCCAAACCCTCGTTTGCCGAATTCCCCAAAGATGCGCCGATCCACGCGGCTTTTCGCTTGATCGAGCTGCGCGACGGAGCTCTGCCCCCCAAGGGCGGGATGGGTCATCGCGTGTCTTTCGGCACTGGCCGCACACCGGAAGAGGCGGCGCGGCTGGCCGGGTTCGAGGCGATTGAGCGCTATGCCTTGCAATACAGTACCGAAGCACCACAAACCCGCGAAAGCCTGATCGCGTCGGATGGCGCATCCCATGTGATGCCAAACGACGCGCTTGCACTGGGTGTTCCGGGCAGTGACGGAAAGGTCACTTCGAAAGGTGCCGCGGCTGGCCCGACACATGAAGCCGCCGCGCTGTGGGCGGCGCTGGAGTGTTTGGAACACGCTCTTGGATCGCAGGGGTTTGACCACCTGGCGCCGGACACGGTCCTGCCCCATGATTTGACGCAGTGGCTGCACGTCCAACTGCGGCAACTGAGCCTTCACATCCTCGAAGTTCCGGGCATCGGCCTTCTGCTGCGCGCGGTCTGCGCAGATGCGGATGGCGGCAGGCCGACCTATGGATCGGCGCTTTCCGCAAATCTGGCGCAGGGCGTCTGGCACGCAGCATCCGAGGCGGTGGTGTCCTGGCGCAACATGGTGATGCTTGAACACAACGGTGTAACGGATCACGGCATGGATGCTGAACAGGCCCGTCTGTTCCGGCTTTATCGCGGCGCGCAGAATGACCGGCCTGTTGCTCCGACGCGGTTGTTCGACACGCGGGCGTGGGACAGCCCGAACCCATCGCTGACGACGGTATTGACAGCGGCAAGTCGCGCCCTCGGTCGTCCGGTTGCGGTTTTTGACATGACCGCACCTGAAATTCCCCTGCCGGTGGTCAAAGCCGTAGCAGTTTGAGCACCGGTCAGGATCCGTCTCTGCGAAAGCGTGTCGTGTCGCCGTTGGTCTCTGCCTTGCAACGGTCCGCGAATTCCAAAAGCTGCCTGAAACGTTCGGTCTCGGGCAGGCTGCGGACAACCCGCCCCGGATCAACATGCGGAGTTTCAACAAATTCGACACGGGTGATCACGCGCGGCCTGGCGGCAACTGTGATCATCGGGCCGACCTCGATCAGGCTGGCCAGAGCATAGCCCGAGACAGGGCGAGCCGAAGGGCCTGTTCCCAGCGTGATATCATCCAGAAACCGGGGATCGTCGTCGGCAGGCCCGAATTCAAGGCGCATGTGCATTCCCCGCGCACCGCGACTGAACCGGACCCAGCCCCGAGGCACCCTGCCCGCACCCACAAACAGTCGTGATGTATGGAATGCCTGAATATACAGCCCAAGCGGATCAGAGAATGCCATCGCCCGACCCGCTGGTGACTTACCACATTTCCCCGCGGCCAGTTCAAGCGTATCGCTCACCAGGCGGAACCCTGCATGCCCGCAGTACAGATCCTGCCGGTTCGCGAAATCAAGAACTTCTTCAAGCCGGGCGCGCCGGTTGCTCTCGCCGTCCTTCACGAGATACGGGAAGGAAAAAAAATGCATGGTCTGGATCAGATCGGTCAAACGGTTCGTACCCTTGGCCAGAAACAGGGCATGCTGGATATTCAACGGATGTTCCGGCGGATGCGCGTGATCCCTACCCACCAGCCTTTTGTGAAAGCGGGCTGCACGCTCGGACACATCCATCGACGTCCATACCGACCGTGAGACTTCAAACAGATCCTTGCAGGAGTAGAAGCGCCCGGTCACCGATGCGACCACCGACAGGAAGTGATCGAGATCGAACACCGCCATGAACTGCCACCACTCCACAAACTCGGTAGTGGCCACAAATCGCTTCGGGCGCAGCCTGCCACCGGCATCGGGTCGCATCACCAACGTGTATTCAAGATATTCATTGTGCAGCTCAACCCTGCCGGGCCAGCCTTGGTCACACACGCGCGCCGCCAGCTCATCGCCCAGACAGTCCCGCGGTTCCCGGGGATCGGCGCGCCATCTGAACCCATTCGAAGGTTGGCCCGCCTCGATGTCACGCGGATCCATGACCAGAAACGGGCTGACGCCCTGCACGTCGAATATGTTCTGAATGCTTGAATTCCACGCTGACCGGGTGGCGTCGTTCACGCCTTGATCAGCAAGTCCCGGCGATTGGAATACAGACATCAAAGAACACCGTTGGGCTTCAGAGACACTAGAATGGAAAGTCAGAGGTCGATGCCCGCAGGTTTTCAATTCCGACGGGGCGATCGCCACCGGTGACGCACAAGGAAGCATCATGTAGACCGACCTGTCATGGGGTCTGATACATTCATCCTGCCCACCCCGCCTGTTCAGGCAAATGACGGGTCCACCACAATTCGGGCGTACTGTTCACAATGTGGATTTCGCTACTGCAAGAACGACCGCCAACGATGTTGAGGCGATCTCCATCAAATGTTTCAAGCGACATTTTCGCGGCCCCCCGGAAATTCGCCATCTGTTCGGCCAGAATGCCCACTGCAACGCGTTCACCCATTCGGATACTGTCGAAATAGTCGCTGTAGAAATGTACCCCTGCAAAATTGCGCCCGATCGCGATATTTGCAGCCAACTTGTTCAGCTCGCCATTCAGCGTAAGCTTCGCTGCGCTGTCCTCTGGCCGCACGGACTCAACCAGTTTCATTCCACCCGGAGCCGGAACAAAGACGCGCTCCATACCCGCCTCTGCCAAGGATACCCGTGACCCGTCCAGCGCATGTGTTCTGAAGAACGCCTTGAGCAGCGTCGCGCACGCCCCGGCAACTGCGCCATGCGCCGCCCCGTAGGACGGCTGCATTGGCGAGCCCTCGGGATAAGCAACAGGCAACAGCAGGTTGCGATCGATTTGAGGCAGCCCCTTATGAGAACCCGCGTTGTGGGCGAACCGCTTGGTGGCCGGCGCGGCGGCAATGGCTTCCACAAGACTGAAATCTTCGCAGGCGGCGCTTTCCAATTTCTCAAGATGGGCTGCGGCAAACGGTTCCGCTGCCCCAAGCACCGCGCCATGACCATTCGCCACCAAGGTTGCAACGCTGCCCAGCTTTTCAGGGCGGGCGCGGTTGTGCACCTGAAAGGTCTGGCGTCGCACGGCCCGCATTGCCCTGGTCGCGGTTTCTGCCAGCATCGACAGCGCGTGTGATCCGCCCCAATGGGCCCCGCCATCCTCCGCACGGGAATTCCAGACTTCGGGCAGACCGTCATCTGCTTGAATACCTCGGCCCAACATCAACAGGCAGGCATTGAAAAAAGCCTGATAGATCGAGTCGAAATGCACATAGGTAGCAAGGTCGCGAGGTGTTTCAATAAACTTCGGGCCACAGGTCTCAAAGGCTTGTTCACCGGTCGCGTCCGCGCCGTTCTGAACGTCCAGCCACTCGGCCCAGTCCCGCAAATAGTCCACGCCAACGGCCTGTGGTGCAACTCTTTGGTCAACCCGAAACGAACCAAACGGCATTGCCCTTGGCGCAGTTGTATTTGCCAACCACCGCCCTTGCACATGCGCCGCGTCTGACGTCAGCGGGTCGTAACCCTGCAAAAGGAACTGCGACACGTAAGGCCCGTCCGAACAGCCTTGGCTCGAGCCGCGGAACAAAGTTCGCGAAGACAGACCTTCGCCATCTCGGACCCGGCGCGCCGCCGGTACTTTCCCGATCTCGGCGCCGCTGGCATCCTTTGGGAAACCGTCTTTGCGGAACCACTCCAACCGGCCAAGGGCGCCAAGCACCTTGTCGGTTCCCTCGGCACCATCCCGAATGGTTTCGAAGGACACATCTCGCAGACAGGCCATCGCATAGAGTTCGGCCATCTCTGCCGCCAATTCATCTGACCCAAGCCTGGGCGCCGGCGCGATACCCAAACCGCCGGCGTCCAATCCATTGAACCCCAACCGATGACCCAGGATTGGCCCTTCCCACGCACGCCATCTAAATTCACCACCCTCTGATGGCGCGGTGCGGAAGGGCCCGGAATAGGCTGGCGTGTCAAACAGCGTCAGCCTGTTTCCTTGATTGTCGGTGCAGGTAGGATCAGCCACTTCTTCCAGAAATTCGGTATAAACCTGCACGTCGACAATGCCATTTTCGTCATGCCGCAAGCCCTTCGAAAAGCTCGTGGGCCAAGTCCCGGCAAACAGGTCTGCTTCGCCGTTATGTTCTGCGGCCGCCCTGTCTCGGGCACCAGTCGGCGCGCTCGAGTGACACTGATCCCGGTTCAATCCACGATTGGGCTTTTCCAAGTCCTGCCAGGGTTCAGACGGAATGATATGTTGCGGCATGTTGCTCTCCCGATCGACGGAAACAACGATTCGCACGACGCCGTTACTGGATCGTGACCGGTCATTCCGACAGGCTTTTTGCCCTGTTCTGAAAGAGATTGGGAATATTTGGGATAGAAAGGGCTTCGATCGCACTGGACACCAAGCCCCGCCGCCGCTTTCCGATCTTTCGAGAAATCGCAGAATCCAATGCAAAACAGGATATCTGGGGCCCAGCCATCTTCGGGCTGAATCTCCCCGGACAGAAAGCTAAAGAAAGTTGGATGGCGGAGACGAAGTCAGCCTAACTAAGCCTACAAACTTATGTTAAGTATATAATTTATTCAAACCTTCAGAAAAGATACCACAATACATACCACACAAAGCCGGATATCAAGCGCGGATAGCGCAACGTGTCATGCGACAGAAAGTTGGCTAAACGCTTATAGCTGACACTCACGCCGGTTGTAGCAAACGACTGCTTTGAGCCCAATGCAGACATTTGGATCAAGCGAACCATCTGTCGAAAGGGACTAGAAACGTTCATTCGCTGCGTCCTGCGCCTTGGTTCACGAAGCAAAGTTAAGCCGCCATTGCTTTTTCATTCTGTACTAGTCCACACTGACTCTCCGTGAATGGTAAAGGGAGAACTCGATGAGCGAAGAAACGATCGGATTTGTTGGTGTTGGCTTGATGGGTCAAGGTATGGCCTCGAATCTGTTAAAAGCAGGCTTCACAGTTAACGTGATTGCTCATCGAAACCGTGGGCCTGTTGATGAGTTGGTCGCTGAGGGCGCGACGGAGGCGGAAAACCTCGCGGAGCTTGCGGCAGTATCGTCAGTTACCCATATTTGTGCGCCCGGCTCTCCTCAGGTCGAGGCAATCGTGGCCGCCATGATGCCAACCATTCAGGCCGGTAGCGTCGTTGTGGATTGTTCCACGTCAGACCCGAATTCCACTATGGCACTCGCGACTAAGTTAGCGCAGGCCGGTCACCATATGGCGGACGCGCCGTTGGGCGGGACACCCGTGCAGGCACAGAACGGAGAGCTGGCGACCATGGTCGGCGCTGATCCTGTTGTTTTTGAGCGGTTGAAGCCTGTTATCTCAGCTTGGGCAAAGACCATCGTTCACATCGGCCCATGTGCTGCAGGGCACAAAATGAAGCTTCTGAATAATTTTCTTTCACTGGGATACGCGGCGCTTTATTCGGAAGCGTTGGCACTGTCCGAAAAAGTCGGAATATCCACCAAGGAATTCGACTCTGTCATTCGTGGCAGCAGGATGGATTGCGGGTTTTATCAAACCTTCATGGGGTACGCCGTTGAAGGCAATCGAGAGTCCCACAAATTCACTCTATCCAATGCTCTAAAAGACTTGCGTTACCTAGAAGCCATGGCAGATGAAGTGGGGTTGTCCAATCCAATCGGAAACGCCGCAAAAAACAGTTTTGCAATGGCGCTCGCCGCTGGGGGTGACGGACCGAACGACTATGTTCCTCACCTTGTGGATTTCGTAGCTGCGAGAAACGGCGTATCCAAGGCTTGATTCTGGTCGCATTGCACACGCAGTTTAATGCGAACTCTTTAAGATGCGGCAACAAGGATTTCAGGTAGTCCCACCAATCATGCTGAGGATCAAAACTTAGAAGTCTTTTTGCTTTGGCGTTTGAATAGAAGGTTTCATCCTGCGTCATTTCCTTCTTAACATCAAAGCCTTCGTAAAACCGCGCTACTAACTCTGACGTCGTAAAATTTACAGAGTGGTTGTCGTTTGTTACGTTGAAATTCGGATAACTAAAATCACGGATGCTCACGAACTGTTGGCGCTCGGAACAAAAACCAATCAAGTGACCTCCTCCGAACCGCTTCCCAATGCGGCCTGCTGCCAGTTAATTGAGCTCAACTGGCGGGCTGAATGAAAAGGCACGGGACTTCTTTACCAAGTCACTCACGCAATAATAAAAATGAATAATGAAATATTTGCTCCAAACCCCAAGTGCCAGAGCAATCCTGATGGCACTCTTCATAATCATTGTTGTGAGGGTGTGCAGCCATGAAGGAACTGGATATAAAGAGCCTGATAAAGAGTATTTGGACGGCAGAGGCAGGCCTTAACCCGCACTGCCATACTCTTATGTGTCTACTTTCCGCTCATAAGCTGTCATCTGAAAAAAATGTTCAGATGACCAAGTTGAGCCCATGGCAGACATTGTTCAATGTGTTCGACAACCTCACGTTTTACGAAAGTGACAAGTCACCGCGTTAGTACTAAGTTGAGACATAAATATTCAAATATTTGACTGCCCAGTTTCTCAGCTTCACCCAGCGCGAGTTTCATATGTCCAAGTTCAAATTTCCTACCGCCTTTACCATTCTGTTCATACTGATTGCCGTCGTGGCCGCCCTTACATGGGTTATTCCGGCCGGTGAGTACGACCGTCAGATGAACGAAGCTCTGGGCAACGAAGCGCCTGTCCCGGGCACCTACCACGAAGTCGAGCCGAACCCCCAAGGACTTACGGCAGTTATCCTTGCCCCGATTGCAGGTATGTACGATCCCGGTCTTCTGGGAAGTTCATCCAGCGCGGCGATTGATGTCGCTTTGTTTGTTTTAGTCATCGGCGGTTTCCTTATGGTTGTCACCAAGACAGGAGCTATCGACGCCGGTATCGGTTGGTTGCTGCACAGGTTGGCCGGGCGGGAAATCCTGATGATCCCGATCCTGATGATCGCCTTTGCCTTTGGCGGGACAAGCTATGGCATGGCCGAAGAATCCCTCGCGTTCTACGCTCTGATTATTCCGGTCTTTATTCGGGCAGGGTACGACTCCTTGACCGGGGTCGCAGTGATCATGCTTGGCGCAGGCATTGGGACCCTGGGCTCAACCTTCAACGCATTTGCGACAGTTGTTGCCTCGCAAGGTGCGGGTATTCCGTTCACGAACGGGATCGTTCTTAGGTTCATTATCCTTGTCCTTTGTCTTGCTGCAGGCATCGCATTCGTCATGCGATACGCATCACGCGTGAAAGCCGACCCGTCATTGTCCGTGGTGGCCGATCAGGCCGAGGAAAACCGGGCGCATTTTCTAAAGGGTTCGGAAGGCGATGATACGTTCCCCGATATGACCAAGACGCGTTCGATCATTCTGGTTCTTTTTGGGATTACCTTCGCCATTATGATCTATGGTGTTGTCGCGCTGGGGTGGTGGATGGCGGAAATGTCCGGTCTCTTCCTGGTGATGTCCATCATCGTTTGGTGGGTCGGGAAAACGGATGAAGGGTCCAGAATGGACGAAGGGACCTTTGTGGAAACCTTCGTTGATGGCGCGCGCGATTTGCTGGGCGTTGCTCTGATCATTGGCGTTGCGCGCGGTGTTGTCGTCATTATGGACGCGGGCAAAATCACCGATACAATCCTCGCCGGAGCCGAAGGGTTTGTCTCAGGACTGAGCGAGTTCGCCTTTATCAACGCGATGTTTGGCATTCAGATCTTGATGTCATTCCTGGTGCCGTCCTCGTCAGGGCTGGCCACGCTTTCGATGCCGATCATGGCACCACTGGCAGACTTTGCGGGCGTCGGTCGTGACCTGGTGGTTACAGCGTACCAGTCGGCAAACGGATGGGTGAACCTCTTCAACCCGACATTTGCCGTCGTCATGGGTGGTCTAGCCATTGGCCGTGTCTCTTATGACCGGTGGCTACGCTTTGTTTTCCCGCTGCTCGTTATTCTGGCAGTGATCATCTGCGCGGCACTTACCGTTGGGGCCATCACTGATCCGGGGATCGACGGGCCCACAACCGAGACTTCAGACACAACATCGAACTGAGCCGTCGCAATGACCGATCGCGCCGCCACAGAGACAACATCGACATCCGGTGCCCTTGGGCTGACGGCCTGTATTGCCTTGGTTGTCGGAAACATGATCGGGTCGGGAGTGTTCCTTCTACCAGCGTCACTTGCACCGTTTGGGCCAATCGCAATCGGCGGGTGGATTCTGACTTCGGCAGGGGCGCTTGTTCTCGCGATCATTTTCGGAAGGCTGTCTCGCGTCGTTTCGAAACCCGGTGGCCCCTATGCCTATTCGCAAGAAGCATTCGGAGACTTTGCAGGCTTCATAATTGCCTGGGGGTACTGGATCGCACTTTGGACTGGGAACGCAGCTGTTGCTGTCGCGTTGGTGGGATATCTGGGATTCCTGTTCCCGATTATCATCGAAGTGCCAATGTACGGCCTATCGACCGCGTTGGTTGCAATCTGGACGCTCACCTTGGTTAACATCCGAGGGGTCGAAGGGGCTGGTTTGGTTCAGATCGTGACCACCGTGCTCAAGCTCGCTCCGCTGATATTGATTGGCATATTGGGTATCTTCTGGATCAACACTGAGAACTATGTTCCGGTCAATCAAAGCGGCACCACGGCGTTTACGGCGATTTCCGCCGCGGCTGCTCTGACGCTTTGGGCTTACTTGGGCCTTGAATCTGCAACAGTTCCCTCTGGCGATGTTATCGAGCCGGAAAAGACCATTCCACGCGCCACCGTGATCGGCGTGATTATCGCGGCAAGCGTCTATATCTCGGTAACCGCCGTTTCGATGGGCGTCATTCCTGCCGAGTTGCTCGCTGTTTCCGCCGCACCTCTGGCAGCCGTCGGTGAGGTGATGTTTGGTCCCGTTGGTGGTGTCCTTGTTGCAGTGGGTGCGGTGATTTCGACCTTTGGCACTTTGAACGGCTTTACACTGCTCAGTGGCCAGGTCCCTTACGGTGCTGCCTTGGATCGCGTCTTCCCTGCAGCCTTGGGCCAAAAATCCAAATTTGGAACGCCTGCCAACGCGTTAATCCTGTCAAATGCGCTGGCTTCGGTTCTGATCATCATGAACTATGCGCAAGGGCTGGTCGCCGCATTCAACTTTGTCATTCTGCTCGCCGTTGTCGCCAGCCTGTTGCCCTATGCCATCTGCTCTGTGGCGGAGATTATGATCCGGCTGAAAGGCGGGCAGGTCCTGCACGGCCCGGAATTGGCCAAGGTCGTCGTGCTGGGCGCACTTGGGTTCATTTATTCGGTCTGGGCCTTCATCGGCTCAGGCGCTGAAACCGTTTTGGTTGGCTCGGTCCTGTTGCTTATGGGCGTGCCAATCCATGTCTGGGTCCGCTGGAGTCAGGCCAATGATATTGAAGAAATTCAGAAAACCGATAGTTCGAAAGGAGAGTTGCAATGAAGCTCGGTGTTCATTCCGAGATCGGAAAGCTCAACAAGGTGATCGTCTCGCGCCCTTCACTGGCGCATGATCGTCTGACACCACGAAACTGCGAAGAGCTTTTGTTCGATGACGTGATCTGGGTCGAGCAGGCCCGCAAGGACCACGCAGAATTCTGTTCCCTGATGCGGGAACGCGGGGTCGAGGTCTACGATATTCAGGATCTGCTCGCCCAAGCTATCGCAGACGACCCCGCAGCGCGCGCCTTCCTGCTGGACCGACTGATCACGCCCAACATGGTCGGCCTGGGCTTTTCTGTAGAAATGCGTGCCTGGTTGGACGAGATGGATGCCAAGCTGCTTGCTCGCCATATGCTTGGCGGCATCATCTTTGCAGACCTGCCCAAGGGTATGATCGACGAACAGTTCGGTGATCTGGTTTCTCTGGGCGACTTCATCCTTCCCGCCATCCCCAACGCGCAGTTCCAGCGCGACCCCTCTTGCTGGATTTTCGATGGCGTGACGACGAACCCGATGTTCTGGCCTGCTCGTAAGCCAGAAACCCTGATCATGCGAACGGTGTATCGCCACCATAAGATGTTCAAGGACGCCGAGTTCGAGTTCTGGTGGGGCGATAGCGACGACGATTTCGGCCTCGCTTCGGTTGAGGGTGGCGACGTTCAACCGGTGGGCAACGGCACCGTCTTCATAGGGATGGGCGAGCGCACAACCCGGCAGGCCGTCGCTCAGGTTGCGGAAGCGCTGTTCAGGAAGGGCGGCGCCGAACGTGTCGTCGCCTGTGCCATGCCAAAAAGCCGCGCGGCCATGCATCTGGATACCGTCTTCACTTGCCTTGACCATGACAAAGTTACTGCATTCTCGGAAGTTGCGGACCAGATCACCTGCATCTCGATCCGTCCGGGTGACCGTGGAGATTTGGATATCCACGTTGAAAAAGGGCACCTGTTCGACGTCTACAAGGAAGCCTTGGGATTGAACTCGCTTGAGGTCATCTCGACCGGTGGCAACGAATTCCAGGCCGAGCGCGAACAATGGGATGACGGGAATAACGTCGTCGCCCTCTCGCCCGGCGTGGTCGTCGGCTATGCGCGCAACACGTTTACGAACGGCAAGATGCGCGCAGCTGGTGTCGATGTGATCGAAATCTCAGGCCAGGAACTTGGTCGCGGCCGCGGCGGTGGCCACTGCATGACCTGCCCGATCGACCGCGACCCCGCCTATTGAGTTTACCGAGGGCGCGCGCCCTTGCGCCCACTGATTTTTTGTTAGGGAGAGACAAAATGGCATTCAATCTAAAAGGCCGTAGCTATCTGAAAATTGCCGATTTCAGCCAGCGTGAAATGCTGTACCTGCTGGATCTGGCACGTGACCTGAAACGCGCGAAATATGCCCGCGCCGAACAGCCCTCGCTGACCGGCAAGAACATTTGCCTGATCTTCGAGAAAACGTCGACACGTACCCGCTGTGCATTTGAAGTGGCCGCCTACGATCAGGGTGCAAACATCACCTATCTCGATCCGTCGGGATCGCAGATCGGGCACAAAGAGTCGATGAAAGACACTGCCCGCGTTTTGGGCCGCATGTTCGACGGGATCGAATTCCGCGGTGCGGGTCAGGACATGGTTGAGACGCTGTCTGAATATGCCGGTGTTCCGGTCTATAACGGCCTGACGGATGACTGGCATCCGACCCAGATGCTTGCCGATATGCAGACCATGATCGAGCACGCCGACAAACCCCGCAAGGACATTGTTTATGCATACTCGGGCGACTGTCGGTCGAACATGGGCAACTCGCTGCTGATGTTGGGCGCGATCATGGGCTGCGACGTGCGGATGATCTCGCCGAAAGAAACCCAGCCCCATGACGATGTGCGCGAATTGGCGATAGAGCGGGCTGTAAAGACCGGCGCACGCGTGACCATCACGGACGATACCTCGGCCGTAGAAGGCGCGGATTTCATTCATACCGATGTCTGGGTGTCGATGGGTGAGCCTAAAGAAGTCTGGGCTGAGCGGATCAAGCTGCTGAGCCCTTATCAGGTCAACATGGATCTGATGAAGAAAACCGGCAATCCAGCCGTCAAGTTCATGCACTGCCTGCCCGCCTTCCACAATCTGGAGACCAAGGTCGGTCAGGACATTCACGAACAGTTTGGCATCACCGAGATGGAAGTCACCGAGGAGGTTTTCGAAAGTGATATGAATATCGCGTTCGAGCAAGCCGAAAACCGGATGCACACGATCAAAGCGATCCTCGTCGCGACATTGGGAGCCTGATCCATGGGACGCGTTGTTGTAGCACTTGGCGGCAACGCGCTTCTCAAACGGGGGGAGGCGATGACGGCGGACAATCAGCGCAAGAACGCAAAGATTGCCGCCGAAGCCCTCGCCCCGCTCTGCGAAGCGCACGAAACCGTCATCACTCATGGCAATGGTCCGCAGGTCGGGATGCTGGCCCTGCAAGAGATCATGTATACGGATGTGGAGGAATACCCGCTGGACGTGCTGGTGGGCGAGACGATGGGGATGATTGGCTACATGATCGAGCAGGAGCTTGGGAACATCCTGCCTTTTGAGCATCACATCGCCACCCTCTTGACCATGATCGAGGTCGATCCGAGCGACCCGGCCTTTGACAATCCGACCAAGTTCATCGGGCAGGTTTATTCCGAAGCGGACGCCAAGAAAGAGGCGGCTGACAAGGGCTGGACGGTGAAACCGGATGGCGAGTACTGGCGGCGCGTGGTGCCCTCGCCCCGCCCGAAACGTATCTTTCAGGTCGAACCGATCCGTTGGATCCTGGAAAAGGGCGCGACCGTGATCGCTGCTGGCGGAGGCGGCATCCCGACGATGTACCAGGCAGGCGCAGAACGGAAACTGGTCGGGGTCGAAGCCGTCATCGACAAGGATTTCGCCTCGTGCCTACTGGCGCAGAACCTTGGCGCAGATTTCTTTGTCATCGCTACAGATGCAGAAGCCGTGTTCCTGAACTGGGGAACGCCTGACCAAAAAGGTATTCGGTCGATCACCCCCGACGCGTTGGATGAGTACGACTTCCCCGCTGGATCAATGGGTCCCAAGGTGCAGTCCGCACAAGACTTTGTGCGATCCTCGGGCGGTCGGGCCGTTATTTGCGCGCTTGCTGACGTTCCTGCAGCCGTTCGCGGTGAAAAAGGTACGACGGTATCGCTAGAGGCGGGGGAAACACAGTTTCACTAGGCCCGAAGAATAGGCTTTGTTGATTGTAATGCCTTCTATGAGACACCGGGGTCGACACTGCGCGCTGCGCGTCACTAGATCGTGCGTATGGGTTATCAGGCCATAAAATTTAACTTCCTCTGACATCCTTGTGGGCGGAATGCTGGCCAGGCACAATGCAGACCCTCTGCCAAGAAATTGACAACGAATGGGTGCTTCAGGATGTCCATTCTAGCACCTTCAGTGCCGTTCTAAGCAAAGGTAGCGTCAGAGCCATTTCAGTCCGAACATTTCCTTCAGCGCAGACAACAGAAGCGTGGGCAGTGCGGCGATGAAGAACACTCCGAGCAAATGCGACAGAGGCAGGGAAACTGTTCCAAGCACGAAATGTCCAGCGCCGGTGTAAATGGCGAGAAGAGACAGCAATATGGAAATGCTCACCGCTCCAAGCAAGGTGCGGTTGCCGAGCGGCGACTTGCGGTAGAGCGTGGAGGTCGTTCGGGCGTCGAAAATATGCCAGATCTGGGCAAAGATCAGTGTCATGAACGCTGCTGTCTGGGCGTGTTCCAAGGAGGCGCCTCGTTCGAGAAACTCCTGGAAGACATAAAAGGTCAGCAGGCCGAGCATCGTTCCCCGGATCAGGATCCGCTCCTTCATTCCGCCGCCGAACAGATTATCGTCGCGCGGGCGCGGTGGGCGCTGCATCAGGTCGGGTTCCGCTTTCTCGAAGCCGAGTGTCAGAGCCGGTAGCCCATCCGATACAAGATTCACCCAGAGGATCATCAGCGGTGTGATCGGCAGGAGCGGGTCTGCCCCCATCAGTAGGAAGGCGAACAGGATCGTTGAGACCTCGGCCACGTTGGCGGTGAGCGCCTGCCGAATGAATTTCAACAGATTGTCGAAGATGCGCCGGCCTTCGCGGACTGCCGTCACGATGGTGGAGAAATTGTCATCGAGCAGCACGAGGGCAGCGCTGTCCTTGGCGACCTGCGTGCCGGTGATGCCCATGGCGACACCAATATCCGCCGCTCGCAGAGCGGGCGCGTCGTTGACGCCATCCCCGGTCATTGCCGCCACCTCGCCATTCTCCTGCATGGCATTGACGATGCGCAGCTTGTGCTCCGGGGTCACCCGGGCAAAGACGGCCGCGTGCTGCACCATCTCTTTCAAATCCTGATCGCTCATCTGGTCGAGCTCGACCCCGGTATGAACCGTCTGCGCGTCGCTGGTGCGAATGCCGATCTGTTCCGCAATCGCTTGGGCGGTCACGGCGTGGTCGCCGGTGATCATCACCGTTCGGATGCCGGCCCCGGTTGCCTCCGAAACGGCGATGGGTACTTCGCTGCGCGGCGGGTCCATGATGCCGTGAATGCCAAGCAGTACGATCCGCTGCTCAGGATCGGCATGGTCCAGATCCTCTTCTGCCACCTCCCGATAAGCCACGGCGAGGGTCCGGAGCGCCTTCTCGCCGAAACTGTCGATCACCGCCTCGATCTCTTCCCGCAAAGCCGGGGAGATCTCAAGCGTTTCCCCGGCCATGCGGACATGGCTCGCCCTTGACAGGATCACATCGGGCGCCCCCTTGGCGCCGAGTACAGTGCGCCCATCCGGCAATCGAGCGAAGACAGACATCATCTTGCGCGTTGAATCGAAGGGGAATTGCTGAAGCGCCTCGACCCGCGCTTCTGTCAACTTCTCGCGGGAAATCCCGACCTTGGCCGCGGCCACGGCCAGAGCGCCCTCAGTCGGGTTGCCCTGGATCGCCGGGCGCCCGTCAGCCTCGACCATACGCGCATCGTTGCAATAGGCGGAGACGGCCAGCATCTGCCGAAGATCCGTTTCGGCCTCGATCTCGGCCACGCTGCCGTCTTCGGAACGGAACTCGCCATGCGGATCGAACCCCTCGCCGGTCACTTCCCAGTCCTTGCCACCGGCCCAGCATTGCATCACCTGCATTTGGTTCTGCGTGAGCGTGCCGGTCTTGTCTGAACAGATCACCGAGGTCGCGCCGAGCGTTTCTACAGAGGAAAGCCGTCGCGCCAAGGCGTTGCTGGCAACCATGTTTTGTGATCCCAGCGTCAGAACGATGGTGACTACTGTCGGCAGACCCTCCGGGATCGCCGCGACCGACAGCGAGATTGCCGTGTTCAGCATCTCAGCCGCATCCATTCCATTGACCACGCCAATGCCGATCACGATGGCGACCACGATCAGGGCCGCCATGATCAGCACCTTGGAAAGGCCCTCGATCTTGAGTTGCAGCGGGGTCTTTGGCTCTTTCGCAGAGGACATGAGGGCAGCGATGTGACCGACCTCGGTCTCCATTCCGGTGCCCACGACAATGCCTTCACCAGCGCCGCCAGTGACCTGCGTGCTCATGAAGCCCATATTCAGACGATCGGCCAAAACGACGTCTTTGTCCTCGATCGGATCGGCATGTTTGTCAACCGGTTCGGATTCTCCCGTCAACGCGGCCTCGTCGACCTGCATCCGGCTGGCGGTGACAAAGCGAATGTCGGCGGCCAGAATGTCACCGGCTTTTACTCGCAGAATATCGCCCGGCACGAGATCCGCCGCCGGTATCTCGACGATCTCGCCGCCGCGACGCACGAAGGCCTGCGGTGCAGACATCTCCCGCAGGGCTGCCAAGGACTGCTCGGCCTTATATTCTTGCCAGAAGGAGATGAAGGCGTTAAAGACGGCGATCGCGAATATCGCAATCGCATCAACCCAATGCCCCGTATAGGCCGAGACAAGAGCACCTGCTATCAGGATGATCAGCAGCGGGCTTGCGAATTGCCGCAGGAGCATCTTCCATGGCGGAACTGTTGCAGTCTCTTCCAAGCGGTTTGGACCGTGTGTTGAAAGCCGCTTGGCCACCTCGTCCGGATTCAATCCCGTCTCAGGGTTCACGCCGAGGTTTTCGGCGACCGCTCTACCGCCCAACACCCAAGGTGCGTTCGCGTTTCCAAGAACCGATGGGGTTGTCTGTGCGAAACCTGACATTCTCAACTCCGAATGAGCAATTGCGTGACCGGATAAGTCTTGGGGTGCCAGTGCCCATTCTCAGCCAATGAGCCAACCTGCGCAGTTCATTGACGGTTCTCCAATTTGTGATGCGCACGCCTTTATCCAGATACCAGCAGCGACGGAGCTTTGTCATCTGCAAAATCGAGAAAGGTCAGAAAAGCAGATGTCCGCCATTGAATGGAATACGCCCAGCCTAGAGAGACCGCGGTTAGCCGACATTTAGGCTCTTCCTGTCAAAGGCAGCAATGTCCGCATAGCAGTCCCTCGGACAGATCACAGCGAACGACAGCACCGAGCCCATACCTACCCGGTGTGCTCCCCGCAGCGAATGTCAGCTTGTCCGGGCTGCTCCATGCTCGTGCGCGGCGTCCTCGCGCCGTTCCTCAAGTGCCTGTCGGACAATTTGGTACGAAGATGACAAGAATAGGCTCGCCATGATCGCAGCGACAATGAGGTCAGGCCAGCCCGTTGCGGTGCCCCAGACACCCAAAGCGGCAATCATCACGGCCACATTGCCGATGGCGTCGTTCCGCGAGCATAGCCAAACCGACCGCACGTTGGCGTCTCCATCCTTGTAGCTGACAAGCAAGAGTACGCTCGCAAGGTTTGTTGCGAGAGCCAGCGCACCGATGATCCCCATGATTTCGGCCTCTGGAACACCCACGTAGAACACCCGATAGACGGTCGAACCAAACACCCACGCGCCCATCAGGAAGAGGCTGATCCCCTTCGCCAAGGCTGCGTTCGTTCGAGCGCGAACAGAAGCACCGATCACGGCGAGGGAAATACCATAGGTGAGCGCGTCCCCAAGGAAGTCTAACGCGTCTGCTTGAAGTGCCTGAGACTTTGCATAGTGTCCGGCGGTCATCTCGACCACGAACATTGTCGCATTCAGCGCGATGACGATCCATAACCGGCGTTTGTATTCGTTCGACATCCCGTCAAACTTCACGTCGCTACCGCAGCATCCTGCCATTTTTGAAACCTCTTCAGAATCGCCTCGGTTCTAATGTAGTCTCTCTAGTGACTAGAGGTTCAAGAGGGTTTTCGCATGTTCTCAATTGGAGAGCTTTCGAAGCGGACGAAGGTCAAAGTGCCTACCATCCGCTACTATGAAGAAATGGGTCTCCTGGCTCCACCGGAACGTACAGCAGGCAACCAGAGGCGTTACACAAACGATGGTCTGGAACGCCTGAGCTTCATCCGTCATGCGCGTGATCTTGGCTTCTCCATCGACGCGATCTCATCTCTGATCGAGTTGCAAAACCATCCAGACCGATCATGCGAAGCCGCCACCGAGATCGCCGAAGGTCAGTTGTCCGAAGTGCGAGCCAAGATCAAACGACTCAAAGCGCTTGAGAACGAACTGAAGCGTATTGCTCAAGGATGTGATGGTCGCGGCGTGGCAGAGGACTGTTATGTCTTGGCCTCGCTCGCAGACCATGACCTATGTGGCCGGGATCACTGACCCTCGAAAGCTGACATCTATTCGGTAACTCCGAACGGCAGCTTTGTCCGCAGACCAGACATTCAAATGGTCTCTTTGCATCGCAGTGCAGCTAGCGGCGGCTTCCTGCGCATCTGGTGAATTCGCTGAAGCCTAGAACCTAGATCTGCGGCACATGATCGGAAAGCGGGCTGCGACGACAGACTTGTGAGGGAATATTCAAAGTCGGCTCTGGACCTTCCCTAGTGACGTTACAGGGTAAGATTAACGGTAATGCTGCTTCGCCTATGACGGCCTCGAAAAGCCCAAACTCCCGTGCTTCATCTACAACCCAAAGGCGTTAATCCGAGCAGTGATTGATCGTAAAGTATGCAATCAATTAAGAACATCGACCACTGCCCCTATTAGGTTCAGCACCTCGTGTGTCTCCCGGTTCACTTGGTAAACATAGTCTCCGGCACGCACATAGTAGCCGTTTCGCCGCAGGCCATATCGGCTAGGATTATCGATGCGAACGTACCCATTGTAGATGAAATCCCCGACTCGGTATCGTTTAGCTTGGCCGGGCGGAACGCACGGCACTGCTTTCTTGGCCAAACCCGGAGGACAGTTACCTGCTTTTGATTTCACGAAAACAGGCTGCAGTGCATTGTGCGACCCGATACTCTGTCCAAGATCAAGAGACTGGATGTCAAAACTCGCACCCGCAAAGGGCCCGGCCTGCATAGTGAACACCGTCGCCGTGATTGCCAAAGCCGTTTTCATCTTTTCCGCCTCCTTTAACTGATCTTTCCAATTATGATCATCTTCGGGATTTGACCAATGCATCGGCGGAGACTGGCTTACTGCCGAAGTCTTCTGCTGTGAAACTATGGTTCGCTTGGCACAACATTCTCATCTAACGACCTTAGAAACCCTCAAGTTGGAATGGGGCAATTGAAGTGGCGCCCGGCCAGACCAATCCTTTGTTCTTATTTCGTAAACAACATTAACCGAACATGAACAGTGTATTCTCATTAGGTTCAAACAACTTTGCGCATACTGACCAAGTTGGATCGAACGAGACGTATATCGTTTGACGGAAACAAGGGGAACAAAATGGTCAAACCTGCCTTTGTGACTGAAGATCGCAGCCCTGAAATTGCGATGCGGACCTCTAGCAAATCTGCTGAAGAGCGCCTGCAAACCGCGATGAATTCGAGCAATAGCCGCTTCCCTCCTATCGAAAATGCACTGACAGAGATCACAAAAAACAAGCGGCTATCCGAGGCTCACCAAAACGTCTGAAGGCAATTCGGCTGCCCCCCGACAATTCTCGATTTTCGCCCTAAACATCTGAATTGTAACAGGAACCCGTCCCAGCTTGGGGCGGGATTTTCTTGTTGCGCATCGCAATCATCAAGAGCTTGCGCCTAGCAGGCCGACTGAATCTACCTTCCAACTTAGTATCCGAAAGGCTTATCGACGCTCCAGCTTTCAGTTCGTCCTGAAGTGGAGGCTGGCGATGGCCGGGAAGCCTCAGGTCAAAGCCCCAGCAGCGCTTTAACCTGTTCCTCAACTGCATCCGTAACAGGCTTGTTGGCAGCGGCTTCCAGTGCCTCACGTTCGGCCAGATCTTGCTCTTCGACAAGTTCAGTCAACTCTTCCACCTCTTCAACGGCTTCATTGTATTCAATGGCTGCCTGTCTTTCGTCATTCAGAGTCTGGGCTTCATCAATCGAAGCGTCTAATTCGGCTTGGGCCGCTTCTAGCTGCGCTTCGATATCCGGATCACTACCGCCCGCGTCCTCCAAAGCTTGTTCAAGTTCTGCGACCGTATCCCGGTTGGTTTGTACCTCACCTACTGCGACTTCCAAGTCATCCTCGATTTCTTGAACTGTCCGCTCTGGTTCTTCCAACCCTTCAAGAAACTCCAACTGTTCTTCCAGTTCCTCCCGCAAAGGCTCTCCGGCCAGCACTGTGTCTCGGTACGTGGCAATTCTGCCAACCCGCGAATTGGGTGCTGCATTGGCCAGGGCCGTTGGGCTTGCATTGGCGGCGTTCAGTGCGCCCAACTCAGAGGGATCTGCACCAAGCAGCGCAGCCATACGATTGCCTTTTGCCCGGGCAACTGGGCGCTTGGACTCTTTTAAAATCACATTCTGGCGAACCGTTCTTTGCGCCTTGGTCTTTTGCGTTTGAAGGGTTGTCGTAGCAACCCTTGAGTTGGTTGCTGTATTGCGAGCTTTGCCTTTCCCGTTGAACAGATTTTTCAGAGAAAACCCTCCGCCTTTTTTGGTACCAGACCGAGCAGACTGCGATTTTGTTTTCCCCAGTCCGAATATCCCGGCCTTGGCCCCGCTACGGCTTTTGTCGACCCCTTTCCCACGGCCACCATTCCCAGCCGAGCTTTTGTCTCCGCGATCTCCCTGGGCGCCGTTGCCATTCCCACCGCCGTTTCCATTGCCACCGCCGTTGCCATTCCCACCGCCATTACCGTTACCACCGCCGTTGCCGCCGCCATTACCGTTACCACCACCGTTTCCGCCGCCATTGCCGTTTCCACCGCCATTGCCGCCACCATTACCGTTGCCCGGCTTGGCATAAGCAAAATCAGGAGCTGCGACGGTGGCTACAATGGCCGTGGACCCCAACAAGGCAATCGCGATCGTCGAAGCTTTAAGCAGTCCGCACTTGGTGGTTTTCATTTTCAATCTCCTCAAAACCTCCAGCAATGGCAATCAGCGCGCTGAGGTTGACCACGGTGTTTCGGCAGTCTGACTCGCAGTCGAATCAAAACCGTTGCCACTGATTTAACTTTAGGTCGCTTGAACGCAGGGCTAACTGCTTGTTCATCATCGGTTCATGTCTGGCCTAGTAGTCTTCGATGAAGGTGTTTGAGGGTGTTATGCAGGCCAAAGCGTTTTTTCTGGTTGCAGCTTTGCTGACTGTCTTGTCTGGTGGGCAAGCGGCGGCAGATGCACGCGAACTCAAACAGTCTGAACTGCGCATGGCGACGTTGTCAGGCAGTGCGATACGGCTGAACCGTGTGATCAAAGGCGTGAAAAAAGCATACGGCGGAACACCTGTTGATGCGCGCGCATTCAAAACAGACAAGATTTACTATCGTATTCTGGTCAAAAAGCCGGGCGGGAAAATCGTCAGCGTGATCGTGAACGCCGAAACCGGCACAGTCGTCTCGAACCGCTCAAGTACGGGGCGCGAGATTTCTGAAGCCGCACGCAATTCAACCAAATCCAAAAGCAACAACGCTCATAGTGCCTCTACCACTCGTGGAAACAGTGCAGGCCGAAGCAATGCCGGCGGCAATGGTAACGGCAACGGCGGTGGCAACGGTGGTGGCAACGGTGGCGGCAACGGCGGTGGCAACGGTGGCGGCAATGGTGGCGGCAACGGTGGTGGCAACGGTGGTGGCAACGGTGGCGGCAACGGTGGCGGCAACGGCGGTGGCAACGGTGGTGGCAACGGTGGCGGCAATGGCGGTGGCAACGGTGGCGGCAACGGTGGCGGCAACGGTGGCGGCAAAAAATAAAGTGAAGATCACGCTGGTTTAGCTGTAGTCTCTGGATATGCGAATACTCCTTGCCGAAGACGAACCCCAGCTTTGTGAGCAAGTCAAAAAGCTATTGGGTGCGGAAGGTCGCGTGGTCGACGTGGCCAACAATGGTACAGATGCCCTGCACCTGGGGTCGACTGAACCGTACGACATGATCATCCTCGACATCGGCTTGCCTGAGCGTGACGGCATTTCGGTCCTGCGCGAATGGCGCAGCGCGGGCGTCAAGACACCGGTCTTGATCCTGACGGCCAGAGATGGCTGGAGCGAACGCGTCGACGGCTTGGATGCCGGCGCGGATGACTATATGACCAAGCCGTTCCATATGCCCGAATTGGCGGCACGTGTACGGGCCATCTTGCGACGTCAGAGCGGTCAATTGAACCCCGTGATAGAAATGGGAGATGTCTCTCTGGATACGCGGAACGGGCGGGTTGCCGTTGGGGGCATTCCTGTCGATTTGACCGCGCAGGAGGTCGCCGTTCTGACCTATCTGGCGCACAACATCGGTCGCATGGTGTCGCGTACTGAGCTGTCGGAACACATCTACGAATATGACGGCGACAGAGATTCCAACACGATTGCAGTATTTGTGACCCGCCTGCGCAAAAAGCTGGGCTCCGATTTGATTACAACCGTCCGGGGTCGCGGCTATATGATTGATTCCGCCTAATGCTCTCGTTGCGCCAACGGGCCTTACTCGGAGGTATCGCTTCGGGAGCGTTGTCCGTAGGCGTCGGTACGCTGATGGTGTTTTCCTACATTAATACGCGCGTTCTGGAGCAGTTCGACGCAACGCTACAAGACCGGCACACGCAGGTTGTTGTTGGCCTCAGCGCCACCACGGATGACCCTGAAACCCTGCGACAGTTGGTATTCGATCCTGCGTATAGCACGCCATATTCGGGGCGGTATTGGCAAGTAACGGACAGAACCGGCGCCATCTATACGTCTGCTTCACTCTTCGATGAAACGATCGCCGAGCCTCCGCGCGGAAATGACGAAACAATCATTTGGAACACCTCCGGTCCAGATAGCGAAGCCATTCGTGGCGTTTATCAAAAGATTACGTTCGAGGACGGAACCGAGTGGGGCGTAACTGTCGCCGAAAGCAGGAGCGAACTGATCAACGAACGCAGCGCTGCACAAAGATACCTGCTCCCGGTTTTCGGATTGGTTGGTTTGATCGGAGTGGCAAGTTCTCTTTTGCTGATGTCCGCCATTGTTGGCCCGCTCCGGAAGTTGCGCGCCGATGTCGCCCATCGCTGGGATCGAGGCGATGAACTGACTCCCGAAGACTACCCGGAAGAGGTTTCGCCCTTGGTGGAAGATCTCAACAAACTGCTGCATCGAAACCGCGAGATTGTCTCTGGTTCGCGAAGACAAGCGGCGGATCTGGCGCATGCCCTCAAGACGCCGACGGCTATCTTACGAAACGAATTGGCGGAACTGGCAGACGCAGGAGCACATACGGAGCCTGCGGAAGAAGCGCTAACTCGAATTGACGCCCAGCTTAGCCGTTCACTCGCGCGCATGCGTGCATCAAACACCGGAGAGTTAACACATTCCAGGACAGACCTGACGAATTCGGTCGAACGACTGTCCCGGCTATTCTCGGTCATGGCCGAACGCGAGGGGAAGACGCTCGTTTCGAATTGCGAGGCTGGTCTTCAAGTTCGAATGGACCCCCAGGACATCGAGGAAGTGATTGGAAACCTCCTCGACAACGCTCTCAAGTGGAGCCGGACGACACTCCAAATCACCGCGAGGCGCTGTGACAGCGGCATCGAACTTTGCGTTGAAGATGACGGGCCCGGTATTCCGGATGGTGCCCGAGAGGAAGTCCTTCGTTCAGGCAGTCGGCTGGACACCTCTGTTAAGGGAACAGGTTTGGGACTGTCTATTTCCGTTGACTTATTGAATGCCTACGGTGGGTCGCTGGAACTCAGAACATCGAAACGCTTAGGTGGCTTGGCCGCCGAAGTGAAGATTAAAGCTTGAGAAAACCGAACTGTTCTATTCCGCTGAACGTCACGGCGTAGCTCCAGCTTGTTTGCAATCCATCTTCTGGATTAGCAACAATGCCGAATCGGTCGGTGGTGCGCGCGGCGAAAGCACTCTTTGTCCGCATAGCGATCAATCAGTGAATTCTACCCTATGACTGCTTTGCTGAAAAAATCAGTCATTTTCTTGCGCCGAATCTTGTCATCCGTATGCTCATTTTGACGACAGAAGAAACGGAGCATGAGCCTACATGAAGTTTTTCTCCCGCAGACCAGCCAGGACAATCCTGATCTTTTCCTCAGCTGAGTAGTGCTTGCGGGTCTTGCGTTTGATGCCTCTGACCAGCTTGTCAGCCGCGTCTTTCGATGTTCCGGATTTCTTGTTCATCTGCGCTCCATAATGGCGTCGATCAACCAGAAATCCTCCGTTATTCAAAACCCTAAATCTACCGGTAGGTGCTGAAGTCAGACATCCATCAACGCAGGTTTGATCGCTGCGTATTTAACACCGGTCGAGATCACCTCGTTATACCCGGCCAAATCCGTCAAACACGTGTCAAACGTCATGTGACCGTTCAAAGCCTCCACTATAGCAATATTTGCATCAATAGATTTGCAAGGCTCTTCCCAAAGCAATTTGGGGTCGAAGAAACTTGGGAGAACGTTTAGTGTGGTGTCTTGGGAAAGGGAGCCGTTGAAATCTGCGTGCTGCAATTAGTCCTAGTTCAAGACCTGCAGAATTTGTCTCACCGTATCAAGGTCGTCTGCCAACGTGCCGACCCCAAGTTTAATTTGAATAGCACGGGTTGACCCTCGATCCGCTCTGATCTGCTGAATCAATTCTTCCTGAGGACCTGGTGACAACGAGAACACTTCCGGAACCACGCCATACGCAGGCCCTCTTAGAAGCGCGGGCACGGGCAGGCCTGCGCGCTGTGAAATAAGCCCATGCCAAGCACAGTCCAAGGCAAACGCGATGCCCCTCAATTCTGGCCCTCGGCTTCGCCACTTTTGCAGAATTTCTGGGATTTTGCCGATAGACTCTGATCTCAACTCGAAGAGTGCCGCGTCTTCTAGTCGTTCAGTTCAGCCGTATTGTACAGGGGATATCGCACGACTTCTCCCTGAGTCGTTGAGCCATCGTCTAGCGCTAAGTGCAACATGGGACGATCGACGGATTGCATCGCCGCGACAGAAGATCGATACATCTTTCCCCCTTTGAACCTTATTAAATACGGCGTCAGATTGACTGCGACGATCTTCAATTCTGAGGCTCATGGGGTTGGGCTTGGTTTGGTGATCATTCCGTTACCGTGGACGAATAAGATCAACCGCGCAACGACTACACGGCGTCCAGGTCTGCATTTCAAGGACCGTTTGCTGACCGAGACTGACATTGGCGCAGATTGCGGCATCGGTCGCTATGGGTACGAAGCCGTCAGTCCAAGCGCACCGCAGAGAAAGGCAGTAGCGAGCCCAATATCGCTGATGCTTTAACGCGTATCAACGTTTATCAGTGCAAAGATTAACCGAAGATGAACGATTTGTTTTTCGTACGTTCAGGATGAAAAGAGCTAAAATGAGCGTCGATACAACGAGTAGACCGAGAAAGGGAAATTAAGGGGGGTAGGGAAATATAAGGGGGGTAGAACGTTCAGAATGTGTAGATTTGTTAATTTGATTCAATCTGTGATCTCTATCTCTGAACCTCTGAAGACCCGCTTCAAGTTAAAGTGGTAGGAGTACTGCTGAGACTTAAAATAGGCGAAAAATTTCTTCCGTATAAATGCAACGTTGGGTTGGGCGACAAATCGCGCTTCCGATACTGTGTGTGAGTTGTGAGTTTGGTTTTGATGGGTAAAATACGTAAGAAGAGAACCGACTTTGAGGAGTTACCCGAACGACTGTTCCGGGTTTGCCTGTTTCTGACAATTGTTTTCTCGTCGGTTCTGTTCGGGATATTTGCGCAAAGAAAGAACTGGCCACCGGTGCCGCAGCTTTTGTCGGCCTATAACGTTTTGGTCGTAGACAAATCACTGACCCGCGAGGCGCGGGCGTACCACAAACACCTTCAGCCAGCACGCGGACAGGGCAAGGGTGTTGTGATTAACACGAAACCGGGCCGTCAGGATAGCATTCTGCTGATGGGTTTCTTTGATGGAGAGAACCAGGCCAGGCTGGTGAACCGTAATGGTGGTGTCATTCGTAAATGGTCGCTGAATTACATTGATCATTTTCCTGATATCGCCACCCGTCCCTGTGCTCATTTCCGCAACCCTCTGTTGACCGATGTTCATGGCGCATTGCTGACCGAGAAAGGCGAGCTTGTTTTTAGCTACGAATATTGCGGGGCGGTTAAGCTAGATCAATGTTCAAGGGTTCTATGGACACTCAATGAGAAATCACACCACTCAATGGTCAGATCTGAAAATGGTGGATACCTGACGCTTGGTCGCAACGAATGGATTGCCTCGGAAGTTGTCGATCGCTTTCCACCCTTTTCGACTCCTGCAACAAGCGAGCCGATTCTGGAAGATGTCATTCTGAAACTTGATGAACAGGGGCAGGTTCTTGAAAGCATTTCAATACCTGGTTTTATCATCGATAGCGGCCTGTCGGCACTGCTGACCGCCAATGGCAGGGAAATTAAGCCAACGCGGGTGATCCGCAGTGAACTGGTCCACGCCAACAAAATTGATGAGTTGCCATCAGAACTGGCCGACAAATTCCCACTGTTTAAAGCTGGGGATTGGGTGCTTTCGATGCGAGGGCTTAATCTGGTGATGGTCGTTGATGCAAACACCAGGAAAGTTAAGTGGCACCAGACCGGCCCGTGGGTCCGGCAGCATGACCCTGAATTCCGTCCGGACGGAAAAATCTCGATCTTCAATAACAACGCATATCTGACCTCTTATACGGCGACCGAAAAAACACGGGTAGATGCGCCGCGCGACACCAACATCATTGCGATTGATCCGGCGAGCCGGGAAACGGAAATCGTATTCGGAAGCAAACCAGGTCAGGAGATGCTGTCGGTCGTTCGGGGACAGCATGAAATTCTGGAAAACGGTGGAGTATTGATTACCGAATTTGATGCCGGGCGTGTTCTGGAAGTGGACAGAGCAGGCAACGTGATCTGGGAATACGTCAATGAATATAATGCTGAATTTGTTGGTGAGATCACCAATTCAAAACTCTATCCGTCGGGGTATTTTGAAGTCGATTGGAAGGAATGCACATAATGAACCAGCCCGCTAATCATAAGTTTAAAGGTCGCCTAATCCCGTTGTGGCTTATTTGCTGCATGGCCTTTGCGACGCTGGCCAGTCCGGCACATGCCTATATCGGTCCCGGTGCCGGGTTGGGCGCGATTGCTGTTACGATTGCCGTCATTCTTGGTGTTGTGTTTCTGCTTGTCGGGCTGGTCTGGTTTCCGCTTAAACGTTGGATCGGGGGGCGGAAAAATCAGGCTGGTTCCGAAAACGATCCGACGCCATGATAGCAGCGATAGCCGTTTCGCTCTTGGCAGTTGCCGGATTTATTCTGGCCCTGTGGCAAACAAATATCGCAGGGACGGCCCAACACGTCGTGAGCACCTGTATGGCCGGTGTCACCGCGCTATTTGACAACCAACATTCTGACGACGCCAAGGAAGCGGCCGCAAGGCAAGCAGGGCTGAAGCTGCTGGTGGGTGGGCTGAACTTGACGTGGCGCATTGCGCTGGCTCTGACGGCGGCGGGTCTCCCGATTGCGCTGGCGGACTGGTCCGGAATCGCAACAGGTGCGGCGGTGCTTGGGGTCATGCTTCGTCTGGATTACATCGTCGTGGTATCGGTCCTTGCTTTTGCAGGCGCAAAAATTGGCAGCCGGCTACGACGCGCGGATACGGAGGAACATGTTGAAGGCGGCCAATACTCACCGGTTGACCAGTTTGTGCATAACCTTGCCTTCTCAGGACCGGCGATACTGAAACTGGCCTCGCGGCTTGAAGATCGCATGACGAGGCAATCTTCCACTGCTGATGCCACGCAACCTGTTTTTGTGACATCCCTGGCACGAGGCGGGACCACCGCTGTCCTCAACGCTTTGCATGATGCGCCCGAAGTGGCCACGCATATCTATCGGGATATGCCATTTCTGACGGCTCCTGTTCTATGGGATAAAATCGCGGGCGGGCCGAAGCGGGGTGTTCGGCGGCAGCAGCGCGCCCATGGCGACGGGCTGGAGATCGATCTTGATAGCCCTGAGGCGTTCGAGGAGGCCATTTGGAAATCGTTTTGGCCAGATCGCTTCAAGGGGACTTCGATTCCCCTTTGGAACACTTGCGATACAAACCCTCAGGCAGATCATTTTTTTCGGCAGCACATGTGTAGCATCATCAGGGCGCGGAACAGTCAGGCCGGACCGGAAAATGCGCTAAAAACGCGCTACTGTTCTAAGAACAACGCCAACATTGCCCGGATACCCTATCTGCTTAAATCTATTCCGGATTGCAGGATCGTCGTACCGGTGCGACGGCCGGAATGCCATGCTGAATCACTTCTGCGACAGCACATCAATTTCAGCAAGCTTCAGGCCAGAGACAGTTTTGTGAGCCGATATATGGCCGATATCGGCCATTTCGAATTTGGCGATCTGCATAAACCGTTTTTATTTCCCGGATTTGAGCCAGAGCACAAAGACACGTATCATCCAGACTATTGGCTGGACTATTGGATTTGTGCGTTTCGGGCGCTTCAGGAGTATAAGGAACATTGTGTTTTTTTGTTTCAGGATGATCTGCGCTCTGCGCCTCAGCGAACGATGGAGACCTTATGTGACATGTTAGGGCTGTCGCGTACCCACCAGAGATTCGAACGCTATTTCCTTCCCAATCCTGACGCTGCTACGGTTGAAAACCTTGATACCAAACGCTTGCAAGAGGCCCGCGATATTTATTATGCCCTCAAGGAGGCAACTGCCTGAACTGAAGGCTAACACTGTCCTAAAATAGTGCCGACTGAAGGTTGCAATCAATTACTGACTGTTAGCTAGCGGCGTAAACCCAAAGTAGAAGTTGCGCCTCCCGAGTTTTTTGGTAGGTCATATCCCGCCCTCCTGCCAACCGACACTGGAATTTGAACGTCCGGAAGATGCGGTTTTCAAACTGTCACACATGCGAAAGACCGAACCTCGCTTAACGGCAGGGAGGGGCTCGGTGCAGACATCCGACTAGTTCTGTAGAATTACTGTTTTGTGTCGGTGACCAGTCCGCACCCAATCAATGGATCAGCTTCTGCAGTTCCTTGTCGGCTCGGATCAGTTCGCTGATGGTTTTGCGAAACTGCTCAGCATTTCGCGATCTTTCACCGTGCTTCCATGACGGGTGGCTTGGCCCAGCGGCGTGTCCACCGCGCGCGCCGTGAACGCGGCACACGGTCCAACCTCTGACTGATGGAGCACGACATCGCTTGCCAGTGGACTTCGCCGTTGCTGTGCATCTGGGCGCATCATTGAGTCTTTTCGTAGGGTCCATGGGGTTGTCGTCACTTTTTATCATCGCCCCGCCCCCCACTGTGGATGTTCCCAACTATAGCCTGGCCACCTTCCTTCACCTCGACGCGTTCAACGCGCACGGTCTGATTTGCCTTTGACCTATACTTTTTGAGGGTTTCAACTTGGCTGGTGAAAGTACGCGCGAGTTTGTTAAGCGCCTGTTCCGCTGAATCTTGCTGAGGGAGAGTTTTTACATGGTTCAGGCGCCGTGCCATCAACATCGTAGCCTGATGGATCGCACCCATTTGGATCGCAAGCATGGCTTCGATCTCGTCCTGCGGCTTAACGCCAGCAACAACCGACATCACAAAGTTCGATGCTGTCTCGGAGACAGAGCTGTCCTGTTGCCCAAGAGTCGCGACTTGATCCATGACGCCCTCGAAGAACCGGTAGTCTGCTGTGCCGAGCTCATGCATCGCCAAAGCACAGGCCACCGTTGGATCTTTTCCCTTGTGCCCAACCGTGAGCCTGCGTGTATCTTCATCGAAGTCCAACTTGATGTCCGGTGCCCGGACGCGCGTTTTCTTTCGATCCCTCAGATCAGCAACCGCGTTGATTTCCGCCTCGGTGAGCTCGGAGCCCTTTGTCAGCAGATCGTTGCCATTGTCTTTCTGTGTCTTGCTCATGTCCGCCTCGCGTAACAGGGAGTGGTTAGTATTAGTGTTCCGTTTCAGAACCGATGGACCGTCGAGAAATCGGCCTGACCGGTTCTGGTTTGGAACCATGGGAGGTCTTTGGGTTCTCAAACGGAACCACCGAGGATGCTGACGGGTCCGTCTTAGAACCGCGTTTTGTTTTTTCGGGCTGCCAAAACCGCCAATCGTTGGTTGCAGCTTTTTTGCCGGACCGGGCCTGCGTCGCCTTGGTCGTCAACCGCCATTCGTGAGCCCGACGGTGATACCAGTTGCCTTTCTGCTCCAGCTCAAGAAAGCCTTTGTCTTGCAGATCCTCGAAAGCCCGCTGAATAGTGGCCTTGCCCAATCCGAGAGTTTCCGCCGCCTCGTTCATCGACAGAAAAACCTTGCCGTTGTTGCCACCGTGGTAGCGGGTGTGAAGCTCCAACCAGAGCTTCACTGCAGGTCCGGACAACGCTCGCCATGCCGGAGATTTGATCATGGCATAAGGCAGAGGAACATATTGACCCTCATTCGACCGTTTACCCTTGGGAGATCGCCGCCTACTCATGGCGACAACTCCGTGGGAAATGCTCGGGCAAACCATTCAGTTCAGGGATATCAAAGCTGATATGTGCCCGGACGAGCCGGATTAGGCCGGATTTGGACACACAGTAACCGAGCGTGTCCCAGGCCGCTCCCCCGGCCGGAAATTGGGGTCTCTGGCGCTGAAACAGCCATTGGATACTGTCCCGGCATACGGCGACGCGGTAGATACCATGGCGAAAGATTTCGCCGCTGTAGGTCTCAGCGGTTTCCCGATGATCAGTTCGGGAAAGAGGGCCAGTGTCTGGCCCGCTTGCATAGCTCTGGTTGCGCGGTTTGGAAACGGACACATCAGCCATGATCGATCCGTCCTTTCCGAATATTCACTCGTTCTACAGAGTGGCTCAAAGGCGACCAGTAGTACCGGCGCTCGTTTTGTCTTGTCGGCGCGGGGCATCCTGTGGCATCAACTGAACTTGCTAGGGTGGCAGTTGATGTCACTGGAAAAGCCCCATCTCCGCGCTTGGAGTTGGGGTTTTTCATTATGCAGCCTCGTTGTTGGGATCGGTGCGCCGCGTCGCCAGCCAGGCGTTCAGATCAGCGCCATGATAGGCGATCCGCCGACCGATGCGGATAAAGGCCGGACCACACATGCGGTGGCGCCATTGAGCCAGCTTTTCGCGGTTTCCCAGCAATTGCATTTCAGGGTCTTCTGGGAAGTAGACCCGGTCGTCATTGAAGACGTTTGCCATCGTTGAAATCCTCTTGGATCAGTTGCGATGGCTCCTAATTATAGGCAGCTTTGCCGAAGTTTCACCAAACTATTTCCTGCGCCTAAGCGCTTTCCAGAAGCGAGAAAACGCTTAGGCGTTTTTCCTGAACACTGCTTCGTATCTCGATTTGAAAGGCTCCACTGACCGCAACGCGGTTCCGTAGTCCGCATGAGTTTTTTGCGTTTTGGGGAAGTCCTCATGTTTCTCAACTGTCTTTTCCAAAGCTTGCTCAACGATGCGTTCTTCACTGACAAAATCGACCGCGCCTGACAACTGCTCGATTTGCTGCATCAGTAGCTCCAAGTTTTGGAGCCTGCGTTGTCGTGATGAACGCGCCCCGGCTTTTCCGGCCTTAACTCGAGTTTCTTTTGCTAAAATAGCCGCCTCTTCTGTCCCGCCTGCAATCGACTGTATTTCCTTGGTGTAGTAACCAGCGGCAAAATCGTCGTAAGTCACGAACTGGAACAAAAACAAACGCGCCGCAAGACTAGCCAGTGAAGAGTCCGGGAAATGGTTCAGGCAGTATTCAAATCGCGCAACGGCAGACCAATTCTCTCCAAATTTCTCTTTCATCCAAGCAATATGCTCGTCACCTAGCCATTCAAGTACACGAGAGGATGTCTTGTAATCCCCTTTATCTATTACACCAGCTTCAGAAAGAGCCCGATAGCACACCGAGTGAACATCATCATCGTCGCAACGCCTAAACATCGCAGTCATGAACCTGCATGGATCGTCAACTGAACCAAATAAGTCTTTTAGTCGTTTTGGGTAACCGTAATGTTCTCCGTACGTCAGGCCGATGGGCATTGCCTTCAAGTATTCACGAGCCGCATCCTCGGTCGGGAAATATGAAAGCCCTGTTTGTTCTTTGTCCAGACCTGTCCGACTTGTAACCGAAACTTCCCAAATTGTGTCTCCTTCTTGGAGCTCTTCGAAACCGTCTTGGTAATACCCGCCATTGAGCAGTTCTAGATTGGGTGAAAGCACATCACCTATCACTACCGGAATGATTTGATGTGCGATTATTTCTGTGAGCCTGTTGGGTTTAACCCACTTGTTGTCTTCCGCCATCTCTAGCAGCCCTCAAGACTGGTGTTACACACAAATCTATTCCAATCAGAAATCAAGCTTCTTCGTCGCTCCAACAAATCCGACCGTGCATAAGCCCGCTCCACATCGGACCCAACCTGATGCGCCAATGCTGCTTCTGCGAGTTCACGTGGTGCGTTTGCAGACTCCGCCGCCCAATCTCGGAACGAACTGCGGAAGCCATGCACAGTGACGCCATCTTGCCGCATCCGGCGCAGCAGCATCAGCATGGACATGTTCGACAACGGCTGATGCCGCTTTTGCCCCTCGAATACATAGTCAGAGGCCAGCGCGCGCAGCGGCTCCAGAATGGCCAGCATTTCGTCAGCGAGGGGCACGCGGTGGACCTGCCCGCCTTTCATGCGCTCCGATGGTATGGTCCACAGGCGCGCATCGACGTCGACCTCGGGCCATTTCATCTCCAGAACTTCTGAGGTTCGGCAGGCGGTCAGAATGGTGAACTGCAACGCCTTGGCAGCCATGGCAGAGCGGGTCTGCAACTCGGCATAGAATGCGGGCACCTCCTGCCACGGCATCGCGTCATGGTGCTGGACCTTGGCCTTGACGGTGGGCAGCACCTTGCCTTCGCGAATCGCGGTCACCGGGTTCTCGCCCGAGCGGAAGCCCTTGGACTTTGCCACGTCGAGTACCGTTTTGATCCGCTGCGACAGCCGCTTTGCAGTTTCGTGTTTCTCGGTCCAGATTGGCGACAGGCACATCAGCACTTCGGGCTGATCGATGCTGTCCACGGGCATACGGCCGATCTTTGGGAACGCGTAGTCGCGCAAGGTGTTGAGCCATTGCTGTCCATGTTTGGCATTCTTCCATGTAGGCAGGCGATCAATGTGAACCTGGCGGCTGAGTTCTTCAAAGGTCGGGATTTCGCGCTGAGCATTGAAACGCGGGTTCAACCCGGCTTTTGCCATCCGACGATATTCGAGCGCTCTTTCTCGAGCCTGATTCAAAGTGACAACATCAGCGCCGCCCAAACCAAAATCCGTTCTCAGCGGTGCGCCCTTGCGGTTCTTCTGCCCTTTGACCGTTACGCGCACGATCCAGCGTCGCGCACCAGAGGGGTCAACAACAAGGTACAGGCCAGAACCGTCGCCATGCCGACCCTGGCCAAGATTCTCTACTAGCTTCTTTGTCAGCTTCCCGCCGAGCGCAGCCATGGAAATACCACACAATATACCACTCAATAGAAAATATTAAGGACAACTGGGTAAAACTCAAGATGATACTACTAGATAGTAAGTGCCTGCTATTTATAGGAATACGGCACGTTAAACACGCCACATCAACTCACTGAAATAGGTAAATGGCGGAGACGAAGGGATTCGAACCCTCGAGACGGTTTCCCGCCTACTCCCTTAGCAGGGGAGCGCCTTCGACCACTCGGCCACGTCTCCATCGACGGGTATATCCTTGCAAGCGACGGGAATACAAGGCGAAATATCTGATTTGTGCCCCCCTCGGACAAAATTGTTGAACCCGTTGAAATCACGGTAAAAGACACCAGCTTAGATGGATCATGGGCCAGATTTGGAGAATTTTTCTGAAGCCTTTATTCAACGCGGTGCCACCAAACCTTCAGGTTCGAAGCGACACAGCATATCGATTCCCCGTTCTGCATAGTTGCGCCGATTATGAGATCATTTTCTGAAAGCGATGAAGTTCTCTTGTTACAGTTGGTTATGAGAACGGCGGTGAGAAAGTCGACCACGGTAGCGGCGGGATGATCTTGGTGCGG
>NZ_WQFL01000009.1:0-179223 GCF_013034175.1 Ruegeria sp. HKCCA5463
CAATCGTGCCGATGTTGACGTGCGGTTTTGTACGCTCAAACTTTTCCTTTGCCATGATGGCCTCCTTTTTCGGTAATGAAGGGAGCGTGATACCCACGCTCCCTCAAATCTTCGCTTATGCGTATTTCGCCTGGATCTCGTCCGAGATGTTCTGCGGAACCGGATCGTAGTGGTCGAACTGCATGGTGAACTGGGCACGGCCCGACGACATCGAACGCAGAGTGTTGATGTAGCCGAACATGTTCGCCAGCGGAACGAACGCGTCGATCGCGATTGCGTTGCCGCGCGGTTCCTGACCAGACACCTGGCCACGACGCGAGGTCAGGTCGCCGATGATACCGCCGGTGTATTCTTCCGGGGTGATCACTTCGACCTTCATGATCGGTTCCAGCAGTTTCGCGCCGGCTTTGCGCATGCCTTCACGCATGCACATACGGGCAGCGATTTCGAACGCCAGAACGCTCGAGTCAACGTCGTGGAACTTACCGTCCAGCAGGGCAACCTTGAAGTCGATCACGGGGAAGCCAGCCAGAGGGCCGCTGTCCATGACAGACTGGATGCCTTTTTCGACACCCGGGATGTATTCCTTCGGAACAGCACCACCAACGATGCGGCTTTCGAACGAATAACCTTCGCCCGGCTCGGTCGGAGTGATCTCAAGCTTGACCTCGGCGAACTGACCCGAACCACCAGACTGTTTCTTGTGGGTGTAGGTGTGCTCGACCGGCATCGAGATGGTTTCACGATAGGCCACCTGCGGCGCACCGATATTGGCCTCGACCTTGAACTCGCGCTTGAGGCGGTCAACCAGGATGTCCAGGTGAAGTTCGCCCATGCCCTTCATGATGGTCTGACCCGATTCCAGATCGGTTTCCACACGGAAGGACGGGTCTTCGGCCGCCAGACGCGCCAGACCCTGAGACATTTTCTCCTGGTCGCCCTTGGTTTTGGGCTCGACCGCGATCTCGATCACCGGATCGGGGAAGGTCATGGTTTCCAGAACCACCGGATCCTTCGCGTCACACAGGGTGTCACCGGTGGTGGTGTCTTTCAGACCCGCCAGCGCGATAATGTCGCCTGCAAACGCTTCTTCGATCTCTTCCCGGTTGTTCGAGTGCATCATCATCATACGACCGATGCGCTCTTTCTTGCCTTTGGTCGAGTTCAGGATCGAGTCACCCTTGTTCAGCACGCCCGAATAAATCCGGGTGAAGGTCAGCGAACCGACGAAGGGGTCGTTCATGATTTTGAACGCCAGACCCGAGAACGCCATGTTGTCGTCAGCACGACGGGCGATGTCCCGAACTTCGTCCTCGTCTCCGGGTTTGAAGCCCATGTAATCGACAACGTCCAGCGGGCTGGGCAGATAGTCGATCACAGCGTTGAGCAGCGGCTGAACGCCTTTGTTCTTGAACGCAGAACCACCCAGTACCGGAACGAACGCGATTTCCAGTGTGCCCTTGCGCAGCAGTTTACGCAGGGTCGGAACGTCGGGCTCATTGCCTTCCAGGTATTCCATCATCGCGTCGTCGTCCATTTCGACGGCCGCTTCGATCATCTTGCCGCGCCATTCTTCCGCCATGTCTTTCAGGCTGTCGCGGATCGGAGCTTTGATCCAGCTTGCGCCCAGGTCTTCACCCTGCCACAACCATTCTTCCATGGTGACCAGGTCGATCAGACCTTCCAGCTCGGATTCGGCGCCGATCGGGATACCAACCGGAACAGCACGTGCGCCGGTGCGGTCTTCGATCATGCGAACGCAGTTGAAGAAATCTGCGCCGATCTTGTCCATCTTGTTGACGAAAACCATACGCGGAACCTTGTAGCGGTCAGCCTGACGCCACACGGTTTCGGTCTGGGGCTCAACACCGGCGTTTGCGTCCAGAACGCAGACGGCACCGTCGAGAACCGCCAGCGAGCGTTCAACTTCGATGGTGAAGTCAACGTGGCCGGGGGTGTCGATGATGTTCAGGCGGTGCTTGGGGGTATCGGCGGTTTTACCGTCCTCGGTGCGTTCCCAGAACGTGGTGGTCGCAGCCGAAGTGATGGTGATGCCGCGTTCCTGCTCCTGCTCCATCCAGTCCATGGTGGCGGCACCATCGTGCACCTCACCGATGTTGTGGGATTTGCCAGTATAATACAGGATGCGTTCCGAGCAGGTCGTCTTGCCTGCATCGATGTGCGCCATGATACCGAAGTTACGGTATAGTTCGAGCGGATATTCGCGTGCCATTTGGATAAGCCTCTAGAATTACCAGCGGTAATGGCTGAAGGCTTTGTTCGCCTCGGCCATCTTGTGGGTGTCTTCGCGCTTCTTAACGGCAGTACCGCGGGACTGTACGGCGTCCAGCAGTTCGCCGGCGAGGCGTTCTTCCATGGTGTTTTCGTTGCGGCCGCGCGCAGCGGTGATCAGCCAGCGGATGGCCAGTGCTTCGCGGCGCTCGGGGCGCACTTCGACCGGAACCTGGTAGGTTGCACCACCAACCCGGCGCGAGCGAACCTCGACCGAAGGTTTGATGTTGTCGAGCGCTTCGTGGAACACTTCGACAGGAGCGCGCTTTACCTTGTTCTCAACGCGGTCAAATGCGTTGTAGACGATGCGCTCTGCGACCGACTTCTTGCCGTCGATCATCAGGTTGTTCATGAATTTGGTCAGTACCTTGTCGCCAAATTTGGCGTCAGGCAGGACTTCGCGTTTTTCGGCGGCGTGACGACGTGACATATCAGCCTCTCCTTCTTACTTGGGACGCTTCGCGCCGTATTTCGAACGACGTTGCTTACGGTCTTTGACGCCCTGAGTATCCAGAACACCGCGCAGGATGTGGTAACGCACACCGGGAAGGTCTTTCACACGGCCGCCACGGATCAGAACAACCGAGTGTTCCTGCAGGTTGTGGCTTTCACCGGGGATGTACGAGATGACCTCGAACCCGTTGGTCAGGCGCACCTTGGCAACCTTACGCATCGCCGAGTTCGGCTTTTTAGGCGTTGTGGTATAGACACGTGTGCAGACACCGCGCTTTTGCGGGCACTGCTCCAGGTGCATGGACTTCGAGCGTTTGACTTTGGGCTGCCGCGGCTTGCGGATCAGCTGTTGAATAGTTGGCATTCCGGTTCTTTCCCCGTTTTGCAACACACATGACATGCACGCGCGTTGCGTGCGGCTAAATTCGCTGCACTTATGCGTCCACAAGCGCAAAACCCACGAGCGTTCCCATTCCGAGGTGAACGTCGCGGTTGGTTCTCAGAGGGCGCGAACTGCAAAATTGTCCGGGCCTTGACCAGTTCATTACTGGAATCGGCTACGGGGCGGCCCCCGGTACCGAGATGACGCGCGTATAGGGGGAGTCGTTCCAAGTGTCAACAGCCCTATCCCGGCGCCCCGGCGCGCGCGTTGAATGCAGCCTGTCGGATTGCCATTCCTGCGCGCCGCTGTCCCGGTTGCGGCTGAACCGCGGCAAGGGCATAGTCGGGTCGAATATCTGCTGATGGATTACAGATGCAAGTGATTGGCCTTTGCCGGTTTTCCTATCCCGCAATTGGCGGCTTTCAGACAACGCACGAGAGTGTCGAAGAAAGACGGCAATTCCTGTACCAGCACGACAGGTTGGAAGAACGGTTTCGCCTGTTCGAGACGGTCGCCCTGCCCGGTTTCAAAAAACAGTCCGACAAAGATTTCCAGTTGGTGATCGTGGTCGGCGACTGCCTGCCCAAGCCGGCATTTGACCGCCTCAACGATCTGACCGGTGGGCTGAAACAGGTGCGCATTGTCGCGAAACCTCCGGGGCGGCACAGAAAAGTCATGCAGGATGTCCTGAATTCGGCGCGGAACGATCCTGATCAACCCTGCCTTCAGTTTCGCCACGACGATGATGATGCAGTGGCCGTGGATTTTGTCGAGCGGTTTCGGGGCTGTGTCAGGGAATGTGTCGGCTTGTTCGAAAGGCACGCGATGGTCGCCGTTGACTTCAACTGCGGTTATCTGGCCCGCGCCAATTCCGAGGGGATACGGGCTACGCGCGTGCATCGCCCGTTGATCACTGCCGGTCTGGGAATGTACGTGCGGGGCGGGCAGCGGAAATCGATCATGAATTTTGCCCATAACAGGATCAACCGCGCGATGCCCGTTGTGACCCGACCCGATAGTCCGATGTGGGTACGGGGATTGAACCGGTTCAATGACTCACCGCGAACCAGAAACATGGATGTAGCGCTCAACCCTCTTACCCGGCAGCAGGAGCTCGAGTTTCAAACCCGTTTCGCCATTGATCCGGACGTGGTCAGACGGCGTCACGCCAAGCCCTGACGCGCACGTGCCCGGAACAAGGTGAACAGACCGGCACCCACGATCAGGACAGCACCCAGCATCGTCAGGCTGTCAGGCCATTCGTCAAACACGACCCAACCCAACCCGAGCGCCCAGATCAGGCTGGAATATCTGAACGGTGCAACGAATCCGACATCTCCCTGACGCATGACCATGACGCTGAACAAATAGCCAAGCAGCACAAACACGGCCGCCGCCGCGACCAGAGAACCCGCCGTTGCCGAAACCGCAACCCATCCTTCGAAAACCGAGGCTATTGCCGCAGCCCCCGCTATGGAAACCGAGGTGGCAAGGGTAACCAGCATTGACGGCACGTCGGCTGACATGCGTCGCGTGATGAGGTCCCGAACTGTAATCGAAACCACTGCAACCAGCGCATAGATGGAATACACGCTGAACCCCCCTGGGCCGGGTCTTACGATCAGCAGCATTCCGACGAAACCCACGGCGATTGCCAAAGCGCGTCGCCAACCAACCTGTTCGGAAAAAACCAGAGCAGCACCCAATGTTACCGTAAGAGGCAATGCCTGAAGAATGGCCGTAACATTGGCAAGCGGCATGTTCTTCAGCGCCGTCAGGAAAAAGAATGTCGCCGCAAGCTCTGCAAGGCAGCGCAGTGCAACCAGCCACTTGTCATGGCGCGAAAAATTCAGATGCAACGTGCCCAGTGACCGGGCAAGCACATAGATCAGAAATACCGCCAGAAACCCGCGCATGGCCACCAACTGAAACAATGGCAGATCCTGCAAGGCAACCTTCACCAGCGTATCGTTCAGGGTAAAGGCAGCCATGCTGCCCATCATCAGCAAAGCGCCTTTGGTGTTTGGAGTCATGCTGCTTCGGGCTCCGGGGCTATTGATCGCCCCGCATTGGCCGCCGAGACGGGCTGGATGTCAACAACGCACAAGGGGTGCAGAGATCATCAACCGAATGGAAGGATGGTCCCGAACAGATTCAGGCTGGAAGGCTCTGTCGTGTCTTTTACAAACTCCACCCAGTCTTCCCCGTATACAAGTTCGAAAAACACAGGATATTTCCACACGAAATTATGAAAGGAAAAGGTCGTCACCAACGCACCAACCGTGAGCGCCCCAGCGAACTCTCGCAGTTTACCTTTCAAAAACAGCATAACCATGATGCAGGCCCCGCCTGCGAGGCCGAGGCTTACGAAATCCTGCGTTCCTACCTTGCCGGGCACCGGAATGCCAACCGATTGGTATTGAATCAGGCGGGACAGGAAGACCGCAAAAACACCCAGTAAAAAAGCCCCCAGAAACGCAGCGGGATACCCCAGACGTTGCCAGATACTCTCGGTTCGAGGCATAGGCGACTTGTGTGTGTTTTCTGCCGAACGCTTTTTGATCCGCGCCACTCGGTCCTCGAAAGAGTTGCTTTTGGTGTCCATTGTTCAGCTCAAAATAATCCGAAAACACAGAACATCGCTAAACCACCGATTGCAGAACCACAAGCCTGATGAAATCGCGTCAAAGGCTGTGCTCTGTCACGACGGTTCACAATTGCGTATCAGGAGAGGCGACAAAAAAAGGCCCCACGAAATCGCAGGGCCTTTTTTGGTTCTGAATGACGCGGTTTATTCGCGGCTTTCCGGTGTTTCGACCAGAACGTCCAGCTCATCCCCGACCATATCGTCATCCATGATCGGCGCGGCCAGGGCGGCGGCGGCCTCGGCCTCTTCCCGGCGGGCTTCGATCACCACGTTGTCACGCGACTGCGCGATGTGGCGGACAGCCTGCGTTGCACCACCGGTACCGGCGGGGATCAGGCGACCAACGATGACGTTCTCTTTCAGGCCAACCAGCTTGTCTTTCTTGCCCTGAACCGAAGCTTCGGTCAGCACGCGTGTGGTTTCCTGGAAAGACGCCGCCGAGATGAACGAGCGCGTCTGCAACGAGGCCTTGGTGATCCCCAGCAGGATCGGCTCACCCTGAGCAGGGCGACCACCGCGGGCGATGGTCTTCTCGTTGGCCGCGTCGAACTCCTGCTTGTCGACATGTTCGCCCTTCAGCAGGGTGGTGTCGCCCGAATCCAGGATCTCCCACTTCTGCAGCATCTGGCGCACGATGACCTCGATGTGCTTGTCGTTGATCTTCACGCCCTGCAGACGATACACGTCCTGCACCTCGTCGATCATGTAATCCGCCAGCGCTTCGACACCCATGATGGACAGGATGTCATGCGGCGCAGGGTTACCGTCCATCAGGTATTCACCCTTCTGGATGAAGTCCCCTTCGGCGACCGGGATGTGCTTGCCCTTGGGTACCATGTACTCGATGGTCTCCATGGACTCGTCAGCCGGTTCGATGCTGATGCGGCGCTTGTTCTTGTAGTCGCGGCCAAAGCGCACATAACCATCGGCCTCGGCGATGATCGCGTGATCCTTGGGACGGCGCGCTTCGAACAGTTCGGCCACACGCGGCAGACCACCGGTGATGTCCTTGGTCTTGGCACCTTCGCGCGGGATACGCGCGACGACGTCACCGGCTTCGACCTTCTGGCCGTCTTCGACCGACAGGATCGCATCGACCGACATCGGATAGTGAACCGGGTTACCCGCATCGTTGCGGACCGGCTCGCCATCTTCGCCAACCAGAATGATCTCGGGCTTGAGGTCGCTGCCTTTGGGGGCGGCGCGCCAGTCGATCACGATCTTCTGCGTCATACCGGTTGCTTCGTCGGTCTCGTCGCGGACAGCGAGGCCCGAAACCAGATCGACATATTTCGCAGTACCGGCTTTCTCGGCGATGATCGGCAAGGTGTACGGGTCCCACTCGAACAGCTTGTCGCCACGGGCCACCTTGGTGCCGTCCTTGACGAACAGCTTGGAGCCGTAGCCCAGCTTGTGGCTGGCACGCTCTTCGCCGTGTTCGTCCTTGATCACCAGCTTCATGTTCCGGCCCATGACCAGGCTTTCGCCGGCTGCGTTGACCAGAATCTGCGGGTTCTCGAAGGAAACGATACCTTCCTGGCTGGCTTCCTGGAACGACTGCTGACCACCTTGCGCAACACCACCGATGTGGAAGGTCCGCATGGTCAGCTGTGTACCCGGTTCACCGATCGACTGAGCCGCGATGATGCCGACAGCTTCACCTGTGTTCACCATCGTACCGCGTGCAAGGTCACGACCATAGCAGGTCGCACAGACGCCTTCCTCGGACTCACAGGTCAGAGGCGAGCGGATGCGCATCGACTGAACGCCGGCTTCGTCGATGGTGTCGGCCATACGTTCGTCGATCAGCTGACCGGCTGCGACGATCACCTCATCGGTGCCCGGACGCAGAACATCGTCAGCGGCTACACGGCCCAACACGCGCTCGGCCAGCGAGGCGACAACCTCACCGTCGTTCACGGCTGCTTCGGCTGTGATCGCACGCTCGGTGCCGCAGTCGATCTCACGAACGATACAGTCTTGCGCCACGTCCACCAGACGACGGGTCAGGTAACCCGAGTTCGCCGTCTTCAGAGCGGTATCCGAAAGACCCTTACGGGCACCGTGGGTCGAGTTGAAGTACTCGAGAACGGTCAGACCTTCTTTGAAGTTCGAGATGATCGGCGTCTCGATGATGTCACCGTTCGGTTTGGCCATCAGGCCACGCATACCGCCCAGCTGTTTCATCTGAGTGACCGAGCCACGCGCACCCGAGTGGGCCATCATGTAGACCGAGTTCGGCTCCATGTCCGACCCGTCTTCGGCCTTGGCAACGTCCGAGATCGTGCTCATCATTGCCTCGGTCACGCGGTCGTTACACTTCGACCAAGCATCGACAACCTTGTTGTACTTTTCGCCCTGAGTGATCAGGCCGTCCATGTACTGCTGTTCAAAGTCTTTCACCTGGCTGCGGGTGTCATCGACGATGCTCCACTTGTCCTTCGGAATGACCATGTCATCCTTGCCGAACGAGATGCCCGCCTTGAACGCTTCCTTGAAGCCCATCGACATGATCTGGTCACAGAAGATCACCGACTCTTTCTGACCGCAGTAACGGTAGACGGTGTCGATCACCTGCTGCACTTCTTTCTTCCGCAGCAGGCGGTTGACCAAATCGAACGGTGCCTTGTTGTTCATCGGCAGCAACGCACCCAGACGCAGACGGCCCGGGGTGGTTTCATATCGCTTCTGAACTTCGTTGCCTTCCTCGTCGATCTGCGTGATCCGGGCCGTGATTTTCGAGTGCAGATGCACCTCGCCCGCATCCAGCGCGTGCTGAACTTCTTCGATCGACCCAAAGACCTTGCCTTCGCCCGGCATGCCTTCGCGTTCCAGGGTCACATAGTACAGACCCAGGATCATATCCTGCGACGGAACGATGATCGGTGCGCCGTTTGCAGGCGACAGAACGTTGTTCGTCGACATCATCAGAACACGCGCTTCCAGCTGGGCCTCAAGGCTCAGCGGGACGTGAACGGCCATCTGGTCACCGTCGAAGTCGGCGTTAAAGGCCGAACAGACCAGCGGGTGCAGCTGGATGGCTTTACCTTCGATCAGAACGGGCTCGAACGCCTGAATGCCAAGACGGTGCAACGTCGGCGCACGGTTCAGCATGACAGGGTGTTCGCGGATCACCTCGTCGAGGATATCCCACACTTCGGGACGCTCTTTCTCGACCAGTTTCTTCGCCTGTTTCACGGTCGAAGAAAGACCCTTGGCTTCAAGGCGCGAGTAGATGAACGGCTTGAACAGTTCCAGCGCCATCTTCTTGGGCAGACCACACTGGTGCAGCTTGAGTTCCGGACCGGTCACAATGACCGAACGGCCCGAGAAGTCGACGCGCTTACCCAAAAGGTTCTGACGGAAGCGGCCCTGCTTACCCTTCAGCATGTCCGACAGCGATTTCAGCGGACGCTTGTTGGCGCCAGTGATCACGCGGCCACGACGGCCGTTGTCGAACAGAGCGTCAACGGATTCCTGCAGCATCCGCTTTTCGTTGCGGACGATGATGTCAGGTGCGCGCAGCTCGATCAGACGCTTCAGACGGTTATTCCGGTTGATGACGCGGCGATACAGATCGTTCAGATCAGACGTCGCGAAACGGCCACCATCCAGCGGAACCAGCGGACGCAGTTCCGGCGGAATAACCGGGATCACGGTCATCACCATCCATTCGGGCCGGTTGCCCGACTCGAGGAAGGATTCAACAACCTTCAGACGCTTGATGATCTTCTTGGGCTTCAGCTCGCCGGTTGCTTCGGCCAGATCAGCGCGCAGCTGCTCGGCTTCGGCTTCCAAATCGATCTGAGCCAGCATTTCACGGATAGCTTCCGCACCGATGTTCGCCGTGAACGCGTCCATGCCATAGGCATCCTGCGCGTCCATGTACTCTTCTTCGGTCAGCATCTGGCCATAAGACAGGTCGGTCAGACCGGGCTCGATGACGACATAGTTTTCAAAGTACAGAACACGTTCCAGATCGCGCAGCGTCATGTCCAGCATCAGACCGATGCGGGACGGCAGCGATTTCAGGAACCAGATGTGCGCAACGGGTGCTGCCAGTTCGATGTGGCCCATTCGCTCGCGGCGGACTTTCTGCAGGGTGACTTCCACACCGCATTTCTCGCAGACAACGCCGCGATACTTCATCCGCTTATATTTGCCGCACAGACATTCGTAATCTTTGATCGGGCCAAAGATACGCGCGCAGAACAGACCGTCACGCTCGGGCTTGAACGTCCGATAGTTGATGGTTTCGGGTTTCTTGATCTCGCCATAGGACCAAGACAGAATCCGCTCTGGTGACGCCAGGGAGACTTTGATCTCGTCAAAGACTTTCGGCGGCGTCAGCGGGTTGAACGGGTTATTGGTGATTTCCTGGTTCATTTGTTACCTCAAATCTTGCGGAAGGGGGGACGGGAGAAAGGGCAGCGCCCTTACTCCTCAACCTCCGCATCCAGGAGTTCCATATTCAGGCCGAGGCCACGGACTTCTTTCACCAGAACGTTGAACGATTCCGGTACGCCCGCTTCAAAGTTATCCTCGCCCTTGACGATCGACTCATAGACCTTGGTCCGGCCGGCGACGTCATCCGATTTCACGGTGAGCATCTCCTGCAGAGTGTAGGCGGCGCCGTAAGCTTCCAGAGCCCAGACTTCCATCTCACCAAAGCGCTGACCACCGAACTGCGCCTTACCACCCAGCGGCTGCTGGGTCACCAGGCTGTACGGCCCGGTCGAACGCGCGTGGATTTTGTCGTCCACAAGGTGGTGCAGTTTCAGCAGGTACTTGATGCCCACGGTCACCGGACGCGCGAATTGCTCACCGGTACGACCGTCGAACAGGATCGACTGACCGCTTTCCGAGAAGCCCGCGCGCACCAGCGCGTCGTTGACGTCAGCCTCTTTGGCGCCGTCAAAGACCGGGGTAGCAATCGGAACACCGCGGGTGACGTTGCTGGCCGCTTCGATCAGCTGGTCCTCGTCCATGCCGCTGATGCCCTCTTCATAGACATCCTCGCCATAGGCGTGTTTCATCGCGTCACGTACCGGCGTCAGGTCGCCCGAACGGCGGTATTCCTGCAGCGCCTCATCGATGTTCAGACCCAGACCGCGTGCGGCCCACCCCATGTGGGTTTCAAGGATCTGACCGACGTTCATACGCGACGGCACACCCAGCGGGTTCAGACAGAAGTCAACCGGCGTACCATCGGCCAGGAACGGCATGTCTTCCATCGGAACAACCTTGGAGATCACACCTTTGTTCCCGTGGCGACCAGCCATCTTGTCGCCCGGCTGCAACTTGCGCTTCACGGCGATGAAGACTTTGACCATCTTCATCACACCCGGCGGCAGATCGTCGCCACGACGGACTTTCTCGACCTTGTCCTCGAAACGGGCGTCCAGAGCACGCTTTTGCACTTCGTACTGCTCGTTCAGAGCTTCGACGATCTGTGCATCCTGCTCGTCTTCCAGCGCCAGCTGCCACCACTGACCACGGGTCAGGGTTTCCAGCAGCTCCTCGGTGATCACCGACCCTGCCTTGACGCCTTTCGGGCCTTTCACCGCAGTTTTACCCAGGATCAGACCTTGCAGACGCGCATAGATGTTGCGGTCCAGGATCGCCAGCTCATCGTCCCGGTCACGGGCCAGACGTTCGACTTCCTCACGCTCGATCTGCAACGCACGTTCGTCTTTTTCGACGCCGTGACGGTTGAAGACGCGGACTTCCACGACCGTACCGTAATCGCCCGGCTTCACGCGCAGCGAGGTGTCGCGCACGTCAGATGCTTTTTCACCGAAGATGGCGCGCAGCAGCTTTTCTTCCGGGGTCATCGGGCTTTCGCCCTTCGGAGTGATCTTGCCGACCAGAATATCGCCCGGCTCAACATCCGCGCCGATGTAAACGATGCCCGCCTCGTCGAGGTTGCGCAGCGCTTCTTCACCAACGTTCGGGATGTCGCGGGTGATCTCTTCCGGGCCCAGCTTGGTGTCACGGGCGGCGACTTCGAATTCCTCGATATGGACCGAGGTAAAGACGTCATCACGCGCGATACGTTCGCTGATCAGGATCGAGTCTTCGTAGTTGTAACCGTTCCACGGCATGAACGCGACGACCACGTTCTTACCCAAAGCCAGTTCGCCCATATCGGTCGACGGACCATCGGCAATGACCTCGCCCTTCTGGACGGTGTCACCCACCTTGATCAGCGGACGCTGGTTGATGCAGGTGTTCTGGTTCGAACGCTGGAACTTGCGCAGACGATAGATGTCAACGCCAGCGTCGCCCAGTTCCAAATCCTCGGTGGCGCGGATAACGATACGCTGGGCATCGACCTGGTCGATGATACCGGCGCGTTTCGCCTGAATCGCAGCACCCGAGTCAATCGCAACCTTTTCCTCGATACCGGTACCGACCAGCGGCGCCTCGGCCCGCAGCAGCGGAACCGCCTGACGTTGCATGTTCGAGCCCATCAGAGCGCGGTTAGCGTCGTCATTTTCAAGGAACGGGATCAGCGATGCAGCGACCGAGACCAGCTGTTTCGGCGACACGTCGATCAGGTCCACATTCTCGCGCGGGGCAAGCGTGTAGTCACCGGCCTGACGTGTCGAAACCAGATCATTGATGAACTTGCCATCGGCATCCAAGGTCGCGTTCGCCTGCGCCACGGTGTGACGCATCTCCTCGGTCGCGGACATGTAGTGAACCTCATCGGTCACCTCGGCGTCTTTGACGACGCGGTACGGTGTTTCGATGAAGCCATACTTGTTCACGCGGGCAAAGGTGGCCAGCGAGTTGATCAGACCGATGTTCGGACCTTCCGGCGTTTCAATCGGACACATCCGGCCATAGTGGGTCGGGTGTACGTCACGCACCTCAAAGCCCGCACGCTCACGTGTCAGACCACCGGGGCCAAGCGCCGAGAGACGGCGTTTGTGAGTGACTTCCGACAGCGGGTTGGTCTGGTCCATGAACTGCGACAGCTGCGACGAGCCGAAGAATTCGCGGACAGCAGCCGCAGCAGGTTTCGCGTTGATCAGGTCCTGAGGCATGACGGTGTCGATTTCAACCGACGACATACGCTCTTTGATCGCGCGCTCCATGCGCAGCAGACCGACGCGGTACTGGTTTTCCATCAGTTCGCCAACCGAACGCACGCGACGGTTGCCGAGGTGGTCGATGTCGTCCACGTCGCCTTTGCCGTCACGCAGTTCAACAAGCGCCTTGATGCAGGCCACGATGTCTTCGCGGCGCAGGGTACGCAGGGTGTCCGGCGCATCCAGAGCCAAGCGCATGTTCATCTTCACGCGGCCAACGGCGGACAGGTCATAACGCTCGCTGTCGAAGAACAGGGTGTCGAACAGCGCCGACGCAGCCTCGACGGTGGGCGGCTCGCCCGGACGCATGACGCGGTAGATGTCCATCAGCGCGGTTTCGCGGCTCATGTTCTTGTCCTGAGCCATGGTATTGCGCATGTACGGACCAACATTGACGTTGTCGATGTCCAGAACCGGGATGTCGGTGATACCCGCATCGATCAGCTCTTTCACGGTGCCGCCAATCAGGTCGCCGTCTTTGTCATATTCCAGGGTCAGCTCATCACCGGCTTCGACATAGATCGCGCCGTTTTCTTCGTTGATGATGTCCTTTGCGACAAATTTGCCGACGATGTGATCAAAAGGAACCAGCAGATCGGTGACGGTTCCTTCGTCGATCAGCTTCTTGACCGCGCGCGGGGTAACTTTCTTGCCCGCTTCGGCAATCACTTCACCGGACTTGGCGTCAACCAGATCATAGGTCGGGCGGGTGCCGCGCACGCGCTCGGGGAAGAACGGTGTGACCCAACCCTTGTTCTTGTCCAGCTTGTAGGACACGGTGTTGTAATACGCGTCCATGATCGCTTCCTGATCCAGACCCAATGCATAAAGCAGGGTTGTCACCGGCAGTTTGCGGCGACGGTCGATCCGGGCGAACACGATGTCCTTGGCGTCAAACTCGAAGTCCAGCCAGCTGCCGCGATACGGGATGATGCGGCAGGCAAACAGCAGCTTGCCCGAGGAATGAGTCTTGCCCTTGTCGTGGTCGAAGAACACGCCGGGCGAACGGTGCATCTGGGATACGATCACACGCTCGGTCCCGTTCACGACAAATGTGCCGTTCGGCGTCATCAAAGGCATATCGCCCATGAAGACATCCTGTTCCTTGATGTCCTTTACCGATTTTGCGCCGGTGTCCTCATCGACATCAAAAACGATCAAACGCAGCGTTACCTTCAGCGGCGCGCTGTAGGTCATGTCGCGTTGCATACATTCTTCAACGTCGTATTTGGGTTTTTCCAGATCGTATTTCACGAATTCCAGAACGGAGGTTTCGTTGAAATCCTTGATCGGGAAAACCGACTGGAACACGCCCTTGATGCCTTCGCCGTCAGTGGGCTGCTCTGCATCGCCGGAGCGCAGGAAAAGATCATAAGAAGATTTCTGGACCTCAATAAGGTTCGGCATCTCCAGCACTTCGCGGATTTTGCCGTAATATTTACGAAGACGTTTCTGGCCAAGGAACGTTTGAGCCATGTCAGATGTCACCTTTCGATGTTCTCAGCGGGCAAAGACACCGTCGGGCCCCGGCATCTTGCACAATCGAGACAACACGTCCGGATCAATTCATGGCCACCGTCCCGAAGGCGGCCTCCCGATCCGAAAACCGTGTCTTAGAAAACGCCTCGCGTCTTGAGGCCCTTTCTAAGACAGGTTCGGCTGGACCCGGATTTCTCCGGACCCAGCCAAATTTTTCGGCACATCAGCGATGCACCTGAGGATAAGCTTAGGCCAGTTCGACTTCGGCGCCAGCTGCTTCCAGCTTGGCTTTGACGTCTTCTGCTTCTGCTTTGTCCACGCCTTCTTTGATCTTGCCGCCGGCTTCGACCAGTTCCTTGGCTTCTTTCAGGCCCAGGCCGGTGATGCCGCGAACTTCTTTGATGACGTTGATTTTCGATGCGCCGGCGTTCTTCAGAACGACGTCGAATTCGGTTTTTTCTTCCTCAGCTGCGCCGCCGGCGTCGCCAGCTGCACCTGCGACCATTACGGCGCCACCAGCTGCGGGCTCGATGCCGTATTCGTCTTTGAGGATGGTTTTCAGTTCTTGTGCTTCCAGCAGGGTCAGACCCACGATGCTTTCTGCGAGTGCTTTCAGATCAGCCATTTTATCAGCTCTTTCCGTTTACAGTGTGTGTTCCAACGTCAGGGCACATGCCCCACGCAGATCATTCAGTGCCAACCGCTTACGCAGCTTCCGCCTTCTCTTCGATGGTGGAAAGGATGCTTGCGATATTGCTTGCAGGTGCGCCAATCGCGCCGGCGATGTTCGAAGCAGGTGCGCCAATGCAGCCAACGATCGAAGCAATAAGCTCCTCGCGAGACGGCATTTTCGAAACAGCTTCGACGCCTTTGCGGTCCAGAGCGTTCTCGCCCATTGCACCGCCAAGGATTTCGAACTTTTTGTTCTCCTTGGCGAAGTCCTCGGCCACCTTGGCTGCTGCCACGGGGTCCTCGGAATAGGTCAGAACGGTCATCCCTGTCAGCAGGTCGGCCATGTTTGCACACGGCTTACCCTCAAGGGCGATTTTGGCGAGCCTGTTTTTGGCAACACGCACGGAACCGCCCGCTTCGCGTGCACGCGCGCGCAGGTCCTGCATCTCGGCAACTGTCAGACCGGCGTAGTGGGCAACCACTACGACGCCAGAGCTTTCGAAGATTTGGCCGAGTTCCTCGACCACTTTCTCTTTCTGGGCTCTATCCACAGTTCTCTCCAAGTTAGGGGCGAAATCTCACCCCGGCTCATATTTGCCGCAGCTTTCGCTCCGGCGTTCAGGTCCTTGTTACGGGATTGGCCAAAATGCGCCCGAGGGTGGGACCCCCAGAATTCTTTGGTCTTACCCGTCTCAGGCAGGGAATTAAGGGACCGAATGGGCCCACCCACCGTCTTGGACGAAACGAAACAAAGCGCACGACGAATCGCACGCTTTGTTCCGCAGGTCTTCTTAGGGCAGATGGAGGGGGTTTCCAAGGGGTAAATTGCACCCAATTCAGATCATACAGCACCCAAATTCCAAGGGCATGTTTTCAGAACTTCCCGTTGTCGTTTTTCCATTCCTCGCGCGGCGGAACCGCTTCGATGGTGCTCCAATGTTCGACGATCTGATCAGCGTCCCAACGATACAAATCATAAAAGCTGGAATGCACCCCATTTCTTTCCCCTTCACACACGCAAAGGACGAAATTTCCCTCTGCCAAAACCCGATGCAAATGCTTGTAGACAAATTTTGACCCGCTTTCGCTTGTTCCTTCCAACACGTTCTTGAGCGCTACGATTCCGTCGGCCATGTCCGGATTGTGCTGTTTTAGATCCTCTGCAACAAAGTCCGCCAATCTGTCAAACCTGCGCTTTATCAGAACGTCTGTTACAAACATGCTGCTAGCGGCCCGGTTTTCTTCCGTCTTCTCAAGATCTGTTACTTCGGTGTGACCATCCAGCATTCCACGCCCAGAAAGGTTTGGACCGCGCAAGGGCTGAATGTTGTCCCAATGCTCTACGGCTTTGCCATCTTCGAACCGAAACACCTCGAACGCGGCGCGCAGGCTACTGAAATCGTACTCGATATGCGCAAAGGCAAAGTCGCCATCCTCGAAAACCCTTTTGAATGTAACCTTGGGTGAGGTTTTGGACAGCCTTGCGAACAGGTCGGCAATACCTTCGCTGCCTTCGTGAGTTTGAGGGTTGTGCTGGATGTACTTCTCTTCATTCACAACCGCTGCCGCCATGGCGTCACCGGTTTCCAATCCCTTAAGAAATCTTTGGAGGAGTTCGCGCTTAGTTTCCATAACCATGGTCCGTTCGATTGCCAGAACTGAAATGCATGCGATTTATCTTCGCACCGAACCCGGCAAAATGAAAATCCCGGGCAGTTTGCACCACCCGGGATCAATTCTTTGCATCAGATTTGTCTGGCTTACTCGCCCGAGGCCTCTGCTACATCAACGGTCACACCGGGGCCCATGGTCGAGCTCAGCGCGATTTTCTTCATATAGGTGCCTTTGGCGCCCGACGGTTTCGCCTTGGCTACAGCCGAGACAAACGCGCGGACGTTTTCAGCCAGTTTGGCTTCGTCGAACGACGCTTTGCCAACACCGGCATGCACAACGCCGCCTTTTTCCGCCTTGAACTGAACTTCACCGCCCTTGGCTGCTTCCACGGCCGCTTTCACGTCCATGGTCACGGTGCCAACCTTGGGGTTCGGCATCAGGTTGCGGGGGCCCAGAACTTTACCCAGACGACCGACGATCGGCATCATGTCCGGGGTGGCAATGCAGCGATCGAATTCGATGGTGCCGCCCTGGATGGTTTCCATCAGGTCTTCTGCACCAACGATATCCGCGCCTGCTTCTTTCGCTTCGTCTGCCTTGGGGCCACGAGCGAAAACAGCAACGCGCATCGCTTTACCGGTGCCGTTCGGCAGGCCGACAACACCTCGAACCATCTGGTCCGCGTGACGGGTGTCAACGCCCAGGTTCAGAGCGATCTCGATGGTTTCGTCGAATTTCGACGTTGCATTGGCTTTGACCAGGGCAACTGCTTCGTCTACCGACAGGTTTTCCTTGCCAGCGACAGCTTCGCGCGCGGCGCGCGTACGTTTACCGAGTTTTGCCATCTTACTTAACCTCGATGCCCATAGAGCGGGCCGAGCCCAGGATGATCTGCATTGCGCCTTCGACGTCGTTGGCGTTCAGATCTTTCATTTTGGCTTCGGCGATTTCGCGAACCTGCTTCGAGGTCACGGTTGCCACGGTCTCACGACCTGGGTTTTCCGCGCCACGGGGGCGGTTACGCTTACCAACCGGCTTCAGACCAGCTGCTTTTTTCAGGTAATAAGACGCGGGCGGCGTCTTGATGTCCATGGTGAAGGACTTGTCCTGATAATAGGTGATCACGGTCGGGCAAGGTGCGCCTTGCTCCATGTCTGCGGTCTTGGCGTTGAACGCCTTGCAGAATTCCATGATGTTGATGCCGCGCTGACCCAGCGCCGGACCAACTGGCGGCGACGGGTTCGCCTGACCTGCAGGAACCTGCAGTTTCATTGTACCAGCAAGCTTCTTGGCCATTTGGTTTTCCTTTCAACTTGGGTGAAACGCGTCCCACCCAGATTATGTTGCGTGGTCCGGTCCGGGATCGCGACCCCGGCAACCTCCCACGAGAGAATCTCGCCCAAAGACGATAAAGGCGGCGTTTACATGGGATCAGGAGAGATGACAAGTGGTTGGAGCACCATTTGGGTTGTACCGAATCAAACCCTGAGAGGATTCTTGCTGCCTGCGTGATTACACGCGAGTGTCCGCGCGACTTCAAATTCCTCTAACAATCTGCAAAGACATGTAAAACCGCCAGTTTGCAGCCAATCGAACGCGACATTGGCGCTTGCTTCGCCATAACGCAGATGACCGTGCTATACTCCTTAAAAATTGTGATTATTGGTGGAGGTTAATTATGATACTTCGTTTAGCTTTAACTCTTGGCATCGCCTTTTCTCTTGCTGCTGCCATCCCTCAAACGGCACGGGCCGACGCTGGAGAGTTTCTTGGTGGTGCGGTCGTCGGCGGGATCGTTGGTTACGCAATTGGCAAGGACCAACAAAAGAAAAAATCTCAGAGAACAACTACATCGAACCGCACCTATCGGTCAGGTATTCCATCGACCACGCAAGGCGCGCAAACTCAGACCGCGCTCAATTACTTCGGGTACAATGCAGGACGCGTCGATGGTCAGGTCGGTCGCGGCACCCGGTCCGCAATCGAGCGCTATCAGGCCTCGATGGGTTATCCTGTAAACGGCTATGATTTTCAGCCGTATCAGTATGACTTTCTGATGCAAGCCTACTATTGGGCCACAAGCGGTGGACAGGCGACGACTCAACTTGCGGGCCAACCGCTTCTGATGGCGTATCGCCGTCAGGTGCAGACGGGATCTGCTTTGGCTACTGCCCCGCAAGCTCCGGCACAAACCGCCCCGGCACAACCTGTTCCGGTTGCGACACCGCAAGAACCTGAGCCGGAGACAACCGAAACAACGTCTGCCAGCCTGCCGAGCCTGTTTTCCGGCGGCACCGGAGGCCCGTCGCTGGCCAATCGCTGTAGCGGGGTCATGCTGCAAACATCTACCAATGGCGGTTATACGACCCTGGCGAACATGTCGGATCCCGACTTTGCGCTCAGCGAACAGTTCTGTCTTGCCCGCAGCTACGCGATGGCGCGCGGTGAAGATCTGATTCAGGATATCCAGGGGCTCACGCCGGATCAGGTGAGTGCTCAATGCGACTCGTATGGTGAAATGGTGGCGCCTCAGGTTGATGCTCTGTCTATCAACTCGAAAACTGAGGCTGAAACCCAGATGCGCAAGCTGGCGCTGGACTCGGGCCTCAGCCCCCAAGATCTTGCCGCGACAAGTAAGGTTTGCCTTGCGATTGGCTATCGTCAGGACAACATGGATGCCGCGCTTGGGTCTGCCCTGATGCTGGTCGCAATGGGTGAGCCCGCCTATGGCGAGCTGATTGGCCACCATCTGCGCGAAGGCTTCGGTGTGCAGAAACGTCGCGATCTTGCGATGCAGTGGTATGACGCGAGCCTGTCGGCACTGGATGCCGGATCGCAGGCTGTGTTCCTGCCTTCCCAGACCGACCGCCCGCAACTCTTGCGCGCGGCCATGGTTCAGGCGCAATAGGTCGATCCGTTTTCAGCGAATACCCAAACAAAAAGCGCCGCGTTGCCCTTGGCATCGCGGCGCTTCAATTCTCGAGGAACGTTTCCTCAGCTCTGCTTGGTAACCTGCGTGAAGTCCAGCTCGACCGGAGTTTCCCGGCCGAAGATCGAAACCGAAACCTTCAGCTTCTGGTTTTCGTCGTCCACACCTTCGACCATGCCGTCGAAATCCTCGAACGGGCCGTCGTTGACTTTGACCTTCTCGCCGACCTCGAAGCTGATCATCAGCTTGGGTGTTTCTTCACCTTCCTGAACACGGTTCAGGATCTGATTCACTTCGGCGTCGCGCATCGGCATCGGGCGGCCTTGCGGGCCCAAGAAACCAGTGACGCGGTTGATCGAGTTGATCAGGTGATACCCCTGATCCGACATTTCCATATGCACCAGAACGTAACCAGGCATAAAGCGGCGTTCGGTCGTGACCTTCTTGCCCCGGCGCACTTCGATCACCTCTTCGGTGGGCACCAGAACTTCGTCGATATCGTCCTCAAGGCCCTGTTCAGCCACCGACGTGCGGATCTGTTCTGCGATCTTCTTTTCGAAATTCGAAAGAACGCTGACCGAGTACCACCGTTTCGCCATGAACCTGTCGTCCTTGTTTGTCTTCGGGGCATCAAGCGTACCGGACACACCCGTCATTAAAATCTTGTCACACCATCCGGAATAAAAAGCGGCGCGCAGCCCGAATCGCCACACGCCCATTCCGAATAGTACCGCGTCACCTACTCTGACATTGCCCGCAGCGCAAGGGGGCAGAGACGTTTCAGCGCGCTGATCCCGTCTAGCTGAAAGCACCCAGGATCAGTTGAAGACCACCCCGAATACCCAAATCGACCAAAGCGAAAAATACAGCCGTCAGCGCCGCCATGATGAAGACCATTACCGTGGTCAACAGCACCTCGCGCCGGGTCGGCCAGACGACCTTGGAGACTTCGGCACGGACTTGCTGAATGAACTGGATCGGATTGGTGGTGGCCATTTGGCGTGTTCTCTCTGCTAGCGGATGGGCCGGACATAGCCGGGCATTGCGGCAATTTCAAGGGCAGTTGGTTCAACTCTGCCTCTATAGGGCATTCGTTCAGGGTTTGGGTTTGTCATCCCATTCGTCGCTCAGGATCCGGCGCGCATCACCTTCGGGGTCTTCGTACTGGTTCGTACGAACGGTATATACGAAGGCAGCCAGACCAACGCCCCCCAGGAACAGGGAAATCGGGATCAGATAAGCAAGCACTTCCATTCAGGTTACCTCAGCCGCAGGGCGTTCATGGACACGGTAATGGACGAGGTCGACATCGCCAAGGCCGCGATCAGCGGTGTCGCCAGTCCGATCACGGCCAGAGGAACGGCGATCACGTTGTAAACGGTTGCGATCTGGAAGTTTTCGCGAATGCGTCTGGTGGCTTTGACGGCCGTGTCACACGCATCCGCAATGGGCGAAAGATCATTGCCCAACAGCACGATATCCGACGCGACCCGCGCCGCATCCAGCGCAGAGGCCGGAGAGATCGACACATGCGCTGCCGCCAAAGCGGCGGTATCGTTCAGCCCGTCGCCAACCATCAGAACTTTGTGGCCTTCATCGCTGAGATCCTGAATGCGTCTTGCCTTGTCCTGCGGTAAAGCCTCGGCGATCCAGTCCGCAATTCCCAGTTTTTCCGCCAAGACGCGCACCGCCCCCTGCGAATCCCCTGAAATCAAAAGTACACGCTTGCCCGAAGTACGCAGGGCATCCATCGCCTCAGCAGCGCCGGGGCGCAACGCGTCCGAGAATCGGAAGGCCACGGGTGCGTCCTCGCCGATTGCAAGCCAGGCCGAAGTATCGGTGCCCTGATCCGCGCCGACCCAGGCCGCCCGCCCCAGACGAACACGTTGACCACGGAATTCGCCCTCGGTGCCATAGCCGGGAACCTCGGCTATTCCCCGCACATTTGCTGGTTTGATCCCTGCCGCACGTGCCGCTTTTGCTAGTGATACGGACAAAGGATGTGCAGAAGCCTCGGCCAGCGCCAGAGCGACCTCGATCTTGGCGCGTGCATGGTCTGCCAGATTGACCAGTTCCGGCGCGCCGGATGTCAGCGTGCCTGTCTTGTCGAATACAACCGTGTCGGCTTCGGACAGCCGCTCCAGTGCCGTGGCGTGCTTGATCAGCATTCCCTTGCGGAACAACCGGCCCGACGCGGCCGTGGTTACTGCTGGCACGGCCAGACCCAACGCACAGGGGCAGGTAATAATCAGAACAGCCGCCGCGATATTCAGCGCCGTGCGCAAGTCACCGGAATAGATGTACCACCCAACAAAGCTGAGCGCCGACAGAATGTGAACACCCGGCGCATACAGCTTGGCGGCCTTGTCGGCCAACGAGGTATAACGGGACCGGCCAGACTCGGCGATGGCGACCAGATCAGCCATACGATGGAGCGACGTGTCTTCCCCGACCGCCGTTGCCCGGATTGTCAACGGACCCGTCAGGTTGACTTCGCCCGCGCTCACAGTCTGTCCGGCTTCGGCAAAGACTGGCACCGTCTCACCCGTCAGAAGGGATCGATCCAGTTCTGACTGACCCGACACGATCTGGCCGTCCACGGGCATGCGCCCACCCGGTCGCACAAGGATCAGATCTCCGACGCGCAACTCGGCAACGGGAACTTCATCTTCAACCCCATCAGCGACACGAATGGCGCGGGGAACTTCCAACGCGGTCAATTCCTCGGCCGCAGATCGCGCCGCGGCGCGGGTGCGGTAATCAAGATACCGTCCGGCCAGCAGAAAGAAGGTCAATGTCAGGGCTGCGTCGAAATAGGCATGCTCGCCGCTCAACGCGGTTTCCCACAGCGACGTGACCAGCGCCAACAGGATCGCCAGCACAATCGGCACATCCATATTCAGCCGTCGCACGCGCAGGGCGCTCCAGGCATTGGCAAAGAACGGCTGGGCCGAGAACGCAATGGCCGGCAGCGCAATGGCCGCTGAAATCCAGTGGAACATGTCCCGCGTTGCATCCGTCGCACCGGACCATACCGACACCGACAGCAACATCACGTTCATGGATGCAAACCCGGCCACGGCCAGCCGCATCAGAAGATCACGCCCGGCCTTGTCTGTCTGCGTTGCGGACAAAGCCCCCGGATCAAGTTCATGTGCTTCGAATCCTGCCTGTTCAAGCACCGGGATCAGATCGCTTGCACGCGTCTCCGGCGTGGCTTTGATCATCGCGCGTTTGAGCGTCAGGTTCACCCGGGCGTCTTCGACGCCGGGTTGCGCGTTCAGTTCACGCTCGACCGTCGCGATACAGGCCGAGCAATGAATGCCCGGCAGCGACAAGGCGATCTGCACATCCTTCGGTATGGGCCGGGCCGGCTCTGCCGGGGCCGCAAGACAGCCCGGGCAGGCTGCTGTGCCGGATGAAAGCTGAGCCGTCATGCTTACCCCTCCACGTAAAGCGGGACGCGCTGCGAGAATTCGGCACCGTTTCCGTCACGCGCCACCAATCGGATGTTCCAGTTGCCCTTGCCCAGTGTAGCAGGCGTGGCATAGGCCGTACCGTCGAACGTAAAATCCGGCACGAAGTCGTCGCGCACATGGGTTGCCCGACCGACCACGGCCTGCAATTCGCTCACCTCAACCGGCGCACCGCTTTCGTCGGTGATGTGCAGGATCAGAAGGCCGCCTTTGGTTTCCGCCCGAACTGTCCAGCCCAGCGCCTGCTGCTCTTTCAGGCGCTCGTTGAACTCCTGACTGGCGACGTAGGAGTTCTTGACCTCCAGCCCGGGAAAGGTTTTCACCGCATTATACGCCAGCACGAGGTTCACCGCGATGATCACGCCAAAAGCGCCGACAAACACGGCAAGGGCGTGCTTTCCGGTGAATTTACGTTCGGCCATGATCAGTTCCCTCGTCCGTTAAACGTGGTGTCCTTGTAGGCGCGTTCGCCGCTGCTGAGGTCTTCGACCCAGATCCGTACTGGTGTCGCCTCTGCTGCGGCCGGATCGCTATCGCGGGAGGCCACGATATATACACGGGTCAATTGTGCCGTATCCGCCGTGACATTCACAGTATCGATATTGGTTCCCTCGATTTCCAGTCGCATCGCCGGATCGCCCGCCAAAGACAGTTTGAACAGACGGTCCTCACCGTGCTTATTGCGCAGTCGAACGTCATAGGTGTTGCGGATTGTACCGTCCGACAGGGTGACGAAAGTGGGGTTGCGCACCGGTGCAACAGTCAGATCGATGTCAGAACGGATGAAGAGTGCAAACAACAGCCCGAACCCGACTAGCGCCCACAATGCGGTGTACATGATCGTGCGCGGCCTCAGAATATGCCTCCAGACATTCTTGGCGGGCTCGCCGGATCGCTCATGCTCTTCATCGCTCAGCGCCATGTAGTCGATCAGCCCTCGTGGCTTTCCGATCTTGGCCATCATGTCATCACACGCGTCGATACAAAGGGCGCAGGTAATACATTCCAGCTGCTGACCATCCCGAATATCGATCCCGACAGGGCAGACATTCACGCAGGCCATACAGTCAATACAATCCCCCAGTTCAGAATCGGCCGTCCGCTTGCCTTTGCCGCGCGGTTCACCCCGCCATTCGCGATAGCCGACAACCAGCGTGTCCTCATCCATCATCGCCGCCTGAATGCGCGGCCATGGGCAGGCATAGATACAGATCTGCTCGCGGGCGAACCCGCCGAAGAAGAAGGTTGTACCCGTCAGGATCAACATCGTCGTGTAGGCAACGGGATGCGCGTTGCCCGTCACAAGATCACGGGCCAGCGTAGGTGCATCCGCGAAATAGAACACCCAGGCACCACCTGTCGCCAAACCGATCAGAAACCAGACCGCCCATTTGGTGGCCCGCAAGCGAGCCTTTCGGAAATCAAGCTTTTCCTGACGGTGCAGGCGCAGGCGGGCGTTTCTGTCACCTTCAATCCACCGCTCGACCAGAATGAACAGGTCCGTCCAGACGGTTTGCGGGCATGCGTATCCGCACCAAACGCGACCCAGAGCGGACGTAAACAGGAACAGACCCAAACCTGCCATGATCAGCAGACCAGCGACAAAGTAGAATTCGTGCGGCCAGATCTCGATCCAGAAGAAATAAAAACGTCGATTTGCAAGATCCAGCAGGACAGCCTGATCAGGCAGGCTGGGGCCGCGATCCCATCTGATCCAGGGTGTCACATAGTAGATGCCCAGTGTCACGATGAGGATGATCCATTTCAGGTTTCGAAACGGCCCCGAAACACGTCTTGGAAAAATCGGCTCACGCGCGGCGTAAAGGCTGGGGGCGGGATCGGAATCGCTCACTGGCTGGCTCCACAAATGGGTCTTCTGAAGACGTCTTGTTCCAGATCATGCCTAGGCGAACTTTGACATGGGTCAAAAAGCGCATCGAGCAAACATCTTTTGAAGATCAGCCCATCTTGCCGGCGCCGGAGATCAGGTGTTTTAGCCGATTTTCAGCCTATTTTGGCGGAAAATCTACTTGTGGCGCGATACCAGCTACACGTGGTACATGCAGTTTTCCAAGTGCCGACCAATTGTCGCAGCCCCGGGTCAGCCCTGCCCGAACGCGGGTGATCAGCCGTCGTTGCAAAGAGTCGTTGCAAAGAACGGAATGGCAAAACAACAGGAATTCAGTGTAAGAAAGCACCGGCTGTTCAGGAAACGCGCGAACAGATGGAACAGCCGGTGCTACAGCCTTCGGGCGGCCAGCCGCCCGAAGGTGCCCTCTAGGTCTTACTGGCCACCACCCAACTGGTGGACATAGGCGGATACCGCACGGATCTGCGCCTCGGTCAGTCGGGTATCCCAGGGCGGCATGACACCAAAGCGGCTGTAAGTCACTGTTTCGGTCAGAGCTTCTTCGCTACCGCCATAAAGCCAGATCGCGTCGGTCAGGTTCGGCGCCCCCTGGAAGATGTCACCTTTGCCATCTTCACCATGGCAGGCCGCGCAGTTGTCTTCGAAGACTACCTTGCCCGCCTGTGCCGCCGCGTCATCGGTCTGAGCGTTGCTCAGCGACATGACATACTGAACCACCTGCGTGATTTCGTCATGCTCCAGGATTTCACCGAAGGCAGGCATCTCGGAATAGCGCGCATCGTCACTTTCTTCGTTCCGGATACCATAGCTGACGGTGTAGACGATATCTTCCATCGTACCACCCCACAGCCAGGCGTCATCCAGCAGGTTCGGGAAACCCGGCGCGCCCTGCGCACCGGAACCGTGGCACTGTGCACACCAGGTACGGAACACGGCACCGCCAGAGTTCACGGCATATTGCTGAAGCTCAGCGTCCTTCGCGATGTCTTCCAATGGTGTTTCTACCAGTTTGGCGTTCCAGGGTGCATTTGCCTCTTCGAATGCGACCATCTCCTGCTGGACCAAAGCCCGTGAAGACCATCCCATGACGCCGGCGGTTGCCGACTGCACCAGGGGCCATGCTGGATACATGATCGTGTAGATCACGCCCCAGAAGATAGTGGCGTAGAAGGTCCACAGCCACCAGCGCGGCATCGGGTTGTCGAACTCTTCGATCCCGTCCCAGCTGTGCCCGGTTGTATTCGGATCACCCGGCTGTTTTTCAGGTGTCTTGCTCATTGCCGCGCCTCCTTGGATGTGGCGGGTTTGTCTTGATGCCGGAAGGGGATGTTGGCGGTGTCCTTGTATTCCTTGCTGGCACCGGGGCGGAAAACCCAGATGACGATACCAACGAAGAAGGCGAACAACAGCAGCAGCATCCAGCTATCCGCGAACTGCCTGAGAATTGTGTATTCTTCCATCACGATCCTCCTTTAGCGGCTTGCGTCCGGGGTGAAGGTCGAGAAATCGACCAACGTGCCCAGCATCTGAAGATAGGCAACCAACGCATCAGCTTCGGTCAACTCGGGCTGGCCGTCGAAGTTGCGCACGTTGACCTTGTCGCCATAGCGCTCCAGCAGCCCGTCATAGTCGCTGTCCGGGTCAGCCTGAGCGAGGAAGTCGGCTTGTGCGTTTTCCAGCATCTCTTCGGAATAGGGCGTCCCGACCAGGGCATTGGCGGCCATCACATCACCGATGTACTTGCCGTCAATTTTGCGGTGTTCGAGGAAGCCGTATTTCGGCATCACGGATTCCGGCACAACGGATTGCGGATCCCGCAGGTGGTCGACATGCCATTGGTCAGAATAGCGGCCACCGACACGCGCCAGATCCGGTCCGGTCCGTTTGGACCCCCACTGGAACGGGTGATCGTACATCGATTCCGCCGCCAGCGAGTAGTGGCCATAGCGTTCGACCTCATCCCGCATCGGGCGGATCATCTGGCTGTGGCAGACATAGCAGCCTTCGCGGATATAGATCTCGCGCCCCGCCATTTCGAGAGGGGTATAAGGGCGCATGCCCTCCACCTTTTCGATTGTGTTCTCAAGATAGAACAGCGGGGTGATCTGAACGATGCCGCCGATGGTCACGACCAGAAAGCTGAAGATCAGCAGGAGGGTCGCGTTGGTCTCGAGGATCTTGTGTTTGTCGAGAATTGCCATTGCTCCGGCCCTCCTTATTCAGCCGGGACCGCGACGGTCAGGCTGGCCTCTTTGGCCGGCGCTTTCCGCACAGTCATCCACAGGTTGTAGCACATGATCAGCGAACCGGCGACGAACATCACGCCACCCAGAGCACGCACCACATACATCGGGAACTTGGCAGCCACGGTGTCGGCGAACGAGTTCACCAGGAAGCCGTTGGCATCCACTTCGCGCCACATCAGGCCTTCCATGATACCGGTGACCCACATCGACGCGGCGTAAAGCACGATGCCGATGGTGGCGAGCCAGAAGTGCCAGCTGACCATCTGCAGCGAGTACAGACGCTCACGCTTCCACAGGACGGGCACCAGGAAGTACAGCGCACCGAAGGTGATCATGCCGTTCCAGCCCAGCGCGCCCGAGTGCACGTGACCAATGGTCCAGTCTGTGTAGTGCGACAGCGAGTTCACCGCGCGGATCGACATCATCGGGCCTTCGAAGGTGGACATGCCGTAGAAGCCGACCGAGATCACCATCATCCGGATCACCGGGTCAGTGCGCAGCTTGTCCCATGCGCCCGACAGAGTCATCAGACCGTTGATCATACCACCCCAGGACGGCATCCACAGGACCACCGAGAACACCATGCCCAGCGTCGAAGCCCAGTCAGGCAGCGCGGTATAGTGCAGGTGGTGCGGACCGGCCCAGATATACAGGAAGATCAGTGCCCAGAAGTGGATGATCGACAGCTTGTACGAGAATACAGGGCGTTCGGCCTGTTTCGGGATGAAATAGTACATCATGCCCAGGAAGCCGGCAGTCAGGAAGAATCCCACCGCGTTGTGGCCGTACCACCACTGGATCATGGCGTCTTGTACGCCCGACCAGACGATGACCGATTTCGAACCCCAGATGCTGACAGGAACGGTCATGTTGTTGACCAGGTGCAGCATCGCAACGGTGACGATAAAGGCCAGGTAGAACCAGTTGGCCACATAGATATGCGGCTCTTTCCGCTTGACGATCGTGCCCAGGAACACGGCCAGGTAGGCGACCCAGACAATGGTCAGCCACAGATCGACATACCATTCAGGCTCGGCATATTCCTTGGACTGCGTTCCGCCCAGAACATAGCCCGTCGCCGCCAGCACGATGAACAGCTGATAGCCCCAGAAAACGAACCAGGCCAGATTGCCGCCCCAAAGACGCGCGGCGCTGGTACGTTGAACGACGTAGAACGACGTTGCGATCAGCGCGTTGCCACCAAAGGCAAAAATCACTGCCGACGTATGCAGCGGACGCAAACGACCGAAATTCAGATACCCCTGTGCCCATTCAAAGTTCAGCACCGGAAAGGCGAGCTGAAACGCGATGAAGGTCCCGGCCAGAAACCCGACCACGCCCCAGAAGGCGGTTGCGATCACGCCATAGCGGATCACGTCATCCATGTATTCGCCCGAGCGATCGACTAGAATATCTGGCTCGTCAGTGTTTCGAAGCGTCCAGATAAACAGGCCACCGGCGATAAGCATCACCAGCAGTGCATGTACCTGATACGCCAAATCGCGTGCATAATTGGTTCCGATCGCTGCAAACAGCGCGATCAGACCAAGCACGATCAGCTTGATGTAATTCGACATATTGCGTCCCTTTGCCATGCCCCGCGCGTTTTTGATTCTTGTACGCGCGAAACCCATTTGACTGGCTGCCGTTCTGAAGCACGGCAGCTGTTACTGCTTTGATCTGTATCAAGACAGTTCTGCGTTTTCTGTGACACGCATTGTAGAGGAAATAGGCCGACTGGTCACATGAGACCAAATGCCCGAATCATGAGGTCGCAATGACTTACAAATCACTACTCACTGTCATGACCGAAACGCAGACGGCACCCGCCGCTCTGGCGCAGATGGTGGCCCTGGCAGAATCGCAGGATGCACATGCCGAAGCCCTGTGCCTTGGCGTCGATCGCAGTCAGACAGGTTATTACTATGCGGGTGCCAATGCGCTTATCGTTCAGGAAACACTGAGCCGGGCCAATGCCGAGGCCCAGGAGCTGTTGAACTTTGCCAATGACTACCTTGGCAAGTCCGGCGTTCGCTGGTCCGCCGAGCACGGCGTCGCTCAGATCGCCGATATCGGACGCCATGTTGCGCATAGGGCACGGTTTTCCGATCTGGTGGTCCTGCCGCACCCTTATGGCAAAGACCGCGGTGCCGAGGCCGAACCCATCATCGAAGCCGCCATGTTCGAAGGGCATTGCCCGGTTCTGGTCGTACCGGACGACGCCGAGCCCCTGACGGTGCCGCGCAATATCATGATAGGTTGGAACGAAAGCGTAGAGGCCATGTGCGCCATTCGTCACGCCCTGCCCTTCCTGAAACAGGCCGAGCTGGTCCGAATCGTGGTCATCGATCCGCCCCGCCATGGGCCGGACCGGTCTGATCCAGGCGGAATGCTGTCACAGATGCTGGCGCGACACGGGGTCAAATGTGAGATTGATGTGCTGAGCAAAAGCATGACGCGCGTGTCGGATATTCTCAACCGCCACGCATCCGATACAGAATCAGATCTGATCGTCATGGGCGCTTACGGTCATTCCCGTTTTCGCGAGGCCATTCTGGGCGGCGCAACACGCAACATGCTGGAGCAGTCTACCGTACCGGTATTCCTGGCTCATTGATCCGCCCTTCAAAAGCCGCCCGACTTGGCGGCTTTTGTCATCCTCTGCGGATCAGGCCTATCAGGAACAACAGGATCACGGCACCTGCTGTTGCGAAGAGGATAGATGACAGCAGGCCGCCGCCAACGGCGAATCCAAGCGCCGGAAAAATCAACCCCGCCAGAAACGCACCTAAGATTCCGACAACTATGTTTCCGAAAAGACCAAAACCCCGGCCCTCCATAATCTTTCCGGAAAGCCAACCGGCGATTGCGCCGACCAAAAGCATTGCCAACAAACTGGTAAATTCCATGTCGATCTCCTGAATCAGACATTCCTGCGAACAAGACCGCGACGGCTGTTGGCGGTCAAAAACCTTTCGCGTCAGACCGGAAAGCCGCCATCCGAATCGTCACCTGCCTCTTCCATCAGGCGGCCCAGATCGGGGATGGTCACGTGTCGCTTTCCTTCAAGTGTGATCACCCCGTCTTTTTTCAAAGCTGATATCTGGCGACTGACCGTTTCCAATGTCAAACCCAGGTAATCCGCCATTGCTTCTCGGGTCAGGGGCAGGTCGAACACGATAGATCCAGTCAGACCCTTTTGGCTGACCGAAGCGTCCCGGCGCGCAATGATCGACAGCAGGCTGGCGATCTTCTCACGCGCCGTTTTGCGCCCCAGAACCAGCATCCACTCGCGGGCGGCATCAAGCTCGTCCAAAGTCATCTGCAAAAGACGATGGGCAATATGCGGGGTGTGGTCCATCAACTCTTCGAACGGTTTCTTGCGGAAACAGCACATCACGACATCCGTCGTGGCCTGAACATCATAAGGCGCAGTATCGCGACCCGGGCGGCCAACGAAGTCGCTTGGCAGCAGCAGACCAACCATTTGGGTGCGGCCATCTTCCATCGTCTGAGTCAACGATGCGATTCCGGCCACAACCGAGCCGACAAAACTCATCTGATCCCCAGACCAGATGATCGTCTGACCAGCCTCAAAACTGCGGTAATATTTTATGCTTTCAAGCTCTTCCAGCTCATTGGCATCACAACGGGCACAGACGGCGCGATGACGAATCGGGCAATCTCCGCAATTTGAATGGTCAAATTGTGCTTTTACTGTCATGCGCGTTCCCACTTGATCTCCATCAAAGCACCTGTGTCGCCTGTCGCATAAGGGTATCGCCATGATAGTGAAACCACAATTGGCAAAGCTTGGACTTTTTGACGCGAAAGTACCGCGTTACACAAGCTACCCCACCGCCCCCCACTTCAGCAACGACGTGGGAGCAGATATGTTCGGCGACTGGATTTCCGGGATCAAACCCGGCAGTGCAATTTCGCTGTACATTCATGTCCCATTCTGCCGCAGGCTATGCTGGTTCTGTGCCTGCCGAACACAAGGGACACAAACCGATAATCCGGTAATCGCCTATGTCGATGTTCTGAAGGCCGAACTGGACCTTCTGGCGGCACGTCTACCTGAAGGAGTGGTTCTGTCGCGCCTGCACTGGGGCGGCGGCACACCAACATTGCTGAACGCCCAATTGATGCGCGAATTGGCACAACACATCCTGGGTATCGTGCCCATGGGGCCGAATGCCGAATTCTCGGTCGAGATCGACCCGAACGAGATTGACGAGGCGCGTTTGGATGCGCTGGCAGACGCGGGCATGAACCGCGCCTCGATTGGGGTGCAGGATTTCGATGACGAAATCCAAAAAACCATAGGCCGTATTCAAAGCTACGACACCACGCGCGACGCCATCGACATGATCCGTGAACGTGGCATCACCAGCCTGAATGCGGATATCCTTTACGGTCTGCCACATCAGACCAAGGCGCGCATGACGGAAAGCGTGCAGAAACTCCTGTCGCTCAACCCGGATCGCGTGGCACTTTACGGTTATGCCCACGTGCCTTGGATGGCCAAGCGGCAGCAGCTGATTCCGTCGGACGCCCTGCCCACACCGGAACAGCGCCTTGAACTGTTCGACACGGCCCGACGTTTGTTCCTTTGGGACAATTATGCTGAGATCGGTATCGACCATTTCGCCACTCAGGATGACGGTCTGACCCACGCTTTGCGCGCGGGCCGCCTCAAGCGGAACTTCCAGGGTTACACCGACGATCAGGCCGATGTTCTGATTGGTGTCGGGGCCAGCTCGATCTCTCGTTTCCCGCAAGGTTACGCGCAGAACGCTCCGGCCACCTCTGCCCATACCAAAGCCATTCGCGATGGGCAGTTTTCGACTTCCCGAGGGCACCTCTTCAAAGGTCAGGACATTCTGCGTGCCCGTCTGATCGAGGCATTGATGTGCGATTTCAAGATCGACTCGGCGGAAATCCTGCGGGATCACGATATTTCGGCCTCTGACTTGGACGAGATGTACCGCGCAGCCAACGCATCTTTCGACGGGATGCTGCAAATCACTGAAGCCGGGCTTTTCATACCGCCCGAAGCGCGGGCGCTGACCCGGATGATCGCCCGCAGCTTTGACGCCTATGACCTCAGCAAAGCCGGGCACAGCTCGGCCATCTGACCCTTTTTCGGCGGGCAACATTCGGCCCGTGACGCGCAAAACACATCAGGGGCTTGACGCACGCCTGCGGTTTTTCCCACACTCATGTTGTAGGGCGGCATCTCGCTCTGCGGTCTGAGGCGGGCAAAATACAGACAATCCTTGTCGGCGCCAACGCGTCGGTCGGTCCCTTTCGTGTAGCCAATCTGCAACCTGAAAGAGGGACAACACTCATGCGCGTTTTCACCGTCCTCGGGCCCAGCCAAACGGGCAAATCTACGCTTGTCGAGGCCATCAGCCGCCTCGACGGGCGCCCCACCACATTCGATGTTTCCGGAACCGTGCATTTGCACGGTTTTTCTTACCTGGACGAGCCCTGGTGCGCGATCGACGTCGATGGGGGCGGCGATGCACTGGCCTATGTCGGCCCTGCAATGGCGATTTCGGACGCCGCCGTGGTCGTGGTGCCCCCCGACCCGAATGCCGCCGTTCTGTGCGCGCCCTACCTGCGATTGGTCGAAGAGGCCGGCATCCCCTGTTTTCTGTTCATCAACCGGATGGACAACCCCAATGGCCGCGTCCGCGATATCATCGCCGCTCTGCAAACATACTGCACCCACCACATTGCCCTGCGTCAGGTGCCGATCCGCGAAGGGGATACGATCATCGGGGCGGTTGATCTGATCTCGGAACGGGCCTGGAAATATCAGGAGGGCCAGCCCTCGGCCCTGATCGAACTGCCTCAATCCGTCGAAGACCGCGAGCAGGAAGCGCGAACCGAGCTGCTCGAAACCCTGTCCGATTTCGATGACAACCTGCTGGAACAGCTGATCGAAGACAAACAGCCGCCAAGTGACGAGGTCTATGATCTGGCAGCACAGGTTTTGCAGAACCATCAGTTGATTCCCGCCTGCCTGGGTGCCGCGAGCCATGGCAACGGGCTGACGCGTCTGATGAAGGCGCTGCGGCACGAAGCCCCCGAATTTGACATCGCCGCCGGGCGCGACGAGGCCGCAGACAGCGCCCGCGCCATTGCCGGTTTTGCAGATGTCAAAAAGCACATCGGAAAAATCGTGGTTCTGCGCGGCCTGGGGGACGGCGTGCAAGCCCATGAAGCCTTGGGCGGTGAGACCGTCGGCAATCTGACAACGCTGGATGCCAAAACCCAGATCGCCACGCTTGAGGCCGGGCAGATTGGTCTGGCGGTGAAATCCGATCACCTAAACCCCGGCTACATCTACGACAGCAATTCGGCGACGGAACTGCCGGAATGGGCAGCCTCGCATCCGGTGGCGCATCGTCAGATCGTCTCGCCCGCGCATGAGCGGGACGATGTGCGCCTGTCAAACGCCCTGAGCCGTCTGGCCGAAATCGACCCCGGCCTTCACCTGCAACAGGATGAGCTTACCGGACACGCCGTTCTTGGGTCTCAAGGTCCGCAGCACATGCGACGCGTAACCGCCAAATTGGCCGAGGATTTCGGGATCGAGATTGAAGCCGACCCGGTCGAAACCGCCTATCGCGAAACCATCCGAACACCTGTCGAACATCGCCACAGACACCGCAAACAATCCGGCGGGGCTGGGCAGTTCGCGGATGTCGTGATCTCGGTCGCGCCGCTGCCGCGCGGATCTGGGTTCCAGTTCGAAGAGGTGGTCAAGGGCGGCGCGGTGCCCAAGAATTACATCCCATCCGTGGAACAGGGCGCCAGAGACGCGCTGGAGCAAGGCCCCGAGGGCTTTCCGGTGGTGGATGTGAAGATCACGCTGCATGACGGCAAACATCACAACGTGGACAGTTCCGATTATGCCTTCCGCACCGCGGGCAAGAACGCCGTGCGCGAAGCGCTGCCACAGGCCAAGCCCGTTGTTTTGCAGCCAATCCTGAACGCCGAAATCCACCTGCCTTCTGATTTTGTCGGCGACCTCGTGCCGACGATCAGCTCTCTGCAAGGGCAGGTTCTGGGATTTGAGGGCAACCCAAACGCATCAGGCTGGGAGATTTTCAACGCCCTGATTCCCGCCGTGGCCGAGGATGAGTTGCATCGCACTCTTGCCAGTGCCACGCGCGGAACCGGGTGGGTCAAGCTGAGCTTTGATCACTATGAAGAACTGCGCGGGCCGGTGCCGAAAACGGCGGCCAAAGAGAAAGCCAGCGCCTGATGGACTGACGGTGGCGGGCTGATTTCAGCCCGCCGCAGCAATCAATTCGCGGGTATAGTCGGTCTGGGCATTTTCGAACAAATCCTCGGCCGTGCCCATTTCAACCACATCTCCGTTTCGCATGACGATCACCTTGTGCGACATCGCCCGCACAACTTTCAGGTCATGGCTGATGAACAGATAAGCCAGCCCGTATTTCTTTTGCAGGTCGCGCAGCAGATCGACGATCTGAACCTGAACCGTCATGTCCAGCGCGCTGGTCGGTTCGTCCAGAACCAGCAGCTTGGGGCGCAAGACCATCGCGCGCGCAATCGCGATGCGCTGACGCTGACCGCCCGAAAACTCGTGCGGATACCGGTCCATCGCCGCAGGATCCAGGCCCACTTCGGTCATCACCTCAGCGACCAGCTCGCGCGGCGCGCGATGAGGATCAATGTTGTGAATGGCCAGACCTTCCGCGATGATCTGCTGACAGGTCATGCGTGGGCTGAGGCTGCCGAACGGGTCCTGAAACACGATCTGCATATCCTTGCGCAGCCGGCGCAGCTCTCGCGTGGACCATTTTCGAACATCCTGATCGCGGAAGGTGATGCCGCCTTCGGACGCGATCAGACGCATGATCGCCAGCGCCAGCGTGGTCTTGCCCGACCCGCTTTCGCCCACGATCCCCAAGGTCTCACCCGCGCGCACGCTCAGCGTGGCGTCATTCACCGCCTTCACATAGCCGACCGTGCGTTTCAGAAACCCGCGTTGGATCGGGAACCAGACCTTCAGGTGATCGGTGCGCGCGACTTCCTCGGCATCTGTTGCAACGGCGTCTGGCTGACCCGAAGGTTCCGCGGCCAGGAGCTTGCGGGTATAGGGGTGCTGCGGGTTGTCGAAGATCTCGGCGGTCGCGCCGGTCTCGACGATCTCACCATCCTTCATCACGCAAACCCGGTCGGCGATGCGCCGCACGATGCCCAGATCGTGGGTGATGAACAGCATCCCCATATTTTCGGATTTCTGCAAACTGGCCAGCAACTCGAGGATCTGTGCCTGAATGGTAACATCCAACGCCGTTGTCGGTTCATCGGCGATCAGGATGTCCGGCTTGTTCGCCAGCGCCATGGCGATCATCACGCGTTGCCGCTGTCCGCCAGACAACTGGTGCGGATAGCTGTCCAGCCGGTCTTCGGGGTCGCGGATACCGACCTTGTTCAACAATTCAAGAATTCGTTCGCGCGCGACATCACCCGTGACCCCCTGATGCAGGGCCAGCGATTCCGCCATCTGCTTCTGGATCGTGTGCAGCGGGTTCAGCGATGTCATCGGCTCTTGGAAAATAAAGCTGATGTCATTGCCGCGCACATCCATCAGGCGTTGCTCCGAGGCGCCGATCATCTCCTGTCCGTCATAGGTGACGGACCCTTCGACGATCGCGCTGTCGCCCAGCAAAGATACGGTGCTGAGCGCGGTGACAGATTTGCCCGATCCGGATTCGCCCACCAGCGCCACGGTTTCCCCACGATCGACATGGAATGACACGCCCCGGACCGCAGCACTGATCTGACCGTCCTGCCGGAACGAGACTTTCAGGTTGTTTACATCCAGCAGGCTCATGAGAAGGTCTTTCTGGGATCGAACGCATCCCGCACGCCTTCAAAGATGAAGACCAGCAGGGACAGCATGATGGCAAAGGTGAAAAAGGCCGTGAAGGCCAGCCATGGGGCCTGAAGGTTCTGTTTCGCCTGCAAGGTGAGCTCCCCCAGCGAGGGGGCCGAAGACGGAAGACCAAAACCCAGGTAATCCAGCGAAGCCAGCCCGCCTATGGTGCCCGTAACGATGAAGGGCATGAAGGTCAGCGTGGCCACCATTGCGTTGGGCAGCATGTGGCGGAACATAATGGTCATGTTGCCCACACCCAATGCCCGTGCAGCGCGCACATATTCAAGGTTTCGCGCCCGCAGGAATTCTGCGCGCACCACGCCAACCAGCCCGGTCCAGCTGAACAGGATCATCAACGCGACCAGCAGCCAGAAACTTCGCCCCAATACCGCGAACATGATGATGATGACGTAAAGCGATGGTGTCGCTGACCAGATCTCGATGATCCGCTGAAAGATCAGATCCAGCCAACCGCCGAAGAAACCCTGTATGGCACCGGCAAAAACACCGATCAGGCTGGCAGCGCCCGTCACCAACAGCGTGAACAGGATCGACAAGCGGAAGCCGTAAATCACCCGTGCCAGCACATCGCGCTTGGTGTCATCGGTGCCCAGCAGGTTCTGGCCGTTGGGCGGCAAAGGTGCGGCCCCGGGGCGGTCCACAGACGTGTTGTAGGAATAAGGGATCAGCGGCCAAAGCGACCAGCCACGCTCGAACCCCTCCGCCTGGAACGTGCCGGCGTCGATCTGTTCGATAATGCCTTCGGGATCGTCAAAACACTGCTCAAGCCCGCCACTGTCTATCAGGCACTGAACCTCGGGGTCGCGATAGATCGCCTCTGTCTGGAAGTCTCCGCCAAAATCGGTTTCCGCGTAGAAGTTGAAGACCGGCATGTAGAACTCGCCCCGGTACTTCACCAGAATCGGTTTGTCATTGGCGATGAACTCGGCAAACAGCGACAGGCCGAACAACACGGCGAAGATGATCAACGACCAGAAGGCGCGCTTGTTTCGGCGAAAGTTGCTCCAGCGGCGCTGGTTCAGGGGGGACAATGCCATTTACCCCTCCCGCTTTTCAAAATCGATACGCGGGTCGACCAGCACATACATCAGATCGCTGATGATGCCGACCACCAGCCCCATCAGGCCAAAGATGAACAGCGTGCCGAAAATCACCGGGTAATCCCGCGCCACGGCGGCTTCAAAACCCAGACGTCCCAAACCATCAAGTGAGAAGATCGTTTCGATGATGATCGAACCTCCGAAGAACACGCCTATGAACACAGCCGGAAATCCGGCTATGACGATCAGCATCGCGTTGCGGAACACATGGCCATACAGCACCTTGCGTTCGCTCAGGCCTTTGGCGCGGGCGGTCATGACATATTGCTTTTTGATTTCATCAAGAAAAGAGTTCTTGGTCAGCAGCGTCAGTGTCGCGAAGGCCGAGATCGTCAGCGCAATGGTCGGCAACGCGATATGCCAGAAATAATCTGCGATCTTGCCAAAGAGACTCAGGCTGTCCCAGTTGTCGGATGTCAGCCCCCGAAGCGGGAAGATCTGCCAATAGGATCCACCGGCGAAAAGCACCAGCAGTAGAATGGCAAACAGGAAGCCAGGGATCGCATAGGCCACGATGATCGCTGCGCTGGTCCACGTGTCGAACTGCGAACCGTCCCTGATCGCCTTGCGAATGCCCAGAGGGATCGAAACCAGATAGGCAATCAGCGTTGACCACAGGCCCAGCGAGATCGAGACCGGCATTTTCTCGAGCACCAGATCAATCACGCTGATCGAGCGGAAATAGCTCTCGCCGAAGTCCAGCGTCAGATAGTTGCCCATCATGATCAGAAAACGTTCCAAGGGCGGTTTGTCGAAGCCGAACTCCTTTTCAAGTTCAGCAATGAACTCGGGCGGCAGGCCCCGCGCACCGACATATTTGTCGTCGAAAACGCCGCCCGCCGGCTCTGCCCCCGCGCCGGCATCGCCCGCACCCGCAAAACCGGCGAAAACATCCCCCTGACCTTCGATCTGGGCAATGATCTGCTCGACCGGTCCGCCAGGCACGAATTGTACTAGCGTGAAGTTGACGATCATGATGCCCAGAAGGGTCGGGATGATCAGCAACAAACGTCTTAGAATATAGGCGCCCATGTTATCGCAGCGCGCCTTTCGCTTTCAGTGCGGCCTCTTTTTCCGGATTGATCCACCACAGATCCAGATAGCCCAAGGAATAAGGCGGCAGGTTTTCCGGGTATTCATACATATCGTAATATGCCACCCAGTGGTCAGCGATGTATCCTACGGGGATCACGAAGAACTCGTACCGCAAAGCGCGATCCAACGCCTTCAACGCCGTGTCCTGATCCGCCTGATTGTCGGTATCAAAGGATGCTTCGATGATTGCGTCAACCAATGGGCTTGCCAATCCGGCCGGGTTGAAAAGACTGAATGCGGCCTCTTCCGAGCCGTACATCTGACTCAACCCGCCACCGGTCGACAAAAAAGACCCGTAACGTGTGGAATAGACCATGTCATAGTCCCGCTCGCGGCTGCGCAGCGTGTATTGCGCCGGGTCAACCTTTTCCGCCGACGCATCCACGCCAATGGCTTGCAGGTTCTGGACATAGGTTTCAATCATCGTGGCCGTCGAAGTCGGCAGATTTGAAGGATAGGGGAAATCCACCTTGAGCGTCTGTCCTTCCGCGTTGCGCCGCACGTTGCCATCGCCGACAGGCCACCCGGCCTCGTCCAGCAATTTCGCGGCTTTTCGCAGATTTCTGCGATCGTTCAGGCGCGCGGGGTTTGACTCGTGAACCGTCACGGCAGGTTCTGAAAGAAGGTCCTCGCGCACAACCTCACCCAGCGCTTGAAGAAACGCCAGTTCATCGCCCTCGGGCAGGCCTTGCGCTTCCAGCGGGGTGCCTTGTGTAAAGGAATTGCGCGGTGAATTCAGACCAAACAGCAGGGATTCATTTGCCCATTCGAAATTGAAGGCCAAGGCAAGGGCCTTGCGTACGTTTTTGTCGGAGAACTGCGGTTTTCCGAGGTTGAAGACGAAGCCTGACGGTGTTGGCGGGCTGCCATCCGGTATCTCGTCCCGTACGATCACTCCTTCGTTCAGCTTCGGAAAATCATACGCCGTCGCCCAAAGCTTGGGATCACTTTCAATCCGCAGCGTGTACTCACCGGCCTTGAACCCCTCGAACGCCGCTGTCTGATCGGCGAAATACTCGACGCGAATGGTATCGAAATTGTTACGACCAACATTGAATGGCAGATCTTTACCCCAATAGTCGTCGCGTCGCTTGTAAACGATACGGCGATTGATGTCATAGCTGTCGAGTTTGTAGGGGCCCGAGCCGACCGCAACTTCCAGACGCGGCTCATCCAGACGCCGGGACTCGTCCGCCTCGAACCATGCTTTCGAAAAGACGGGGGTCGACCCAACGGTCTCGATCAAACTGCGGCGTGTGACTTCCGGATTGAACGTGAACTTGACCGTGTGATCATCCAGCGCTTCGGCCCCCGTCACCATGCGGCCCACGGCCTGGGCGTACGAAGGCAGGCCCTGTTCGATGAACAGGCGGTGGCTGTAGACAACATCCTCGGCCGTCACCGGCGTGCCATCCCAAAAGGTTGCTTCGGGTCGCAAATGGAAAATGACGTAGTTGCGCCCTTCATCATATTCCAGACTTTCCGCCAGCACGCCGTAATACTGCCCGACACCGTCATCAGAGCTTTCGAACAGGCGATCATATTGCAGCGTCGTCAAGGCGCCTGCGCGCCCCTTGCGGGAATAGGGATTCAGGGAATCGAACGTCCCCGAAGCCGCCAAGGACAACTCACCACCTTTGGGCGCATCTGGATTCACGTAATTCAGATGCGGATAGTCAGCAGTGTAATCCAGATTGCCGAAATACGAATATCCATGACTGCGGGTAACCCCCTCATCCAATGCCAAAGCGGCTTGCGGTGAGAGCAGAACAGCACAAAGCCCGAATATGCCAGCCAATGGCCTGACCTTAAGATCACGTGCAGCAGGCATTAGGGATATCATGGGGCTCATCCTCTGGGTTATTGTAATCTTTTATGTCGCATACGCTAGCTAAAGTGCCAACGCTGACAGTTTCAAGTTTAGAATGCGTGAGCGCTTTGTGAAGTTCCCTTCAGACAAAAAAAGCCGCTGCGCGGGGCAGCGGCTCTGAACTTCAATGGTCTCTCAGGCAATCAGTTGCCAATTGTCTGCAGATAAGCAATCAAGTCCGCGCGGTCCTGAGGTTTTTTCAAGCCAGCAAAACTCATCGATGTTCCCGAGATATAGGCGCTTGGGCGTTCCAGGAAGGCATCCAGCGCTTCGGGCGTCCAGTTGCCGCCATGGGCCTGCATGCTGGCTGAGTAACCGGTGAAACCTTTTGCCGAGGCAACCGGGCGATCAACTACGCCATACAGGTAAGGGCCGGTTCCATTCGCCCCGTCTTCCAGCTTGTGGCACGCGGTGCACTTGCGGAATACTTTCGCGCCCTTCTCAACGTCAGCGGCGGCCAGCAGATCTTCAAAGACCACTTCTTCGCCGTCGGCGCTTTCGCCCGAGCTTTCGGTTTCGATAATGTAGGCGGCCTCAGCCGAGCCATGGCCACCGGAAGAATAGAGGATGTCAGCCCCCCATTTGGCCAGAAGCAGCACCAGGAAAGTGCCGAACAGGCCTGCGGCGGCCTTCGTAACTGTCATCGTGTCGAACATTGATCGCGTGTCCATTTCAGCTGTCTGCGCAGGTGTCTAAGGCTTCCACTTGCGAGAGGCAAGGTATAGACACCGCGACGAAACGACCAAATCGCGAACTTGTTGCATGGAATCGACCAAATGACCAATCGCATTGCTTTTCAGGGCGAACCCGGCGCCTACAGTCACGAGGCCTGCCGCAACGCACGACCCGAAATGGAGGCCCTGCCCTGCCGCACATTCGAGGATGTGATCGAATCAGTTCGCTCGGGCGCGGCCGATCTGGCGATGCTGCCGGTCGAAAATACGACCTATGGTCGGGTTGCCGATATTCACCGGCTGTTGCCCCATAGCGGGCTTCACATCATCGATGAAGCGTTCGTGCGTGTTCACATCAACCTACTTGGTGTACCCGGCGCAAAACTGGAAGACATCACCGAAGCGCATTCGCATCTGGTGCTGCTGCCGCAATGTTCCGGCTTTCTGAAAGAACACGGTATTCGCGGCCGTGTCAGTCCCGACAATGCCCGCGCCGCGCGCGAAGTGGCCGAAATCGGGGATTTGCATTCCGCCGCTCTGGCCAGCGAGCTTGCGGCTGAAATCTACGACCTGAACGTGCTGGCCCGCCATATCGAGGACAATGACGACAACACGACCCGTTTTCTTGTCATGTCACGAGAGGCGGATCTGTCACGTCGGGGTGAGTATGAAATGATCACCAGCTTCGTGTTTCAGGTCCGCAACATCCCGGCCGCGCTGTACAAGGCCATGGGTGGCTTTGCCACTAACGGGATCAACATGACCAAGCTGGAAAGCTATATGGTCGACGGATCCTTCACGGCAACGCAGTTTTATGCAGACATCGTTGGACATCCCGAAGACCGCAATGTGCAGCTGGCAATGGACGAGCTGGAACATTTCACGACCAATGTCGAGGTTCTTGGCGTCTACCCTGCGGCCCATCCTCGCGGCTGACAGGTCACGCGAAAGACTGGCTGAATTCCGATTGGCGCAGGTCACTGCGCCATGCCTGAAGAATTGTCTGTACGTTGGCTTCAATGCCGTCCATGGAATCAATTTCGATATCGTAAACTCTGCCAGCGTGGATCATGGTTTGGTCCCGTTGGGCGCTTCCCACCGGACGGTCGCCGCGCAATCGTTCGCGCGCGTTCAACTCGGGAACCGGGCAATGGACAGCCACGAACAGAACATCAAACGGGCGGAAAAGGTCGCGCAAATCTTTGTCCCACCCCGGCGTATCCAGAATATGTTCCAAAATCAGATTGTTGCCCGAGGCCGCGTAGGCAGCCAGCGACTGATGAAACCCATCAAAGACTGCCGATCGGTCGTCGGACCAATCGAACTCGCCACGGCGATAGCGATCCAGCGGCAGAACACCACAATCTCGCAAGTGGTCGATCGAGATATGCCAGAACGGCTTCGCTATCTTCTGTTGCAAAGCCTGCGCGATCGTCGATTTACCACTGCTTGATGCGCCATGCAGAAAAATGATGTGCGACATCTGCGGTTTCTTTTCCAATCCTTGCCCCGATCAGCCCAGCAGACGCCGTTCACGCCCCGTGCAGGTGACGCTGCTCCAGTTCACGCGCAAACTCGCTGAACCGCACCTGGAATTGCTTGCGGAACTTTGACTGTCCAAGCTTCATGGACTGCAACAGCAACCGCGCGGGCAAGGACTTTGCGGCCAAGGACATTTCGATGCTCAGGCGTGTCCGGCGCGGAGACAGGGCCAGAAAATCAACTGTCGTCAGGCCGGTCATCCCTTTGCTGGCCGCCTCGAACCGCATTTGCGACGGCTTGTCGTAATCCGTCATCACCACCGACATCTGGCGCGGCTTTCCACGCAACTTGAATTCGGTTTTCCATTCAGTGCCGGCAACCACCATTGCATCAGCCTCCAGACGCCGCACGTCGATACCACGACGCATCGCCATACGTTCGAACCTTTCGAAATCCGACACCATGTCGAACACCGAATTGATCGGGGCTTCGATATCTTCGCGCGCTGAAAACTGCATAATGACCTTTGCTGTTTATGGCTTCACCAGTTTTTCCTCAGTCCAGCGTATCCGCAAGCCAGTTCTGAAGCAGAAAATGAGCGATAGCTCCCTTGCGAGCCGGCAACAACCGGGGATGTTCGCCGGCAAATGCCTGCATCATTTCGGATTTGCTGACCCACATCGCCTCTTCGATCTCGACCGGATCGATAACGATGTCGCGCGACAGGGCCTCGCCGGCGCATCCGAACATCAGGGATGCCGGGAACGGCCAGGGCTGGCTGGACAGGTAAGACACCGCACCAACAGGTACGCCTGCCTCTTCCATCACTTCGCGACGCACCGCCGCTTCGAGCGTTTCGCCGGGTTCGACAAATCCCGCCAGCAAGGAAAACATTCCCTCGGGCCAACCCGGAGACCGCCCCATAAGCACATTGTCCCCACGCGTAATCAGCATGATCACAACCGGATCCGTGCGCGGAAAATGTTGCCCGCCGCATGACGGGCAACTGCGCTGCCATCCCGCTTGCGACATATCGCTGGCTGCGCCGCAGCGAGCGCAGAAGCGATGTGTTTCGTGCCAACCCACAACCGCCTTGGCCGATGCGGCCAGTTCGGCATCACGAGGCGACAATCGCGCCATGATCCGGCGAAGCTCGGCGAAAACATGCCCTTCAGGCAAATCCGGGTGCTGCTGTTCGGATCTGTCCACGAACTCTCCCAGGCCGGTCAGATCCAATCCCTCTGCCGCCCAGGCCGAGATATCCGCGGCAAACAGGGGTGCGCCCTCTGCGCTCAGGCCCAGAAAAACCGGTGCTTCGATCACGCCGCCGGGGCCATCGCATACCAGCGGGTGGGTCATCTGCGTCAGGGCAAGCTGATCCAGCGCCGCGCCCACGACCAAAAGCTTGCCTCGCCACAGCAATATGCATCGCGCAGCAGGGTCGCGCGCCATCTCGGACAGCTTCTCTGAATCCCCACGAAGATGCGCTGCCCGATTCAGGCCCGAGCCACCGAAAGTCACCTGCTCTGCGTTTTTCATTGGAATTCCTTCTGGTCTTGCGCACAGGGCTGCCATGTCTCAGGCCCTGTTGCAATGGCAATTCAAGACGCAAAACGCAGAGACGCGCCGCCGAAAAGCCGCATGGCGGCCTCGGAAAAATCATCTAGACTGCGCTTTGATGATTTTAGCCCATTACCACATTCAAAAGCAGAACAAAAAAAGTGAAGCAAAACCCATCGACGCAGGTTCAACCCACAAAAGACCGTGGGCGTATTCGTATTCTTGCCACCTCCGACCTGCACATGCATCTGACCGGTTTTGACTATTACGCGGACACACCGGACCCGACGCTTGGGCTGACACGCACCGCCAGCCTGATCCGCAAGGCCCGACACGAGGCCACAGACGCGCTGGTGCTGATTTTCGACAACGGGGATTCGCTCCAGGGAACGCCGATGGGCGAATGGGCCGTTCGGAACGACAATCCCCACCCGATGATGCAGGCATTCAAGGCGCTGGGCTATGATGCGATTGGTCTGGGCAACCATGATTTCGGGTTCGGGCTGCCGACATTGGACAAGACCCTTGCACAAGCCCCGTGCCCGGTTCTGTGCGGCAATCTTCATCGGTCCGGAGAACAACAATCATGGCAGCGTTTTACGATCCTTGACCGTGTCGTGAGAGTGGGAAACAAGGATGTGCCCATTCGCGTCGGCGTGTTTTCGGTTCTGCCGCCGCAGACGACGCGTTGGGAAGAACACAATCTGAACGAAACCGTAGCGGCGGACGACATCGTTGTCGCGGCACGGTCCCTGACGCGTATCTTGCGCGAAAAGGGGTGCGATCTGATCGTGGCGCTCGCCCATTCCGGGCTTGGACACCCGGACGCAGCGACCGACACTGAAAATGCCGTTATTCCCCTGGCCGCGATCGAGGGCATCGACGCTGTTGTCGCCGGGCACACTCACCTGACCCTTCCCGCACGCACCGGCGCGCAAACCCCGAATGTGGATTACGTGAAAGGGCTGGTGCATGGAACGCCGGTTGTCATGCCCGGCTCGGCAGGCGCATATCTTGGAGTAATCGATCTGGCCGTTACCCTACAGCACGAGTCGGGGCTGCGCGTTGTCGACAGCCACGCCGAATTGCGCCTGGTTTCGGTGGACGGCACCGCGATTGGCGAAGATTTGGAAATCGCGCATCTGGTTGAACCCGCACATCAGCAGACCCGTCAGGACATGGCCGCGCCCGTTGCGCGCGTCTCGGACACATTGCACAGCCATTTCAGTTTCTGTGCGCCGGATCGTGGATTGACGCTTGTGGCAGCCGCACAGGCAGCCGCGTTGCGCCCTTTCTTACACGGCACCACGCTTGCAGAGCTGCCGCTGTTGTCAGCCGCGTCACCGGCCAAATGCGGCGGACGCTCTGGCCCCAGGCACTATACGGACGTGCCGCCCGGTGAAATCTGTCTGCGTCACGTGGCGGACCTGCATGTCTTTCCCAACGAGTTGCGCGCGGTTCAGATCACGGGCGCGCAGCTGCTGGAGTGGTTGGAGATGTCAGCCAGCGCATTCAACCAACAATTCCCCGACGCCGAGGCAGAGCTGTTCGACCGGGATCGGGCGGGATACAATTTCGATGTCATCTTTGGCCTGTCCTATCAGATCGACCCGTCGCAACCGGCGCGTTACGATGTCGGGGGGCAAATGATCCATCCCGGCCACAGGCGGGTGCATCATCTGACTTGCGCAGGCCAGGCCGTGCAACCCGATCAGGCATTTGTCGTTGCGCTCGATAATTATCGCGCAAGCGGGGGCGGACATTTCCCGCATGTGTCATCGGCCCCGGCCATCGATCTGCCCCCGCTGGATATCCGGGACATTTTGCGGGACTACATGACGCACCGCCTGCCACCCGACCCATTGGCCCGGCAACCTTACCCGTTCTCTCTGATGCCGAAATCGGGGATGACGACCATTCTTCGGACCGGTCCCGGTGCTTTGAAGTATGTCGACGAATTGAACAGGTTTGCCCCCAAGATTCTGGAACCTGACGAAAACGGTTTTGCACGCATTCGGCTGACGCTCTGACGGGTTGTCTTTTGCCGAAGCCTTCCCTATATCCAGAGTCGAGAGGTTGGCGCGGGCGAGCGCCTCGCCAACCTGGTCAGGTCCGGAAGGAAGCAGCCACAACGAGCCCCGCTTGGGTCGATGTCCAACCTCTCACTTTACGAACCTTAGCCGCAGGAGGGCTTTATGATTGTAGCAAAGACCCTTCGGGCAGCACGGTTCTGACCTCACGGTATCGACTGACTGCCTGAACACATGACCCGGGGATGAGCGATCGCCATCCGTCGGGAGTGCTGTTTCTGACGACAGGCAAACCAATGTTTCTTGCACTTTCGGACCTGGGATGGTCCTCTCACTTTGCTGCGCAACACGCGGCTTATCCTTCATGCACACCTTTTCGCATCACTTCCGTTCATCGGGACCGCCTGATCGGGCTGAACCCTGACGGCGAAGTCCCGTTGCTGTCTCCCGATCAAACGACCGGCAGCTATGCCGTTGGCGATTGGGTTCTCACCGATGACGACAAACGCGTGCGCCATTTGCTCGACCGGCGCAGCCTGCTGCACCGACGCGCCGCCGGTACAGGCGCCGCAATGCAACTGATCGCAGCCAATGTCGATGTGCTGTTCATCGTCAGCTCCTGCAATGCCGATTTCAACCTGCCCCGGCTGGAACGATATCTGGCGCTTGCGTATCAGGCCGGGTGTTACCCGGTCGTCGTTCTGACAAAGGCCGACAAATCGGCGGACCCTGACAGTTTCTCGGGACAGGTGCAATCACTGGACCCGTTCCTGACGGTTCTGACGATCAACGCACTGGACCCGGCAGAGGTTGAAAAGGTGCTGTCCTGGTGCCCCAAAAGCCAGACCGGAGTGCTGGTTGGTTCGTCGGGCGTTGGCAAGACGACACTTGCCAATACCATGACCGATCAGGATCTTGCCACCTCGGACATTCGCGAGGATGACGCGCGGGGCCGACACACGACGACCGCACGCGCACTGCACCGGATGCGCAACGGCGGCTGGTTGATCGATACACCTGGAATGCGCGCGTTGCGCCTGCTGGACGCTCAGGACGGGATCGACGACGTTTTCTCGGACCTTGCCGAGTTGAGCCGGGACTGCCGTTTTTCGGATTGCCAGCACAGCTCCGAGCCCGGATGTGCCGTGCAAAAGGCAATAAGCCACGGCATGCTTGATCCGGCTCGATTGGACCGGTGGCGCAAGCTTTGGCGCGAAGATCAGCGCAATTCTGAGACCGTCGCGCAGTCCCGGGCGCGGGACAAAGCGTTCGGCAAGATGGTCCGTGGCGTCATGAAGGAAAAGAAACTTCGCAACCGGTGATGGCGGGTCGGGGCCTGGCCCGTTCTGCGCCGCGTCTGATCAAGCGATCAGTCGCGGCCAAACCGCTGCATTGCGCCGGGCAAATGCTCCGATATGACCAACCTCGGGCAACCCGAAATCGGCGGGGCTCAGCAGGTGGCGGTTGGCATCGGGGCCGTAAAGATCCGCAAGCCGCCAAACCGCGTCCGGCGGCACCATCTGGTCGTCCTCGAAGGTGAACAAATCCACGGGCGTTCCAGAATCCTTCCACTGCGCCGCAGGTAACTCATGCCCGATTTCAGGCACATAATTCAAAGGCGCGGTACACCATTTGCGCCACTGCCAATAGACCGATGCCGGCAGATCCGAGCCGAACCCGATCGCCTTTCCGGGAAGGTAGCCAAGGGCTCGGGCCAAAAGCGGGGCATGACCATACCAGAACAATCCTGCCAAACCCCGATAGGGCCACGGGTGGTCGCTTACGGTTACCAGCCCCGAACACACACAGATCATCCGGTCAATCAGATCGATATCCGGCTGCACAGGCCCCAACATCGCGCCGATCGAATGACCGATGGTCCAATGCTGCGAATCGGGAAACCGTCTGCGCATTTCCGCCCGTGCCGCGGGCATGTCGATCAAGGCCCAATCCGCCATGGTCGCACGCGAGTCTTTCAGGCGGCCAGTCAAGGAATGCCCGTAATCGCGATAGTCATAGGTCAGGCAGGCCATACCCTGCTCGGCAGCAAGCCATCGTGCGAAATGACGGTAATAATCGCGCGGCACACCCGTTGCACTGTTCAGCACGACGACGATTTCGGGCGAGGTCAGCGGGCTGTACAACCGTGCAGACAGTGTTTTCTGCCCGGACGGAAAGCGAAACTCTTCGGTCAATACCGTTTGCTCTGTGTCCAACATGATCTCTGGCTTTGCGCTTGGTAAATCCGGTTTCCGAACCTCAACGCCCTCGACACTATGCATGAACCAACATCGTATCCAGCATGACCAAGCGTCCGGTCAAAAGATCGGCTTGACTCGATGCGTGCTCAAACGCTAGCGGTTGTGTGATGGTTTCCGGCCTCCACAAGGGGTCGGGATGAAAAGGGAACACGGTGCGGTAATGTCTGGTCATGCAGGCAACAACCAAATCCGCGACTGCCCCCGCAACTGTAAGCGGTAAGCGATGCCGAAACACCACTGGCCCCGAAGGCTGGGAAGGTCGGCAAAGCGATGACCCGCAAGTCAGGAGACCTGCCATCGGAAACGAAACCGAAACTCGGGCGGGGTGTCCGGGCAGGTCCTGACGGCATCACGATGTCCCACCTGTCCAAAATATCCTGTCCACCAAGCGCGGAGGGCGCAGGATGATCTGGAAGACAAAAACACATGAATTCAGTGCAACAGTATGTCAGCGGACGGGCAAAACCTGTCCCGCTTTGGCGCGGCTGGCGCGCTCGATATCCGAAGCCATGGCCCAGGCGACCTCGGCCACAAGTGACGATTTCGAGATTGAGGGCAGCAGCGAGCTGTCACATTGCGCCGAAGGATGTCATGCAATTTTCCGCGCGCGATCAGACAGCATTCGTGTCTTTTGCGGAACGCAGCCCGAAACCGCATTTGAGCCGCTGAACGGCTATGCCGACCTGATCTTCGGAAACACGTTCAGTGCGATGCCATCCGGCGTCGTGAAGACCCCACCCTGCGCGATGATCGAAGTTTCCACGATCCGGCCTCGGAAACCTGCTTGCGCGCCCGTGCAGATTTCAATCTGAATCCAGACTGACCTGTGCCTGGGCGCGCCGAGAGGCCCAGGCCAGTTGCGCATCCGTTTCGACGGCGCAAGGGCGCACCGCCCGCAATCGTTGCAGCGCCGTGTCCGCGCGTTCGCCGCATTCGACCATCAGCCGCAGGACAATCATACCTGACCTGCCACATCCCCCGCGGCAGTGCACCAATACGCGACCTCCGCCGGAAAGCGCGTGCCGGGCCGCGGCGCTGACGGACGGCCACGCGTCATCAATCGCTTTTGTCGGCGCTCCGAAATCTTCGATCGGCAGGTGAACCCATCGGCTGGCGCGGCTTTGAATATCGCTGCCAAATTCCTGCGCCCCGTCCTGAAGCATTTCGACATCCGTCGTCATCGAAACAACAAGCCCCGGCTGCCAGGCTGCGATCATATCCAGATCGCTGGAGTAATCTCCGCCGCGTCCGGGCATCGAGGTCAGCGCCAGCGTTCCGCCACCGACTTGCAGGGCGTAGATCACCAACTGCGACATGAATCCTGTCCTCCCCAAAGAACTCTTTACAAAATGAGCCATTAAATCCGCTGATGCAGTTTAGTGCGAAAGCGACTCGTTTCTAAATCAAAAATCATCGCGCCCCGCTGTGGACGCGGGCAACGGTGGCCACTACGCTGTGCCCAAGCACCGAATCCCAACGAGAAGACATGACAGACAGCTCCAGCCCCGCCTATCAGGTTCTCGCCCGCAAATATCGCCCGGAAACCTTTGCCGATCTGGTGGGTCAGGATGCCATGGTGCGCACCCTGAAAAACGCGTTCGCGGCCGACCGGATCGCGCAGGCCTTCATCATGACCGGTATTCGCGGCACCGGCAAAACCACGACCGCAAGGATCATCGCCAAGGGGATGAACTGCATCGGACCCGATGGAACCGGTGGCCCCACAACCGAGCCCTGCGGTCAGTGTGAACATTGTGTCGCCATCATGGAAGGCCGCCATGTCGACGTGATGGAGATGGACGCCGCCAGCCGTACGGGCGTCAACGACATCCGCGAGATCATTGACAGTGTTCGCTATCGCGCCGCCAGCGCGCGTTACAAGATTTATATCATCGACGAGGTTCATATGCTCTCGACCAGCGCGTTCAACGCGCTGCTCAAGACGTTGGAAGAACCGCCCGCGCATGTGAAGTTCATCTTCGCAACCACTGAAATCCGCAAAGTCCCTGTCACCGTGCTGTCCCGCTGCCAGCGTTTCGACCTGCGCCGGATCGAACCCGAAGACATGATTGGCCTGCTGCGCAAGATCGCCGAAGCGGAAAACGCCCAGATCGCCGAAGACGCGCTGGCGCTGATCACCCGAGCAGCGGAAGGATCGGCCCGGGATGCAACCTCGTTGCTGGATCAGGCGATTTCGCACGGGGCTGGCGAGACGACCGCCGATCAGGTCCGTGCAATGCTTGGACTGGCAGACCGTGGCCGGGTTCTGGACCTTATGGATATGATCCTGCGCGGCGACGCCGCGGGCGCACTTACCGAGTTGAGCGGGCAATACGCCGAAGGCGCGGACCCGCTGGCGGTGCTGCGCGATCTGGCCGAGATCACGCACTGGGTGTCCGTCGTAAAGATCACACCTGACGCGGCCCAGGACCCGACGGTTTCTCCGGACGAACGGACCCGGGGCCAACAGATGGCCGAGGCTCTGCCGATGCGGGTTCTGACCCGGATGTGGCAAATGCTGCTGAAGGCGCTCGAGGAAGTCTCGGCTGCCCCCAACGCCATGATGGCCGCTGAAATGGCCGTTATTCGCCTGACCCATGTGGCGGATTTGCCCAGCCCCGAAGAGCTGATCAAACGGTTGCAAGATGCCCCGCCACCGCCGCCGGGCGGGCCCAATGGCGGCGTTTCGATATCCCGACCGGGCACCGGTCCGGCGCCGGCTGGCGCAGCCCATCCACCTGCCTATGCGCCGCCCCCTCGCGGTGCCGGTGGCGCACCGGTTGCAGCCCTGGCGCAGGATACCCAGACGGCCCTTGCCCGGTACCCAACCTTCGACCACGTGGTGGAACTGATCCGGACCAATCGCGACGTGAAGTTGCTGGTCGAGGTGGAAAACGGCGTGCGCCTCGTCTCCTATCAACCCGGACGAATCGAATTTACGCCCGCCGCCCAGGCACCGGCAGATCTGGCGCCACGACTGGGCTCAGCCTTGCAACGCTGGACAGGAAATCGGTGGGCTGTCTCGATCGTCTCGGACGGAGAAGCCCCCACAATTGCAGAAATACGGGACGAGGCCGAGCTGGCACTGAAATCCGAGGCCGAAAAACACCCGTTGGTGCAGGCGGTACTGGCGCAATTTCCAAAGGCGAAAATCACCAGGATCGAAACGCCGGAGCAACGCGCCGCCAAGGTCGAGACCGAAGCGCTTCCCGAGGTTGAAGACGAGTGGGACCCGTTCGAGGAAGACTGACCCCGCCGCCCGTCACCCCCTGTTTCAAACGAAGCTGAACGAAGTTTCAATCGAACACATCCGCCTGCATGTCTCAGATCGTTTGTTGCGACACCGGCCAGCGGTAGGCGGCCCGTGACAATTCTGATCCGGATGCCGCGTAGCCATTCGAACCACGCCCAGATTTTCTTTGCCCTGTGTGATCAGTCTCGGCAGCAGGCCATATGCGCGCCAAGGACGATCTGCGCTATTCGGACCTGCAGGCGAATATGGCGTCGCAGACGGGCGGCACGATCCTGCTGACGCCTGCGCCGATCAACATGCCGGCCGGAACGGTAGAGCCTCCGACCGGCGGGAGAACCCTTGTGCCATGTGGCTGCTGCCCGTATCTAGAGCGCAAACGGAGACACAGGAGAATACTATGCTGAAAGGACTCGGCGGGCTTGGCGGTCTGGGCGACATGGCCAAGATGATGAAATCCGCGCAGGACCTGCAAACCAAGATGACCGAAATGCAGGAAGAGCTGAACAACATGATGGTTGTCGGCGAATCCGGTGCAGGCCTGGTCAAGGCAACAGCGACAGCCAAGGGTGAACTCAAAGGTCTGGATATCGACCCGTCCATCTTCAACGGCGATGACAAGGAAGTGGTCGAAGACCTGATCTTGGCCGCCATCAAGGATGCACAGACCAAAGCCGCTGAACGTTCACAGGAAGAAATGGCCAAGCTGACCGAAAGCATGGGCTTGCCCGCAGACATCAAGCTGCCGTTCTGAGCTTCATCTTTTCTATAATACTCCCGCCGGAGGCTCCCTCCGGCGCAAAGCAGGATTGGCCATGAGTTCGAACAGCGACATCGACAACCTGATCGACCTGATGGCCAAACTGCCGGGCCTCGGCCCACGCTCAGCCCGCCGCGCTGTGCTGCACCTGATCCGCAAACGTGCCTTGCTGCTGACGCCCCTGTCTGATGCCATGCAGCAGGTCGCGATCACGGCCCGCGAATGCCTGAATTGCGGCAACGTGGGCACCACCGATATCTGTGACATCTGCAACGATGAGGCCCGCGCAACCGGCGAGCTGTGCGTGGTCGAAGACGTCGCCGACCTCTGGGCGATGGAGCGTGCCGGAGTGTTCAAAGGGCGCTATCACGTTCTGGGTGGCACGCTGTCGGCGTTGGACGGGGTCGGCCCCGACGAGTTGCGCATTCCCCGCCTCAAGGACCGGATTGTGGCCGAAGGGATTTCCGAAGTCATCCTGGCGCTGAACGCCACCGTCGATGGCCAGACCACAGCCCATTACATCGCCGATCAGTTGGAGGGGCAGGTGCGCCTGACCTCACTGGCGCAGGGTGTGCCGATTGGCGGAGAACTGGATTATCTGGACGACGGGACGATCACGGCCGCGCTGCGGGCGCGGAAGGAACTGTAGCTCTAATTCCCGGTTCATTTTTTGCGAGGCCTTTGCGCTAGGCGGCGCCAGCGCAGCGCACGATGCATGCTCAAATATCGCGGTAACTAGCTTGACAGCTGTACTGTTATTGGATGAGTTTCTTTCTGTTAATTCCACGGATTATCAAACACGATGAAACACTTAGCGTTTTATGCAATTGTTGGTGCTTTCGCCTCGCCCTTGGCCGCTGAAACTCTCTACTTATACGAAGACACGCACGATTTACCGCCGCCATACAAACAATGGTGGAGCGCAATTCCAGAAGACAAAAAGTATGATGAACAAACACACAGGCACGTCTATGTTCGCGGTGACGGTAAGTATGGCGATTTTTTCGGCGTTCTATACGTTGATTGCATTAACCCTGAATACTCCGAATGGTTAGCTGTCGGAGGATCGCTGAATTCAGAAGACGTTCCAAACCAGGCAATTGTTAACCTGAGACTTGAGATTTGTTCCAACGGCGAGGAGACCTGACACGGCCCGCGGGAAATTAATAGATTGTCTAACTTCTACAACACTTTACAATGACATGAATAGATTGTCTGATTTGTGGATGTGCTATGACCCGCCTTCTCGCCCTTACTTTCGCCGCTTTGACAGCCACCTCCGCCCTAGCCCAAGACCTCATCGACAAGGGCTTTGTCGAAGGTTGGAACATCATGATGGACCCAGCGCTTGGCAACGGGTGCCTGATCCAGACGGTGTATCAGGATCTCTCGGTGGTGCGGCTGGGCTATGATGCGTTGGGCAATCGTGGGTATTTCGCCGTGTACAACAAGGCATGGGGCGACATTAAACAGGGTGTGAGTTATCCGATCCGCTTTGATCTGGACGGCAAAAGCTATGATGCGACGGCCATCGGGTTCAACGAACGCGACGTGCCGGGCGCAACCGTGTTTTTCACCGACCGGAGCTTTGTGAACGCCATCGCTCAGAACAAAACGATGACCGTCTACAATCCGGCAGGTGAAGTGGTGATGGCCATCGATCTGAAAGGCACCGCCAAGGCGCTGGACTATGCGCGGGACTGCCAGAACAAAAAGCTTTAACGAATCGGATCGAACAGGGCGTCCTTGGCGGTGCAGTCGCGGATCACGTCGCGGCCACAGGGTACGGGATCAAGACCGCGGGACAGGCACAGGCGGACTTCTTCGATATAGCCCTGTTTGCAGGTGATCGTGATCATGTCGCGCTCCAACTCCGGGTTGGCCTTCAGGAATGCCTCCTCGACCACCGAAGCCGGCAGTCTGACGGATGAATCCAGCTTGCGGAGCACCTCAGGGCGCTTGACCGCTTCATAAGCCCGCCGGGACAAGGCAAAGTAGTCGGATGCCGACAATCCCGAGCATGTGCCGTGTTTCTTCCATTGATGCCACGCAAGGCCGGAGCTGCCCTGAATATCCTCCATTTCCCGCGTCATGCGTCGCGAAGGTGGGCTTTCGGGGGTACGGCAGTAGGACGGCCAGCCCTGATGGAACTGTGGCCATAACCCGTGCAGTATCCAGCCGTGATCATGCCGATCGTCACATTGATCCGAGCCGCGCGCGTCACCTTCGCGGGCGCACCAGTTGGGCGACCAGCTGAGCGACAGCACGTAGTAATCGAACTCGCCCGCCTTTTCGCCCTCGGCCAGCGCAGCGACCGCGCTCAACACCCACAAAACCAGCCCCGTAATCCCTTGGCGCATTCGCCTCTTCCCTTCTTGCCTTTGCGCGACTATATACGGGCCAAGTTCCCCGACAACGGAAACCTGCCCCAAAACCAAGGGGCCGCCGAATTCCGGCGACGGGACAGATGTATGTATAGGAGACGGGCTGATGGCAAAACCGCTTATGGCCAAGGCAACCGCCGTATGGCTGGTGGACAACACCACGATCAGCTTCAAGCAGATCGCGGATTTCGTAGGAATGCACGAGTTGGAAGTGCAGGGTATCGCTGATGGTGACGTCGCCGCCGGCGTCAAGGGCTTTGACCCGATCGCCAACAACCAGCTGACCCAGGAAGAAATCGACGCGGCACAGAACAACCCGCTTCACAAGCTGAAGCTCAAGTTCAACCCATCGGCCGCCGGCGAGGAAAAGCGCCGTGGCCCGCGCTACACGCCGCTTTCGAAACGCCAGGACCGTCCGAACTCGATCCTGTGGCTGGTCAAGTTCCACCCGGAACTCAGCGACGGCCAGATTGCCAAGCTGGTCGGCACCACCAAACCCACCATCCAGTCGATCCGCGAACGCACGCACTGGAACATCACCAACATGCAGCCGATTGATCCTGTTGCTCTGGGTCTGTGCAAACAGTCTGAACTGGACACCGCCGTGCAGAAAGCGGCGGCCAAGAAAGCAGCTGAAGGCGGCGTGATGAGCGATGACGAACGTCGCAAGCTGGTCTCGACCGAGCAGTCGCTGGAAATGGACGCAGCGCCGAAAATCCCGACCGCAATTGAAGGTCTGGAAACCTTCTCGCTGTCCGACGAGCCGTCGGAAGAGAAAGAAGACGAGCCGATCATCGACGCAGACAGCTTTTTCAACCTGCCCAAGGGTGGGGCGGATGACGAAGACGAAGACGATCTTCGTCCGTAACGCGCAAACAGCCTCGGCCATGACGGCTGGGGCTTTTTTCACGGACTTGCCATGCTGAACGTTCTATCTGCGGTATTTGGCCCGCACCGCGCCGTCACGATTTATGCCTTTCTGAAAACGTGGGGGCTTGGTCTGGCCGGCGGCGTTGTCATGATTGCCATCGTCACGACATTGTTTCTGCTGGGGGATGAAGGCGAACACGAGCATGAGGCGTTTCTGATCGTCCCGGTTCTGTCTGCAACTCCGGTGAACGGAGATCTGAAGAACGGCGTCGTGGCGTCGGTCCGCTTACCGGATGGGTCCGCCACATCGATTACGTCCACAGATGCGCAGATTTCGCAGACAGTGGGTACAACGGCCTGTGTCGAAAAACGCGTTTACGTCGAAAGCGGAGAAGCCCGATACCGGTTCAAATTGCCGCGTCTCTGCGACCGCAGTTGATCGACGGAACCGAACGGAGAAAAGCCGCCCGATGTGACACCGGGCGGTTTTTGCGTTCATACCAATTGAAAGATGATACCAGCCACGATTGCGCCACCGACCCCCAAGGTCAGATAGGTTGCAAAGACACGTGGTTTGACCAATGACCAAACTGCAGCCATCGCCGGGATGGAACTGACAGCACCGGCAACCATGAACGACATGGCCGCACCCGCTGTCATACCTTGCTCCATCAACCCTGCCAGCAAAGGCGGCGCCACGTAGGAGTTCAGGTATGCCGGCATACCCACCAGCGCAGCAACGACAATCGGCAGCACGCCTTCTCCGCCAACCAAGCCTGCGATCAGGTCGGCGGGGACATAGTTGACCAAAAGCGCCTCGAGGACATAAGCCAGCGCAAGCCATTTCAACAGGAACAGACCGTTGTGCACGAATTCCGAACGGAACCGGGCGCGACGCTCGGGCTCCTGCCAGAATTTCCAGACCGGTTTGTCATCCGTTTTCGGACCACATCCGCAGCACCCGGCGGGCTTGTATTCGCGCAAGGGCTGGGCAAACGCGCCGTTGCGCATCAGCAACCGAACCGCGAACCCGCCGAACAGGCCAAGCGCAACCGCCGCAACAGCCTTGCCGATGGCAAAGGGCCATCCCAGCGCACCGGCGGTAATCAAAAGCGTCGGCGGATCGATCAAAGGTGAGCTGAGCCAGAACGCCATGACTGCGGACAACGGCGCACCAAGGGCCAGAAGACCCGCAATAAAGGGGATAACCTCGCAAGAACAGAACGGTGCAAGACCACCGAACAAGGCAGCCAGAAAGATCATCCGGGTTTCGCGCCCCTCAAAGGCACGCGCCACCATCACCTCTGCGCCGGTCGACTTGAGGTAAGACAGCAGAAGCACTGCAAACAGAATATATTGCCCTGTATGCGCCAGAGCCTTGGCTGCAAATGTCACCACCTCGGGCAAGTTTCCGGGATCCAGGATTGCCACCGCCGCCAGAATGACGACGATCAGCGTCCAGGGTGTCTTGATCAGGTCCAGCGCCACTTTGGCAGTCATGCGCGGGTTCTGTGTCAATTCAGCCATCGTTCGCAGCCTCTCCAACTTCGTCAGCGCAGCACTCGCTGAGAATGAATTGCGCCAGATTTCTCAATTCGTCGTAATTGGCGCGGTTGATCGTGGTTCGACCGACCTTTTCCTGTTCGACCACACCACCGGCTGCAAGAAACCGCAGGTGATGGGCCAGGGTCGACGGGGCAATCCCTGTCCGGTCCTGTATCTCGCCAACGGTCAATCCGGCTTTGCCAGCCCGGACCAGCTTCTTGAGGACTTTCAGCCGAGCTTCAGAGCCCATGGCAGAAAATCCGGCCGCAGCAGCTTCCCACATCCACTATCTCCATTAACCTAGATTTCTAGTTATTTAGTCCGAAGGAACTCGCCGGTCAACCCCGCCGACAAAATTTCGTGACTGCGATGTAAGTCCAGATTGCCCCGACCTTAAGTCCACCCTATAAGCAGGCATGGGGATTTCGGTCGATACATTCTTTCTTGAGCTCAATGGTCAGGGCACATTGCAGGCCCAGATCCAACAGATGATTGCCGAAGGCATCTTGTCCGGTCGCTTTCACGTCGGAGAAAAACTCCCTTCGTCACGCAAACTGGCCGCGCATCTGGGTGTCAGCCGAATAACGGTGACGTTGGCCTACACCGAACTTTTGGCCAATGACTACCTGACGGCCAAGGGGCGGTCCGGGTATTACGTTTCGCAAAACGCACCTGTCCCCCCCAAGTATTCGCCTGTCCAGCGCGGCACCGAATCCGTTGACTGGGACAAGGCGCTGGCGCGCCGCTTTCTGGACAGTGACGTTCTGCCAAAACCCAGCGACTGGCGAGAGTACCGTTATCCGTTCATCTACGGGCAGGCTGACCGAACCTTGTTTGACCACGCCAACTGGAGGTTATGCGCCGTCCGCGCGTTGGGACACAAGGATTTCGATTCGCTGACCGGAGATTACGTGGATCAGGATGATCCGTTGTTGATCGAATTTATTGCCCGTCACACTCTACCTCGCCGTGGCATCGCGGCCCGTCCCGAAGAGATCTTGATCACTCTGGGCGCGCAGAATGCGCTCTGGCTGGCATCGCGCATTTTGCTGACCCACAATCGCACGGCCGTCATAGAAGACCCATGTTACTATGCCCTGCGAAGCCTTCTGAACCATTGGGATTGCGCGGTTACGCCCTTGAGCGTGGACCGGGACGGGCTGCCTCCCGAGGCGATTCCCGACGAAGCGGACGTCATCTTTACCACCCCCAGCCATCAAAGCCCGACAACCGCGACCATGCCGATCGACCGCCGCAACCAATTGCTCGACCGAGCACGCGATCTGGATGCGATGGTCGTCGAGGATGACTATGAGTTTGAAATGGCCTTCCGAGGCGCACCTTCGCCGGCGCTGAAATCCATGGATCGGGATGGGCGCGTGATTTATGTCGGCAGTTTTTCCAAGTCGCTGTTTCCAGGATTGCGACTTGGATACATGGTCGGCTCAGAGCCCTTTATCCGCGAGGCGCGCGCGCTGCGCTCCTTGGTTCTGCGCCACCCGCCAGGCCACATTCAGCGCACGGCGGCGTATTTCCTGTCGTTGGGCCATTACGACGCGCAAATTCGGCGTATGTCGAAAGCCTTGCAAGAACGGCGCGACGCGATGGACGAAGCCATCGCGGAAAGTGGGCTGACCGTGGCTGGACGGGGTGTGATTGGCGGCTCTTCAATGTGGATGTCAGCCCCTGAGCACATTGACACAACTCAACTGGCATTAAGGCTGCAAAACCAGAGTGTTCACATTGAGCCGGGCGCACCGTTCTTCTCGGGGCCCGACAGGCCACAGAATTTCTATCGCTTGGGCTATTCCTCCATTCCAACAGACCGCATCGCGCCCGGCGTGAAACTGATCGCCGACGCAATTCGGGCCGTGTGAGCCTCATCTGGACCTAATCCGGCTTTCGTTTTGGCCCTAACGCAGGTCGCACCCTTGCGCCAAAACCATATCAAACGCCGGGCACAGTGCCCGGTTTCACTCACTCTTGGTTGGAGAGCACTCAGATGAAGATGACGACGGAAGAGGCGTTTGTTAAGGTTTTGCAGATGCACGGGATTGAGCATGCGTTCGGGATCATTGGATCTGCGATGATGCCGATCTCGGACTTGTTCCCGAAGGCCGGGATCATGTTCTGGGACTGTGCGCATGAAGGCAGCGCCGGGATGATGGCGGATGGCTACACCCGCGCGACCGGCAAGATGTCGATGATGATCGCGCAGAACGGCCCCGGCATCACCAATTTCGTGACCGCCGTAAAAACTGCCTATTGGAACCACACGCCGCTGCTGCTGGTCACGCCGCAGGCGGCGAACAAGACCATCGGTCAGGGCGGTTTCCAGGAAGTTGAGCAGATGAAGCTGTTCGAGGACATGGTCGCCTATCAGGAAGAGGTCCGCGACCCGACCCGCGTCACCGAGGTTCTGAACCGCGTGATCATGAAAGCCAAGCGCGCCAGCGCCCCGGCCCAGATCAACATCCCGCGTGACATGTGGACCCAGGTGGTTGATGTTGATCTGCCCGCCATCGTCGATTTCGAACGCCCTGCGGGCGGCGAATCCGCCGTGGCGCAGGCGGCCGAGCTGCTGTCGACCGCCAAGAACCCGGTGATCCTGAACGGTGCGGGCGTGGTTCTGTCCAAGGGCGGGATCGAGGCCTCGAAGGCGCTGGCCGAGCGTCTGGATGCGCCGGTCTGCGTGGGTTATCAGCACAACGACGCCTTCCCCGGCAGCCACCCTCTGTTTGCCGGCCCGCTGGGCTACAACGGCTCGAAAGCCGGGATGGAACTGATCAGCGAGGCCGATGTTGTTCTGTGCCTCGGCACCCGTCTGAACCCGTTCTCGACCCTGCCGGGCTATGGCATGGAATACTGGCCGGCCGAGGCCAAGATCATCCAGGTCGACATCAACCCCGACCGGATCGGCCTGACCAAGAAGGTCAGTGTGGGCATCGTGGGTGACGCGGCCAAGGTGGCGACCGGCATCCTGAACCAGCTGAGCGATACCGCGGGCGACGAGGGCCGCGACGCGCGCAAGGCGAAGATCGCCGAGAAGAAGTCCCGCTGGGCCCAGCAGCTGAGCAGCATGGACCACGAGGATGATGATCCGGGCACCACCTGGAACCAGCGCGCCCGCGCGGCCAAGCCCGACTGGATGAGCCCCCGCATGGCGTGGCGCGCCATTCAGGCGGCGCTGCCGAAAGAGGCGATCATCAGCTCGGATATCGGCAACAACTGCGCCATCGGCAACGCCTATCCGTCCTTCGAGGCGGGGCGCAAATACCTGGCGCCGGGCCTGTTCGGCCCTTGTGGCTATGGCCTGCCGGCCATCGTCGGCGCCAAGATCGGCTGCCCGGACGTGCCGGTCGTGGGCTTTGCCGGTGACGGCGCCTTCGGCATCGCGGTGAACGAGCTGACCGCGATCGGCCGCGAGGAATGGCCCGCCGTGACCCAGATCGTCTTCCGCAACTATCAGTGGGGCGCGGAAAAGCGCAACTCGACCCTGTGGTTCGATGACAATTTCGTCGGCACCGAACTGGACACCAAAGTGTCTTACGCCGGTATCGCGCAGGCCTGTGGTCTGAAGGGCGTCGTGGCCCGCACCCAGGACGAGCTGACCGCAGCCCTGAACCAGGCGATCGAGGATCAGAAGAACGGCATCACCACGCTGATCGAGGCCCTGATCAACCAGGAGCTCGGCGAACCTTTCCGCCGCGACGCAATGAAAAAACCCGTCGCCGTCGCAGGAATCTCGGCCGACGACATGAAAGCTCAGGAAGCGTGATCAAAGGACGAGGCCAGAGCGTATGACAATGACACCCATTGAGCTGTTGCGTCAGTGCGCCCCGGCCTCGCGCCCTGTGATTTCTTTATGCGAAGGCAGTGATCCCCGCGTCGTTGCGGGGGCGCTGGCCGCCCACCAGGCCGGACTGGCCGATGTCATTCTGGTCGGTCCACAAGCCGAGGTCGAAGCCGCCCTCAAGAACCAGAATGCCGCTCGCTCTGACGGCGTCATGGTTCACGACCCGGCAATCTCGGACCTGACCGAGGAATTTGCCCAAACCTATTTTGAACTGCGCCAACACAAGGGCGTCGATCCGGCCAAGGCCCGAGCCGCCGTTGAAACACCGCCAGTCTATGCCGCTATGCTGGTACGCAGCGGGCGGGCCACTGGAACCGTAGGTGGTGCCGTTCACACGACCGGAGACATTGTACGCGCGGCAATTCAGGTGATCGGCATGGCCCCTGATGCCGGAATGGTATCATCCTTTTTCCTGATGTACCCGCCGGAAAACGCTCAGCCCGGAGCGCGGGCGATGCTCTATTCGGACTGCGGCCTGGTCATCGATCCCAGCGCTGACGAGTTGAGCAAAATTGCCGTCGCCTCGGCCAGATCGGCGCGGGCACTGCTGCGGGTTGACCCCAAGATCGCCATGCTCAGCTTTTCAACCAAGGGCAGCGCAAAGCATCCCGACGTAGATAAGGTGATCGAGGCCACTGAAACACTGCGCCAAAGTTCCCCGGATCTCGAGGTCGACGGCGAGCTTCAGTTCGACGCGGCCTTCGTGCCCTCGGTCGGGGATCGCAAATCGCCCGGATCTTCGGTCGCTGGTCAGGCCAACGTGATGATCTTTCCCAATCTCGACGCGGGCAATATCGGCTACAAGATCACGCAACGACTGGGGGGTTACACCGCGATCGGCCCGGTTTTGCAGGGGCTGGCCCGACCCGCCAATGATCTTTCCCGCGGATGCAGCGCCGAAGATGTGACCCAGATGATCGCCGTGACGGCACTGCAAGCTATCAGGGAATAAAACTCAGAACTCACGTCGTTTCCAGAACGATGTTCTCAAATCGGAAGGAAAGTGACAAAGTCCTCCCGACACAACCGACAGGACCCGCCAATGACCCATCAGCAGCCGATCCTTGAAACGTCTCCGAAAGTTTCGGACGAGGTCCGCAAAACCACCTGTTATATGTGCGCCTGCCGCTGCGGCATCAACGTTCACATGAAAGATGGCAAGGTTGCCTATATCGAAGGAAACCGGGACCATCCGGTCAACAAGGGGGTTTTGTGCGCCAAGGGCTCTGCCGGGATCATGCAGGTCAACGCCCCCTCTCGCCTGCGCAAACCGCTGAAGCGTGTCGGCCCACGTGGCTCGGGTGAATTTCGCGAGATTGAGTGGGACGAGGCGCTCAGCACTGCTGTGGGCTGGCTGAACGAACTGCATGAAACCGCACCGCAGAAGCTGGCTTTCTTCACTGGCCGCGACCAGAGCCAGAGCTTCACCAGTTACTGGGCCCAGAATTTCGGTACTCCGAACTACGCAGCCCACGGCGGCTTCTGCTCGGTCAATATGGCGGCCGGTGGCATTTACACGATGGGCGGCGCGTTTTGGGAGTTTGGACAACCCGACTGGGATCACACCAAACTGTTCATGCTGTTCGGCGTCGCCGAGGATCATGACAGCAACCCGATAAAAATGGGGATCGGTAAGATCAAGGCGCGCGGCGCACGGGTGATCGGGGTGAATCCGATCCGGTCGGGCTATAACGCTGTTGCCGATGACTGGGTCGGCATCACACCCGGAACAGACGGGCTGTTCATTTTGTCGCTGATCCACGTTCTGATGAAAGCCGGCAAGATCGATCTGGATTACCTGAGCCGCTATACCAATGCGCCGGTTCTGGTGAACGCAAGCGAGGGTGCGGAAAAGGGCCTGTTCCTGCGCGACGAGGACGGCAAGCCGCTGGTTATTGATCGCAAGACGGGCGAGCCAACCGCATTCGACAAGCCCGGCGTGCGCCCGGACCTGTCGGCGACCTATGACAAGGACGGTGTGACGCACCGCCCCGTTTTCCACCTGATGGCCGAAAAATACCTCAGCGACGAACACGCGCCCGAGGCGGTGGCCGATCGCTGCGGCATCCCCGCCAAACGTATCCGGGCCATTGCCGCTGAAATCGCCAGGGTCGCTTTTGACGAAGCGATCGAACTGAATCAGGAATGGGTTGATTTTCGGGGTGAAAAGCACTCGAAGATGATTGGTCGACCCGTCAGCTTCCATTCCATGCGGGGCGTATCAGCCCATGCCAACGGATTCCAGACCTGCCGCGCTCTGCATGTGCTGCAGATCATGCTGGGAACAGTCGAGGTACCGGGCGGTTTCCGCTTCAAGCCACCCTATCCCAAACCGGTCGAAGCGCACCCGACACCTCATGGCGACAGGCGTCCGGGACGTCCGCTGAACGGCCCGCATCTGGGCTTTCCACGTGGTCCCGAAGACCTGCTGCTGGACGACTGCGGCACGCCGCAACGCATCGACAAGGCATTCACCTGGGAAAACCCGATGTCCGTTCACGGGTTGATGCACATGGTGATTTCGAACGCAGCGGCTGGTGATCCCTACAAGATCGACACCCTGTTCATGTACATGGCGAACATGTCGTGGAATTCCTCCATGAACACCAAAGGTGTGATGGAGATGCTGACGGCCAAGACCGATGACGGCAATTACGTCATCCCGCGCATCATTTACTCCGACGCCTATTCTTCGGAAATGGTGGCTTATGCCGACCTGATCCTGCCCGACACCACCTATCTCGAGCGGCACGACTGTATCTCGCTGCTGGATCGCCCGATCTGCGAGGCCGACGCCGCGGCAGACGCCATTCGCTGGCCGGTGGTCGAACCCGACCGAGACGTGCGTGGTTTCCAGTCGGTTCTGATCGAGCTGGCCAACCGCATGAGCCTGCCGGGTTTCACGAATGAAGACGGCAGCCCAAAGTGGAAAGACTACGCGGATTACATCGTAAACCACGAACGACGCCCTGGCATCGGCCCGCTGGCCGGTTTCCGGGGTCCAGACGGCGACAAGGAAGGCCGCGGAGAGGTCAATCCGGATCAGCTGAATCGGTATATCGAAAACGGCGGATTTTATGTGGCGCATATCCCGGAAGGCGCGGATTACTACAAACCGTGGAACACCGCCTATCAGGATTGGGCCGTCGGGATGGGCATCTATGACAGCCCTCAGCCCTATCTGTTCCAGCTCTATTCCGAACCGATGCGCCGGTTCCAGCTGGCTGCCGAAGGTCACGGTGACCGCCAGCCGCCCGAGCACCTGCGCCAGCGCATCAAGGACACCATGGATCCGCTGCCGATCTGGTACGAAACCGACCAGCAGGGCAATGAAGGCTTCACCGTCAACGCCCTGACCCAGCGCCCAATGGCCATGTATCACAGTTGGGGCACACAGAACGCGTGGCTGCGCCAGTTGCACGGGCAAAACCCGCTGTACGTCCCGACCAAACTGATGCGAGAACACAACCTGCAAGACGGCGACTGGGCAAAAGTCAGCTCCCCCCACGGTGAGATCACCGTGCCGGTGATGGAGATGGCCGCGCTGAATGACAACACGGTCTGGACATGGAACGCCATCGGCAAACGCAAGGGCGCCTGGGCCTTGCAGGACGACGCGCCAGAAGCGACCAAAGGTTTCCTGCTCAATCACCTGATTCACGAATTGCTGCCGTCCAAAGATGATGGAATGCGCTGGGCCAATTCGGACCCGATCACTGGTCAGGCGGCATGGTTCGACCTGAAGGTCAAAATCGAAAAAGCCGACGCACCTGCCGATGCGCAAAGCCAGCCGAATTTCGACCCGATCAAATCGCCTGTCGGAACCGGCCCTGAGAACCTGGTTTGGAAGGTGGGCAAATGACCCGGATCTGCACTTCATCTGGCCAAAAATATCCCGGGGGTGAATTGAGCCGCAGGCTCAAGAGGGGGCTGGCCCCCTCACCTGCCCTCCACAGAAGAGGTTCACTGACATGACCCAGCTACCAAACTCCACTGACCGCAAGATGGGCCTGGTCATCGACCTGGACACCTGTGTCGGCTGCCACGCCTGCGTTATTTCCTGCAAAGGCTGGAACACGGAAAATTACGGTGCCCCTCTTTCGGATCAGGACGCCTATGGTGCAAACCCTTCGGGCACCTTTCTCAACCGCGTGCATTCCTACGAAGTGCAACCTGCCGACGGGCATGCCCAGCTGATCCACTTCCCGAAATCCTGCCTGCATTGCGAAGACGCGCCCTGTGTTACCGTTTGCCCCACCGGCGCCAGCTACAAGCGGGTCGAGGATGGCATCGTCCTGGTCAATGAAAGCGATTGTATCGGATGCGGCCTGTGCGCCTGGTCCTGCCCCTACGGTGCGCGGGAACTGGATGTGGCCGAAGGCGTGATGAAGAAATGCACACTTTGCGTGGACCGCATCTACAATGAAAACCTCCCCGAGGCCGACCGTATCCCCTCCTGTGTTCGCACCTGCCCTGCGGGCGCAAGGCACTTTGGTGATCTGGGCGATCCCGACAGCGATGTCAGCCAGCTGGTTGCAGAACGGGGTGGCATGGACCTGATGCCGGAAATGGGCACCAAACCCGTCAATAAATACCTGCCCCCGCGCCCCAAGGACACCGTGGAAGACCAGATCGACATACTGGCCCCCCTGCTGGTCCCCATCGCTGACGAGCCCAAAGGGTTCCTCGGCTGGCTCGACAAGACGTTGGAGAAACTCTGATGCATCCCGCACCCTCCGTCATTCTGTTCACCACCCTGTCCGGTCTGGGATTTGGACTGCTGTTCTTTCTTGGCCTGGGGTTTCCGGCTGTCTCGGGTTGGGTGGCTTTTGTGTTCTTCGCCATTGCCTATGGTCTGGCCGTCGGCGGGCTTTTGGCTTCGACCTTCCACCTGGGCCATCCGGAACGGGCCTTGAAGGCGTTCACTCAATGGAAAACCAGCTGGCTCAGCCGTGAAGGTTGGTGTGCCGTACTCGCGCTGGTCATCATGGGGCTCTATGCGATTGGCGTGGTGTTTCTGGACCAGCGCTGGGGTTTTCTGGGCTGGATCGGCGCAGGGTTGTCGCTGGCCACAGTGTTCACGACCTCGATGATCTACACGCAGCTCAAGACCATCCCACGCTGGAACATGAACCTGACACCTGCCATGTTTCTCAGCTTCAGCCTGGCCGGTGGTGCATTGCTGGCAGGTCAGACAAACGCAGCTCTGCCGCTGCTGCTGATCGCGGCGCTGGTGCAGATACTGTACTGGCGCAAGGGAGATCAGGCGTTTGCATCATCGGGAACGGATCTGGGAACAGCCACCGGGCTTGGCACACGCGGTTCCATCCGCGCCTTTGAGCCGCCCCATACCGGCACCAATTATCTGCTGCGAGAATTCGTTCACGTGGTCGGACGCAAACACGCCGAGAAACTGCGGCTGATCTCGTTCGTTCTGGCATTCGTGTTGCCGGTTCTGCTGTTGTTGCTGCCGTTCAATCACGTCTTCGCCCTGCTGGCCGTGGCCTCGCATCTGGCGGGCGTTGCAACGTCGCGCTGGCTGTTCTTTGCGCAGGCGGAACATGTCGTGGGGTTGTACTACGGCAAACGGTAGAGGGGGCGCTGCCCCCGCCGCGGCAAGCCGCGACTCCCCCGGGATATTTTTAGCCAGATGAAGTCTGGAAACATGGAAAAGAAAGGGCGGCGCTCAAAGTCAGAGGCCGCCCTTCGTCATATTCTGAAATACCGGTCAGATCAGGCCAGCATGGGCCATTGCGGCCTCGATGGCTTCCTTGGTGCTGGCTTCCAGCTCGGTCAGGGGTGAGCGGACTTCGGTGCTGCAAAGGCCCAGTTTGCTGAGTGCATATTTGGCACCGACAAGGCCCGGCTCGATAAAGATCGCCTCATGCAGCGGCATCAGTTTGTCCTGATACTCCAACGCCTTTGCATAATCTCCGGCCAGCGTGGCCTGCTGGAACTCGGCGCAGAGCCTGGGTGCCACGTTTGCAGTCACCGAGATGCAGCCAACACCGCCATGGGCATTGAACCCAAGGGCCGTGGCGTCTTCGCCGGACAGTTGGCAGAAATCTGCGCCACAGGCAGCGCGCTGCTGGCTGACACGGGCCAGGTCGCCCGTTGCATCCTTGACCCCGACGATACGGGGAAGCTTGGCCAGTTCACCCATTGTGGCAGGCGTCATATCAATGACTGAACGGCCCGGAATGTTGTAGATGATGATCGGGATATCCGCGGCCGCATGCAGCGCCTCGAAATGCGCGATCAGGCCACGCTGAGTTGGTTTGTTGTAATACGGCGTGACGACCAGTGCCGCATCCGCTCCGACTTTTTCCGCGAACTGAACGAAGCGGACAGCTTCGACCGTGTTGTTCGACCCGGCACCGGCAATGACAGGAACGCGGCCCGCAGCGGTTTTAACAACCTCTTCGATCACCGTTTCATGCTCTTCGTGGCTGAGCGTCGGGCTTTCACCGGTTGTTCCCACAGGCACCAGCCCGGTCGAGCCTTCGGATATCTGCCAGTCCACCAGATGTTTGAGCGTCTTCAGGTCCAACTCGCCGTTGTTGAACGGGGTGACGAGGGCTGGCATCGAGCCTTTGAACATGACACGCTCCTTCAAGGTGCATTTTGCAGTTTTTACGCCGCGGTCCCTCACGTTTCCAGCTTTGTGAGTTGATCCCAGCGACGCACGGTTTATCCTCACAGGCTCTATCCTCGGTTGGTTGGGAAATGCAAGGGATGACACGCTTTCTGGCACTGTTGACTGCTGTGATTCTGTATTCGGTGACTGCGACGCATTCAGCACGGGCAGATGCTGCTGCTGATTTGCGCGCTGGACTTAACGAAATGCGCAAAGGCGACTGGAACGCAGCGTTGCGCGTATCCGGCCAGCGAGGTTCCGTATCGCGCGATATCATTGTCTGGCACTGGCTGCGCGAGGGCTTCGGCAGCTCTGGCGACGTGTTGGTGTTTCTCGAACGTCGCCCGGACTGGCCCGGGCTGGCATGGCTGCGCCGCAAGAGCGAGCCTGTTTTCACCGGTGCCGATCCAGACAGGGTTCTGAAATTCTATGCCGACATGCCGCCTCAGACGGCAGAGGGCGCGTTGAACTATGCCGTCGCCCTGAAAGCCAAGGGACGCATCGGAGAAGCGGAGGCTGACATTGTGACCGCTTGGCGCACCATGCCAATGGGTTCGGGTCTGCAAAAAAGCTATCTGGAGAACTTTGCCAAACTTCTGAAGCCGCATCACGCGGCGCGCTTGGACAGAATGCTGTGGGACGGTCATCTTGTAAGCGCCGGGCAGATGTTGCCTTTGGTCGGTCCGGACGAACGTAAACTGGCCGAAGCGCGCATAGCATTGCAGAAACGCCAACCCGGTGTGGACACCAAGGTGGCAGCAGTTCCCAAGTCTCTGGCGGATGCGCCCGGGCTGGCCTTCGATCGTTTTGTCTGGCGCGACAAGAAAGAACTGGATGACAGCGCCGTCGATCTGATGCTGGCACGCTCTACCGGGCCTGACGCCCTGGGTGAGCCTGACAAATGGGCCGAGGGACGGCGCCGTCTTGCACGGCTTGAGATGCGATCGGGCCGTGCGGCGCGCGCATATGACGTGGCCGCCAATCATCACATGACCCCCGAAATGGGTTACGGCTATGCCGATCTTGAATGGCTGGCCGGTTTTCTGGCGCTTCGCAAACTGAACGATCCTGCCACCGCCGTTCGCCACTTCCAGAACTTTTCGGACGCCGTGAAATCTCCGATCTCGAAAGGCCGTGGTGGCTATTGGCTTGGGCGCGCTTACGCGGCATTGGGTGACGCGGACAAGGCGTATGACGCCTATGCAATGGGGGCCGATTACCAGACCTCATTCTACGGTCTGTTGGCCGCAGAACGGATCGGACGACCGTTTGATGCGGAACTGGCCAATCCGCGTCGCGCGCCGCATTGGCGGCAGGCGGAGTTTGCCGATTCCAGCGTTTTGGAGGCCGGATTGCTGTTGTTGAAAGCCGAAGAAGCAAACCTGTCCGAGCGGTTCCTGACCCATCTGGTCGAAAGCCTTGATCCAGTGCAGGCCAATCAATTGGGCGACCTGGTTATCGAACTGAAACAGCCGCATCTGGCCGTGATGATCGCCAAACGGGCGGCAACCACGGGCACCGTTCTGCCCGCAGCCTATTACCCAGTCCATCCCGTTGCAGATATGCGATTGCCGATGGCCAAGGAAATGACATTGGCCATCGCGCGCCGCGAAAGCGAGTTCGACCCGGTTGTCGTCAGCGGTGCGGGCGCGCGCGGCCTGATGCAGGTAATGCCCGCCACGGCCAAGTTGGTTGCGGGCGAGCTGGGCATTCTCAGCGGCCATCAGACGAGACGTTTGACCACGGACTGGCAATACAACGCAAAGCTTGGGGCCAACTATCTTTCTGGTCTGGCGGCCGATTTCAACGGCAACGTTGTGATGATGGCGGCGGGGTACAATGCGGGGCCAAGGCGCCCGATCTCGTGGATGGAACGCTATGGTGATCCGCGCACAGGCGAGGTCGATATCGTCGACTGGATCGAGACGATCCCGTTCAGCGAAACGCGGAACTACGTGATGCGCGTGACCGAAAGCCTGCCGGTCTACCGTGCCCGCCTGGGGCAACCCGCCCTTCCGATTCCGTTCTCGCAGGAGCTGATCGGATCATCTCTGGCGGCGTTCGCGCCATAAGGTGAACAAACCTGCGGCTACGACGATGGTTGCGCCCGCCACGACTTCGGGGCGCAACGTTTCGCCAAAGATCGAAATACCCAGGATCGCGCTCCAAACCAGGTGGAAATATGCAAAGGGTTGAACCGCACTGGCTTCGGCCATCTCATAACACTTGATCAGCAGCCAGTGCCCGAACACCCCACTGACACAAAGCAGCGCCATCCAGAGCCAGTCGCTGCGCGCCATCGGCTCCCAGAACCACATGCCAAACACGGTCATCGCCACGGCCCCGGCGACACCGGTCCAGAAAAAGCTGGTCGCCGCGCTGTCCTGACGGGCGACATATCGCGTCAAAAGACCATAGATCGCAAACAGCAATGCAGAAATCAAAGGTATGACAGCCCACGGGTTGAAGACCCCGGCGCCCGGTTGCAGGATGATCAGAACGCCGATGCAGCCGACACCGATCGCAGCCCATCGCCGCCATCCGACCTTTTCGCCCAGCACCGGCCCGCTCAGCGCGGCGACAAGCAAAGGATAACAGATGAAAACCGCCATACTGTCGATCAGGCCAAGGACCGTAAAGCCAAAGACCGCGATGCAGATCTCGGCCGCCAGCAACAAGCCCCGCAGGATCTGCAAACCCAACTGATTTGTCTTTGTGGCCGCCTTCAGCCCACCGGGGGCCCGCGCGGCCAGAGCGATAACAAAAGCCGCAAAGAACCAATAGCGGATCATGACCACCATGTAGGTGTTGTAGGTTCCGGCCAGATGGCGCGAGATACCGTCCTGCAAGGCAAAGACAATTGTCGCGCCCACCATCAAAGCGATGCCCGCGCCGACATTGTTCTTCTGGGTCATGCTTTGTGTGCCCGTGTCATGTGCCGCTTGCGACCGTAGCCGGGCGTGCGGGTTACGTTGAAACCTGCACTCTCAAGTCCCCGGCGCACAAAACCTGCGGCCGTATAGGTGGCCGCGGTACCGCCCGTGACAGTGTGGCTTGCCACGTCCTGCATCAGGTCCGCGCCCCACAGTTCGGGGTTCTTGGCTGGTGAAAACCCGTCGAGAAACCAGGCATCGGCCGTTCCGTCCCAGTTCGGCAATGCCTTGCGTGCATCGCCGATCACCACCTCAAACCGAAGCGAATCCAACACACATGTGCGTCCTGTCCAATGCGCCAGAAACCGGCTGCTCCACGGATGCAATTCAGGAAAGGCCCCAAGCGCGCGCTGCATGTCTTCCGGCGCCATGGGAAAGGCTTCGAAACTGGTAAAGCGCAATGGCCCTTTCTGGCCGGATGCCTCCCATTCTGACCAGGCGGCCAGCAGGTTCAGGCCGGTGCCAAAACCCAACTCGGCAATGTGAAATCCCGGCGCAAACCGTGCAGGCAAGTCATTTCCCGCCAGAAACACATGGCGCGTCTCTTCCAGCCCGTTCTGCAACGAGTAATATGGGTCGTCGAAGCGGTCCGAGACCGGTATCTGATCTTCGGTCCACGTCAATTCGGCGCGCTGGTCTGCCATTGGGGAATCCTGTAGCTAAGCGGCGCGACACTGAACAAGGAAAAGGGAATTGGCAATGGTCGATGTGACGGTTCGCGGCGCAGGAATTTTCGGCCTGTCCATCGCCTGGATTTGTGCGCGCCGCGGTGCGAAAGTGCAGGTCGTCGATCCGTCCGGTCCCGGCGCCGGGTCCAGCGGAGGTCTGGTCGGCGCATTGGCCCCGCACGTACCGGAAAACTGGAACGCCAAGAAAGCATTTCAGTTCGACAGTCTGATTATGGCTGAACCGTTCTGGCGACAGATCGAAGACACCGGCGGGGTTTCACCCGGCTATGGCCGACTGGGCCGCCTTCAGCCGATCCCGGACGCGCGTGGTCTGGAACTGGCCCGCCAGCGCGAAGGCACCGCAGATGAGCTTTGGCAAGGCCGCGCGGAATGGTGCGTCATCACCACGACCCAAGCGGGTTCTTGGTGCCCACCCAGCCCCACAGGCTTTGTCATTCGCGATACGTTGACGGCACGAATGCACCCCCGGCGGGCCTGTGCCGCGCTGGTCGCAGCCCTGGAGGTCATGGGCGTTCACATTGTCAGTGAAGCCGAGGACAAGGGGCAGGTCATCCACGCCACGGGCCTTGCAGGATTGCAGGAACTGAACGACGCCTACGGCAAGACCGTCGGAAATGGTGTCAAAGGGCAGGCCGCCCTGTTGCGCTTCGACGCGGGGGAAGTGCCGCAACTATTCGCCGACGCGATTCACATTGTCCCGCATGCAGACGGAACACTTGCGATCGGATCGACCTCGGAACGGGATTATGAGGACCCGACCAGCACGGACGAAGCTCTGGACGACGTGATAGACCGCGCCACGCGCGTCCTGCCCCTGTTGCACGGGGCCGAGGTGATCGAACGCTGGGCCGGTGTGCGCCCGCGCAGCAAAAGCCGTGCGCCGATGTTGGGCGCCCATCCCCTGCATCAGGGGCAGTTCATCGCCAATGGCGGGTTCAAAATCGGTTTCGGCATGGCCCCCAAAATCGCCGAGGTCATGGCCGATCTTATGCTTGAAGATCGGGATACGATCCCTGATGAGTTCCGGCCCGAAGCCTCATTGTGACTGCACGACGGCTTGCATGCATTGCCGCCCGCCAGGGCCGCGTACCCACATGTTTTCACCCCTCCGGCACAACTGGGCAGTTTCGAAATGCATCAATGGCGAAGTCGCGCGGAACGAAAACGAGGCGAGCGGACCGATCAGGTCAACCGCGAAAAGCATCAGAAGCTGCGCCAGAAGCGGCCCGTGCACGACCAGCCCGCCATATCCTTCAACATCGCGCGCATAGTCCAGATCATAGTGAATACGGTGGCCATTGAAGGTCAGGGCCGAGTATCGAAACAACAACGTTGAATCGAACCCGACTTCGCGGCAATCGGTCTCATCGGTGCGCGCTCTGGGCGGTTGGGGCATTTCAGCATCCGGCGCAGGATCTTCGCGATAAACGAGATCCTGCCACTCTGTCACGCGCAACTGACCGTTCTGCCAGATCTCGTGCCGCAAAGTGACAAAGCCCAACGGGCCGGACCGCCCTACCTTGGCGCTTTGACTTTCAAGAACCGATTTCTTTTCGGCGGTGATCCCTGCGATCAGAGGAACGTGAAAGGTCAACCGCCCGCCGGCCCACATTCTGCGCGGCAATCCCATATCCGGGATCAGGCCCCCAACCTTGGGATGCCCATCCCGACCCAATTCGGCGGCCGGTTGCGGGGTCCAGAAATAAAGCCGATGGAAGAAGGGCGGCAATTCCGAACCACTGGCGATCGACGGCACACCGCCCAGCGCCACCTGAAATGCGGTCGCGCGGGCCGGATCCAAGAGATCGGTCTGTCGCTCTTGCGTCATTTGCCTGACCCGCGATCAGAAACCGGCCTCGGCCCGGAGTTTCTGCATCAAGTCATGCAAAGACTTTTCGTACCGGTCCGAACGCAGCTTTCCCTGATCGTCGAATTCGTTCGAACTGTTCGCCAGATGGATTTCGGGCCCTTGCAGGATGCGCGGCTGAAATGGAACCATACAGGCCCGCAGGATCATCTGCGCGCGTTCCCCGCCTGCACGACCAGCGGCCGCCGACATTACCGCAACCGGTTTGTCGGCCCATGGATTGCCTTGCGTTCGGCTGACCCAGTCCAGCGCGTTCTTCAGAACGCCTGATGGACCCTTGTTGTACTCAGGTGTCGAAATGATCACCGCATCGGCCTGTGCGATCTGATTGGCCAGCGTATGAACCGCCTCAGGAATCCCTTCTCCGTCTTCCAGATCACCATCGTAGAGGGGCAGGTTCAAATCCGCTTCGACAAAGCTTGCCGGATCGAACAACCGTGCCGCCTCGCGCAGAAGCTTACGGTTGGTCGCGTTCTGGCGCAGAGAACCGGACAGGCCAAGAAGGGTCGGTTGGGACATCGGGAAAGCTCCGTTTCTGTGTTTCCCGCAAGTTAGACCGAGATCACCCCGATCCAAACCCCATTTGACGCACAGTCATTGCGCAATCCGAGCCGCCCATTGGGCGGCCCCGCTGTTCATGCCGCGCAGTGGTTAAGCGTTTCCGCTGGGCACCACGACAATCTCGACACGCCGGTTTTGCGATTTTCCTTCGGGCGTCAGGTTGGACGCGACGGGGTTGTTTTCGCCCTGCCCGATCGTGCGAATACGGTTGTAGCTGACACCGTTGGCCTGAAGGATGTCGGCCACGGCATTCGCGCGACGCTCTGACAGGCCCTGATTGTAGGTTGCGTCTCCGTCGCTGTCAGTGTGCCCGATGATCTGCACGTTCGAATTCGGGTAGTTGACCAAGTTCTGGCCCACTTTCACCAGATCAGACCGCAACGCCGGGCGCACGGTCGAACTGTCGGTGTCAAAGGTGATGTCATTCGGGACAGTCACAATCAGGCGATCGCCTGCGTTGACGATTGTAATTCCGTCATTCGCCAGCTGTTGACGCAGCTCCGCAGCCTGCTTGTCCAGTTGGTTGCCGATCACGCCGCCCCCGGCAGCACCGATTGCAGCACCGGCCAACGCGCCCAGACCGGGGTTCGAATTATTGGCAATCGCCCCGATTCCAGCGCCGACCAGCCCACCCAGAACGGCGCCCTGTTTGGCGTTCTGGTTCGGGTCGTCTTGTAATGTCAGCGTGCCCGGGTCGGTACAGGCCGCCAACACAAGGGCTGAACACAAACCTGTGGCCACGAAAAACTTGGAAATCGTCATGATATCACCTTCTGCTCCAGCACCCGTTATTCGGGCGTGCTTCGTTTTCCGCAGTATATCACTGGGCAGGCTTGGCGGCTCAAGCAACAATGCGGTGAAGTCGGCGAATACCCGCCAAACACGTATTCAAACCGCTTCTACGAACGTTTCTGCGTTCTGTTGCTCCTGCCAGAGCTCGCGCAATGACCCGCTTTGTCCTGAAAAGCTATCTTCGGTGCATTCACTGGACCAGATACGGTCGGTGCGGAAATGGCGAAACCCGTTGCGCAATTCGCACCAGCCTGCCAGCATCGTGCATTCGATGTGATAGATCAGCGCCACAGGGCGCACGACCCGAACCGTGCGTTCGCCTTCGCCATCTTCATAGGTGATACGGATTTTCCGCTCTGCCCTGATGGCTTCGCGGTAATGCGCGATCGAAACGCAACCCTTGTTTGGATCATCCGCCGGGGCACCCCATGGGGCAACCTGCAACCAATCCGCTGGGCAATGCAATGCGTCGATCTTCTGGCATATCCGGCTGGCGGCCCTTTGCAGGTGACTGTCGCCGGTACGCGCAAGAAGAGACAGGCCAACCCACAAGGCCTCAACTTCTTCTGCATCGAAATTGAGCGGCGGCAGATCGTAGCCGCGCCGCATCACGTACCCGATACCGGCCTCACCTTCGATGGGCGTCCGTTGCGCCTGCAACTCGGCAATATCCCGATAAACCGTGCGCACGGACACCTCCAACCTTGCGGCCAGCGCCTCTGCCGTGACCGGAGCGCCCGCAGCCCGCAGGATCTGGATGATTTCAAACAATCGGGTCGAACGGCGCATTGCATCCTCCTGTCAACATGCTGACATCCTAGCACACCCCACTGACAAGAGGGTGTCAGGAATGATGGGCCAGATTGGAATGGCATCGAAAGAAGGAGCACGAAAAATGCCATACCTCGACACCCATGTCATGATGACGCTCAGGTTGGGGCAATGGTCTCAGGACCATACCCTGCGCGCCTTCGAGATCGAGCGCGAAATCGCCATGGCTCGGCAGTGCAAGCAGCCCGTTTCAAAAAAACGATCCAGACGATTTTCGTTGGGAAATCTGAAGATGCTCTGGACCAGCACGGCCTGAGATCAGAACTCGGGCCGGGCCCGAAACTTCATCGAAACCCCACCTTCCGGGTGTTTCAGACGCAGTTCTTCTGAATGCAGCATCAATCTGGGGAAGTCCAGCGCATCGCCTGTCGCATAAAATGGATCGCCCAGGATCGGGTGACCCAGCGCCTGCATGTGAACGCGAAGTTGATGAGACCGGCCCGTTTTGGGAAACAGACGCACACGCGTCGTATCGCCTTCGGTCTTCACGACACGCCAGTCCGTCACGGCAGGTTTGCCCGTCGCATGGCAAACCATCTGTCTGGGCCGGTTGGGCCAGTCCACGATCAGAGGCAAGTCCACGGTGCCGGTCTTGGGTTCCAGCTGCCCCCAGACACGGGCGATATAGGTTTTGCGGGTCTGACGCTGCTCGAATTGCATGCTCAGGTTGCGCTGCGCGTGCGGTGTCTGGGCAAAGACCATGACACCGGACGTGTCCCGGTCCAGCCGATGAACCAGCAGTGCTTGTGGAAATGCATCCTGCACCCGGGTCAACAGACAATCTGACAGATGCGCGCCCCGCCCCGGAACCGAAAGCAGGCCCGATGGTTTGTTCACCACGATCAGCTGTGCATCTTCATGCAACACATCCAGCGGGGTTTGAGGGGGATCATAGGTGTCGCTCATGCAGGGTGCCTATCCCAGCTCGTGACCTCCCGCAACGTCGTCCTTGCATGCCCGCCCATGTTCGGTGACCTTCTCTTCAAAAGTGGAGGAGATGCCATGCACCCGACAATTGAACGCATGCAAGAGGTTGTCGCAAAAGGCGATGAGACCTTGATCCACCAGCTCTTGGCCGAAGATGTGCAGTTCCTGCCGCCCACATACTACAGCACCTGGACAGGGCGCGCACCGGTCGCTGCCGTTCTGGGGCATGTCGGGCAGGTGTTTTCAGATTTTCGTTATCGGCGCGCCATGGGCGACGGGAAAGACTGGGCATTGGAGTTTCAATGCAAAGTCGGTGATCTGGATGGTATCGGCGTGGATCTTGTTACGTTGAACGACGATGGGTTGATCCAGGTTTTCGAGGTCGTCATGCGCCCCTACAAAACGGTAGGTGCCTTGCGCGATGCCATGATGGCGCGGGTCATGACAGACGCTCGTTTTCTGGAATTCAAAAACGCGCTGAGCTGACAATGCCTCGTTCACTGGCTGCCGATCAGATTTTGCGGGTTCCGTTGCTTCCGGTGCTTGCCGCGCAGGGCCTATCGGTACGCAGGAACGCGCAGTTGCTGCCGGAACCGACTGGCCCGCGCGAAGGCCGCACAGGGCGCGGGCCGCGTCTGCGGCTTCTGATCACCGGTGACAGTTCGGCAGCCGGAGTGGGCGCAGGCACGCAGGATCAGGCGTTATCCGGCCATCTGGTCAACCGTCTGGCCGGGCACTATGCGGTCGAATGGCAGCTGGAAGCGACAACCGGGCACACCACCCAGGACACGATCGACCGTCTTTCGCAAATGGAAGGCGAATTCGATGCTGTCGTTACGGCACTCGGCGTCAATGATGTCACCCGGGCTGTGACACGCCAGCAATTTGCGCGCCGCCAGACCCGCCTTATCCGCTTGCTTTCAAAAAACCTGGGGGCTCGTCGCATCGTCGCAACCGCAGTCCCGCAGATGAACAGGTTTCCGGCCCTGCCTCAGCCGCTGGCCTGGGTGCTTGGATGCCAGGCCGCGCGCCTGGATCAGGGGTTGCAAGAGGTTGCGGCTGCATTTCCGCATGTTCAACACCTGCCACTCGACCTGCCGGACGACCCGGCATTGGCTGCACCGGATGGCTATCATCCCAGCCCCCGGGCGTATGCGCTTTGGGCGGATGCAGCCGCACGTCTGTTGCTTCAGGCCTGACCGCGCGCCTGCCGGATCATAGGGATCGAGTAAACGACCAGAGCCGCCCAGATCAGTGGGAATGCGATCATCCGGCCCGTGTCTATCTTCTCGCCGAACAGGGTTATCGCTGTAATGAAGATCATGGTCGGTGCGATGTATTGCAGGATGCCCATCGTGGACAGGCGCACCAGTTTGGCGCCGTTTGCATAGACCAGCAACGGCACCGCCGTCACGACCCCTGCACAGGACAACAACAAGGTGTCCGACATCGCGACACCGAAATGACCAGTGCCCCGCACACCCAGAAAGGTGACATAGACCAGTGCCGGAATCAAAAGGATCAGGACCTCAAGCAGGAAACCCTGGTTCGGCCCAATCGGCAGCGAGCGCTTGAAGAACGCGTAGAATCCCCAACTGATCATCAACCCAAGAGCCGCCCAAGGCAAACGACCGGCTTCCACCACAAGTACTACCACACCCAGCGCGGCCAATCCGACCGCGAACAATTGTGTCCGTGTCAGGGGTTCCCTCAACAGGATTGCCCCCAGCGCGATACTGAATAGGGGGTTGATGTAATAACCCAACGCCGCATCCAGTGCGTTGCCCGTGGAAATGGCCCATACGTAAATCGCCCAGTTCACGGAAATAAGCGCTGCTGTCAAAGCGGCCATACCCAACATCTTCGGATTGCCAAGCGCGGCCTTCAGATCCCGGGTTCGGCCCAGGACAACCAGCAACAACCCGGCCACAGGCACTGACCAGATAACACGGTGCGCCACAACCTCGACCGCGCCCATATGATCCAGCGCTTTCATGTACAGAGGCAAGAACCCCCACAGGACATAGGCCGTGACTGCCAGCGCAAGCCCCTTTGGTGTGTCCGTGTTCTGTGAAGGTAGAAGCGTGTCTGCCACATCGGGTCTCCGGTTGATACCGGTTCGGTTTAAGGCAGAAATGAACGGGTTGAAAACTCTGAAAACAGTGAAGTGTCACATAACAATGTTTGATGAGTTGTCAGACCACGCTTTTCACGCGAGGTCTGAAATGCGAGGCTCTGCCTCGCGCTCCGGGATATTTGTGGCCAGATGAACAAGGGGCACCAATCTTCATCTGGCCGAAAATATCCCGGGGGAGTCGCCGAAGGCGGCGGGGGCAGAGCCCCCACCGAACCCCGTGGTCACACCTTGACCCGTTCGGATTTCGGGTCATACATCGGCTTGAGCGACGCCTCGGCCCGGACTTTCGTGCCACAAACGTCGATCTCGTAAGTCGAGGCCAGAACGTCCGCGGCTTTTTCCCCTTCGCAGGGCACGTAACCCAAACCGATGGCGCCACCCAGCGTGTGGCCATAATTGCCCGAGCTGAGATAGCCTACATACTCGCCATCGCGGATGATCGGTTCATTGTGGAACAGCAGCGGCTCGGGATCGGTCAGGCGGAATTGCACAAGGCGCGATTTCGGGCCGCTTTCCTTGCGCGCGATCACCGCCTCGCGGCCGATGAAGTCGCAGCCCTTGTCCACCTTGACGGCAAAGCCCAGCCCCGCATCCACCACGTGATCTTCGCAGGTGATGTCATGGCCGAAATGGCGGAAGCCCTTTTCGATCCGGCAGCTGTCCATCATGTGCATGCCACAGAGTTTCAGCCCCATGCCCTTCCCCGCATCGTGCAGCGTTTCAAAGACGTGGCCCGCCATGTCGGAGGAGACATAGATCTCCCAGCCCAGCTCACCCACATAGGTGACGCGGTGGGCGCGGGCGAGGCCCATGCCGATCTCGATCTCCTGCGCGGTGCCGAAGGGGTTTGCCGCGTTCGAGAAGTCGTTGGGCGAGACTTTCTCCAGCAAGGCCCGCGCATTCGGACCCATCACCGCCAAAACGCCTTCACCCGCCGTGACGTCGGTGATGACCACGTTGAAATTGCCCGCATGGCGCATCATCCAGGTCTGGTCCGCCAGGCGCGTCGCCGCCGGGGTGACCACCAGATAGGCGGTCTCGGAAAGGCGGGTGACGGTGACATCTGCCTCGATCCCGCCGGAACGGTTCAGAAACTGCGTGTAGACGATCTTGCCATTGGGCACGGCATAGTCGCCGCCACCGACATAGTTCATGAACTTCTCGGCATCGGGGCCCTCGACCCGGATCTTGCCGAACGAGGACATGTCGTACATGCCCACGTTTTCGCGCACAGCGCGGTGTTCGGCGGCCGAGTTCTCGAACCAGTTCTGACGCTTCCAACTGTAGTTGTATTCGCGTTCCTGCCCTTCGTTGGCGAACCAATTGGCGCGCTCCCACCCGGCCAGTTCACCGAACACGGCACCGTGTTCATTCAGGTGGTGGTGGAATGGCGTCCGGCGCACGCCGCGCGCGGTGGCTTTCTGGCGATAGGGGTAGTGGTCGGCATAGAGCAGGCCCAGCGTCTCCTTGGACCGTTCAAACAGATACTGCTTGTTGCCCTGGAACGGCTGCATCCGGCTGATGTCCACATCGCCCAGGTCAAAGGGTTTTTCGCCGCTGTCCATCCATTCGGCAAGCGCCATGCCCGCGCCGCCCGCCGACTGGATCCCGATCGAGTTGAAGCCGGCGGCGACCCAGACATTGTCCATCTCGGGCGCGAGCCCAAGGTGATAGGCGTCGTCGGGCGTGAAGGACTCAGGGCCGTTGAAGAAGGTGTGGATGCCCGCCTCGGCCAGCATCGGCATGCGGTTGCAGGCGGCTTCGAGGATCGGTTCGAAATGGTCGAAATCCTCGGGCAGCTGATCGAACTCGAAACTGTCTGGGATGCCCGCCATCGCCCAAGGCTTGGCGTTTGGCTCGAAGGCGCCCAGCAGGATTTTCCCGGCGTCCTCCTTGTAATAGGCGCATTCATCCGGCACCCGCAACACCGGCAGCTGCGTCAGGCCGTCGATGTTCTCGGTCACGATGTAGAAATGTTCGCAGGCGTGCAGCGGGACGTTGACGCCCGCCATTCGGCCAACTTCGTGCCCCCACATGCCGGCGCAGTTGACCACCATGTCACACTCGATATGGCCCGAGGCGCTGCCGTCATCGGCCACCCAGTCCACGCCGGTCACGCTGCGGCCCTGTTTGACGATATCGGTGACCTTTACCCGTTCCTTGACGATGGCGCCGCGCTGGCGGGCGCCCTTGGCCAGAGCCAGCGCGATGTTGGCCGGATCACCCTGCCCGTCCAGCGGCAGATAAACTGCACCCTTGACGCCCTCGAGATTGATATGCGGATACAGTTCCTGCACGCGCTCATTCGAGATTTCTTCGACCTCGACGCCAAACGCCCGCGCCATCGCAGCCTGACGATAGATTTCCTCTTTGCGTTCCTCGGTCAGCGCCACGGTGATCGACCCGCAGCGCTTGAAGCCCGTGGCGACACCGGTTTCCTCTTCGAGTGAGCCATACAGCTCCTGACTGTACTTCGCCAGCTTGGTCATGTTTGCGGTGGCGCGCAGCTGTGCGATCAGACCCGCTGCATGCCAGGTGGTGCCACTTGTCAGCTGCTTTCGCTCAAGCAACACGACGTCTTTCCAACCCTTCTTGGTCAAATGATAAGCGACCGAGCATCCGATGACGCCACCGCCGATGATGACCGCTCGGGCCTTGCTGGGAAGATCAACCATCCTGAAATCTCCGCTGTGTCAGGTTTGGCATAGGTTGCCACGGAAGATCGACAACAAATGCACCAAAAACGTCACGAAATCCGCAGTTTTCACCGATGTGATGCCGCTCGCTTTTGCCGACGTACGACAAAGGGCGTGACCCCGAAGAAGCTTTTGTAAACAGACGAAAACCCGTTCGGAAAACCACAGGCCAAACCAATTTCGCGTACGCTCATCGTGGTGTTCAGCAACAGGTTATTTGCCTTGGCCAGTCGCATTTCCCGGTAGAATCCGTTGGGAGTGGTTCCAAAAAAGGTTTTGAACTTACGCTCGAGGGACCGGTTCGACAGGTGCAGCGATTCGACGATCTGATTGATCGGCAGGGGGTCTTCGATATTGGCCTGCATAAGCTTTATGCACTGATCCAGCTTCGAATCGCCTGTCGCCGTCAATTTGGCGCCCGAGAATGGCTGCATCGAAGCGAAATCGCGGATATTCTCATGCAGCATGATGTCGGCCACGGTCATCTTCGCAGGCCCCGAGATATGGCGCCCGATCACCGCCAAGGCGATATCCGTAGTGGCCTCCATCCCGGCACATGTCACAACCGCGCCCTGTTCGGTTGCGATCGACAGTTTGGCTTCGAACCGGGCGCCGCGTTCCCGCAGGAACGATGCGTTTTCCCAATGGGTTGCCAGGTCGTCTGTTCCCTGCTCGTCGATATAGCGGCTGGCGGCTTCGGCCAGCAGGAACACCTTGGCGTCCCGGAAGGTATAGTCCGACACCACCCGCCCCAACGACAAATCCGGATGGTCCGGGTCTGAATTGCCGATTACGAACAGGTAATCCGCCCTTGGCTGTGACGGCACCGCTTCTGTTTGAACCACGGCGTCACTGCTGCTGGCAATCGGGCCACCTTTGAGCGAGCGATAGGTGAAGGTGAACGGAGGGCTTGGGCATACGCGGTTGGCCAGCCTCAATACCTCTACCAACGACGCCAGCTCCAACAGCACGAAACCCGGCGCGACAAGGATGTCGAAATGCCGGATGGCCTGTTTTGGAGCGTCCGAAGTAGATTTTGCCGCCATTTTCTTCAAACGATGTTATGACCGGTGGCCCGCAACCGGTTCGCCAGTTCTTCGATATGATCCGGCCCGATTTCGCAGCATCCGCCAACAATCGTTGCCCCCTGATCGATCCACCGCATCACCTGATCCGCATAAGCCCCGGGGCCAAGGTCATGCCGTTTTTGCAGCGCATCCACGGTCGGCGCATCCTGAAGGAAATCATCCGAAATATGCGTGAAGCCATTGGCGTAGGCCCCATAGGGCCGACCCATGCCGGACAGAACTTCCAGCGCCGCCGGGATCGCCTCGGGGCACGAACAATTGATCAACACGGCATCGGGCGAAAACTCCTCCACCAGCAGAGCAATGTCCGCCAACAGTTCGCCGGACCTGAGAAGGCTGCCATCGTCATCATTGACCGACAGGGACAGCCAAACCGGTTTTCCGCATCCTGCCGTGCCACGCAATGCGCCCTCGGCTTCCTGTACCGACGAGACGGTCTCGATCAAAAACAGATCGACCCGCGCGGCCATCATGGCCACAAGTTCGGCGAACTTTTCAGCCGCATCCGCCGGGTCCGGGTTAAGGTCGGGGCGATATGAAGCGAGCAATGGCCCCAGTGCACCCGCGATCCGCCCCCCGGTTTCCGTTCGGGCACGTACGGCCTGTGTCAGGGCGGTGTCGATCAGGGTAGGCATATGATCCTCCATCCCCACCCGCACCAGACGAGAGCGATGGACGGCATAAGTATTGGTTGTCGCGACCGTCGCACCCCGGCTGAAATAATCGCGGTGCACTTCCGCGACCAAATCGGGGTGATCGATCATCACGCGCGTCGACCACAGCGGTGTCGCCTGATCGCCACTGCGTTTTACCAGTTCCTGCCCGATAGAGCCGTCCAAAAGAGTGATATCCGCCATGTCATTACTCCTCAGGGCACCAATACCAGTTTTCCCGGAAGAGTCTTTGACTGAAAATCAGCCTGTGCAATACCAATATCCTTCAACGGATAGGTCCGGGAAACCAGTGGCTTGATCCGTCCGGTATTCACCAGTTCAACAAGACGGTCAAAGACTTCGGGCGCCTGGTGCGTGCACCCATGTATGGTGATGTCGCGCAGATATATATCCCGCAGATCAGCTTCGACAATCGGGCCTGCTATTGCCCCCGAAACGGCATAGTGCCCGCCGGATTTCAGGGAAAGGATCAGCGATGGCCAGGCCGGGCCACCCACAACGTCGATCACCACATCGAACATATCCTGCGGAAGCGGGTCGTTCCGGTCAAACGTATTCTCGGCCCCCTGGGATTTCACGATCTCGGCTTTCGTGCCCGCTGTTACAGCCCAAACCGACGCCCCGCGCAGGGCGGCCAGTTGCACCGCCGCCAGCCCGACGCCACCCGAGGCGCCGGTGATCAGCACCTTGTGCCCGGCAGTCACGCCTGCGCGGGTCAGCAGGTTTTCCGCCGTCCCGAAGGCGCAAGGAATGGCGGCGATTTCCACATCCGAAAGGGGCGAGGCGCTGACGTCATAGAGATCATCGGCTTCAACCAGGCAGTACTGCGCAAAAGCCCCGTCGATTTCGGAACCCAGCGCAATGAAGCCCTGCGGGTTTCCCGGGCGCGGGCGCGGCAGGTTTATCGGACAGGTCACGCGCTGCCCGGGTTTGAAGGCAACACCCGGCCCAACCTGTTCCACGATGCCGCAAAGATCTCCGCCCTGAATGCGGGGAAAGTGCAATGCACCGCCCCAACCGCCCGCTTCGACCTTCTGATCAACGGCATCCGTCGCGCCGGTGACGTCCGAGGAATACCAACCGACCCGTGTGTTGATATCCGTGTTGTTCACGCCTGCGGCGGCGACCCGAACCAGAACTTGCCCTGCCCCGGGTTCAGGAACCGGGATATCATCTCGCCATTCCAGAACTTCGGGGCCACCGTGACCCGTCAGATAGACACCGGACATCGTCTTTGGAGCATTCATTTCGCTGGCTTCTCAGGTCTGGTCGTCGGGATGGGGCGGAACCGGTCCCATCGGCACGATGTCATATCGGGCATTCAGGTCGGCCATCTTGGCCTCGTCCTCGAAATCCGCCGGGGTCATGCTTGCCAGTTCCGCAAGGAAACCATCAAACCCGGATGGTTGAAAGATCATGAGCATCCGTGCCGGTTTTTTGTCGGCAACCCGGCAGGCATGCGGCACACCCGCCGGAACATGCATGGTGGTGCCCGGCGTGCACAGGTGCCAGTCTCCGTCGACATAGAAATCCACGGCGCCCTCCAGGAAATAGAACGTCTCGGCATGGCTGTCGTGGCGATGAAGGCCAAGCGCGAAGCTGGCCTTCAAGTTGTCTTCCATCAGTGTGTAGGCTCCGCCCGTGTCCTGACCGGAAACCTTCACGAAGGTATGGTCGTTTTCCCAGTCATAGTTGGGACCTTCACCAGGTCCCTGCTTGGAATATCGCGGGCGCATATGGGCCTCCTTGTGTCAGGCGCGCAGCCGCTCGTTTGCGGGATCCCACAGCGGCTGTTCCTCCTGTACCACGGCGCGACACTTTTCGCCGTAGATTTCCACCTCGAGCTCGGTGCCCGGGTTGGCCAGATCGGCCTTGATCATGCCCAGCGCGACGGACTTGCCGACGCGATAGCCCCAGGCGCCCGATGTGGTCTCGCCCACGATCTGATCGCCCTGCCAGATGCAGGACATGTAAGGCGCATCGCAGTCACCGGCCTCGACGACCAGCGTAACGAAAGACTTCTTCACTCCACGCTGCTTTTCGGCCAGCAACGCGGCCTTGCCCGGGAAGTCCTGCGGCTTGTCGAACTTGATGAAGCGCTCCAGCCCACCTTCCAGCAGCGAGTAGTCGGTGCTCAGATCGCCCTTCCACGCGCGGTATCCCTTTTCGATGCGCAGGCTGTTCAGCGCATACATGCCAAACGGCTTGGCCCCGGCGGCAAGGATCGCGTCATAGATCGCGGGCATGTGCTCGTTGAGCGCATGCACCTCCCAGCCCAGTTCGCCGGCGAAGGACACGCGGATCAGGTGGGCGGGCTGTCCGGCCACGGTGGCCGCCTGATGGGTCAGCCAGCCCAGCGAGAGGTCGGCATCGGTCAGGCCCGACAGGATCTCGCGCGATTTCGGCCCGGTCACGATCAGCGTGTCGCGGGTGGTGGTCACGTCCTCGACGGTGACGCCCGCGGGCATCGCGTTCACAAGGATGTCGCGGTCATGCCATTGCGCGGTGGCGGCGGTGATCATCACGAAGTCATCCTCACCCAGGCGCATGCAGGACATCTCGGTCAGGATGCGGCCGCGATCGTCGGCGATGTAGACCAGGTTGATCCGGCCCACCTTGGGCAGGCCACCGGTGACCAGCCCGCGCAGCGCCTCGGCCGCGCCTTCGCCCTTGACGACAAACCGCGAGAAACCCGGCAGGTCGAGCACGCCGCAATGGTCACGCACGGCTTCGCATTCTTCTTTGATGCGCTGCTCCCACGGGCCCGAGCGGCCCCAGGTGTGGGTGCTTTCCTTGGAGGTGTCATCGCCCGGTTGCGCGAACCAGTTGGCGCGCTCCCAGCCATTGTAGACGCCCATGACGCCGCCCAGTTCCTTGACCTTGGCATGCACGGGCGACAGCTTCTTGTCGCGCGCGGCGGGCCATTCATGATGCGGGAAGTGCATGGCGTATTCGTTGCCGTAGACTTCCATGCCCTTCTGGTTGCAGTAGTCCTGATCGGTGTAGTCTGTATAGCGGCGCGGATCGACGGCCCACATATCCCATTCGGTGGCGCCATCCACGATCCATTCGGCCAGTACCTTGCCCGCGCCGCCGCCCTGGGCGATGCCGAAGGTGAAGGTATGCGCCTCGAACGCGTTCTTGACGCCGGGCATCGGGCCGATCAGCGGCAGGCCATCGGGCGCATAGGGAATCGGGCCGTTGATCACGCGGCCCACGCCCGAGGTCGCCATCAGCGGTACCCGCTCCATCGCGTCGGTGACGATATCCTCGATCCGGTCCAGATCGTCGTTCCACAGCTGGAAGCTGAAGTCCTCGGGCATCGGGTCGTCCTCGGTCATCCAGTGGCCCTTGCAGTTGGGCTCGTAGGGGCCGAGGTTGAAGCCATGCTTTTCCTGCCGCAGGTAGTAGGAAATATCCACGTCTCGCAGTAGCGGCAGCTTGCCGCCGTTTTCCTTCGACCAGGCCTCGACCTCGGGGATCTCGTCAGTCAGTAGATACTGGTGGCTCATGACCATCGCTGGCACGGTGCGACCACCATAAGGCTTGAACCATTCACCCACACGCTGCGCGTAGTATCCGGCAGCGTTGACGACATAGTCGCAGTCGATGTCACCCTTCTCGGTATGCACGGTCCAGGTGCCGTCGTCATGCTGGGTGACGCCGGTGGCAGGGCAGAACCGGATGATCTTCTGGCCCATGTCGCGCGCGCCCTTGGCCAGCGCCTGGGTCAGCTGCGCGGGGTCGATATCGCCATCGGTCGGGTCATACAGGACACCCTCAAGATCATGAGTTTCCAGGAACGGGTAGCGTTCCTTGGCCTGCTCCGGCGTCCACATTTCCATCGGGATTCCCTGATAGCGGCCCATCGACATGGCCCGCTGGAACTCCTGCATCCGCTCTTTGCTGTGCGCCAGACGGATCGAGCCGGACACGTGGTAGTTCATCGGATAGTCGACCTCTTCACCCAGACGCGAATACAGCTCGGTCGAATACCGCTGCATGTTCATGATCGCCCACGAGGTCGAGAAAGTCGGCACGTTGCCCGCAGCGTGCCAGGTCGAACCTGCGGTCAGTTCGTTCTTTTCCAGCAGAACGCAGTCGGTCCAGCCTTTCTTGGCCAGATGATACAGCGAGGAAGCCCCCACCACACCGCCACCGATGATGACCACGCGGGCTTTTGTCGGAAAATCACTCATGTGTCTTGGTCCCTGTTACTGTGCCCGTTGGGGCAGATCGTCCGTGATGTCGTAATAGTCGCCCTTGTCAGCCACAAAGATGTGCTTCGAGAGCTTTTGGCCCGTGGGCGCATCGAACGCGCCCATGGCAATCGAAATCGTGTCCTCTTCGGTCTGTTGCCAGAAGAGAAATGAGCCGCATTTGCTGCAAAACCCGCGCCGTGCGATGTCTGATGCGCGAAACCAGTTCAGCGTGTCGCGGGCCGAGAAACTCAGATTGTCCTGATGGGTCGTGGTCGAGGCCCAGACATGGCCGGATTGCTTTCGGCACTGCCCGCAATGGCAGACCGAAGGCGGAGAAAGGTCTCCTTCGATGGTGAAGGTAACTGAACCGCAAAGGCAGGACCCTCTGTACATAAGATTACCCCCTTGCCGCAGGCGCGGTGCTGGTTCCCAACAACACGCCGTAGATTATGAAACAGGCCGCCATCACCCGGCGCACCCAGATGTTGAACACTGCGCCCAGCGCCGCCTTGCCCATCAAAGCGCCCAACACGGTAAAACCGGTATAGCTGAGCGTTGTGATGAAAAGTGCGGTTGGCATGATCACGACCATCTGCTGCCAGATCGGCACGTCCGGCTGCACGAATTGCGAAAACGCGGCCAGATAGCCCGCGACGCTTTTTGGGTTGATCGTGGCCACTGCCAGCGCGTGCAGATAAACGTGCCGGGCCGGGCGTTCCGAGACCGGAGCGGGCTTGCCGGCATTCATCCATCCCCGCACGCCCAACCAGATCAGAAAGCCCGCGCCGACCAGCTTGGCTACGAAAAACCCGGTCGGAGAAGCGGCAATCAGGGCTGTGACGCCCAGCGCGGACAGAATCAAAAACATGCTGGCCTGCGTCAGTATGGCCAATACACCCATCATGGCCTTTGGAAACGGCAGGCTCATCCCGTTCGAGATGCAGTTGACCGCGTTCGGCCCCGGTGTGGTGACGAATACCACCCAGAACAGCGCGAAAATGGTCCAGGCCTCGAATGACATCAGTACACCGGCGGAGCAATGACCCAGATGGCCACAGCAGGCTCTTCATAGGGGTTGGCCCATTGATAAGGTTCATGTTTGATCCGAAAACTGTCGCCCGGCCCCACCAGAAATTCACGCGACCCGATCGTCAGGTTCAATCGACCTGAAATCATATAGCCCACTTCCTGGGTCGGGCGGTTGGCGGGTGTCTGCATCCGTGAGTTTGGCTCGAACGTGGAATGCACCATTTCGAAATCATCGGTCAGATCCGGCGACAGCAACTCTTCGATCAGGCCTTCTTCGCCCGACCCCATCGGGCGACGCGACCCGGCGCGCACGACGTAGCCCTGTTCGTCTGCTGGGGCAGCGGAATGCGCAAACAGCATCGACATTGGCACGCCAAGGCATTCTGCAATCTGGCGCAGGTCCGAGATTGAAGGCTCGGACAAATCGCGCTCTACCTGGCTCAACCAACCGACAGAGCGATCCAGCCGAGTTGCGATCTCGGTCAGGGTCAACCCTCTGGCCTTGCGCAAGGCCCTCAGGTCAGCACCAAGGGTCGCGCTTTGGGGGGCTTGGCTGTTCACAGGCCGCTCCGAATCTCGTGAAATTCTTCCTTCGTTTTTCACGATGGAGCAAGTCGGTGAAATTTCCAAGCGTTTTTTCACGCCCGGTTTCAATGGGGTGTCGATCCTCATCGTGTGCGAAAGACAGAATTGAGGACCAGCAGGCGCACAGGCCCCTGAAACACCAGAAAAACCGCAGGGGCGCAGCAGCCGGATTTCAGTTTTTGCCGTACAAGGGCTTCATTTCAAAAAGACAGCACATATCGTTCCCCCGTCGCGCTGCGGCGACATGGGAAACCCTTCGCGACAGAGATAGTTTTGGAAAAGCCTGAATCGTGCAAAGCCCGCCCGGCTTTAGAATTGAAGGCCGGCAAAAACCTTCACTTCATCCAACACATGTTGAGGCCAGCGACGGGTGAAACTGTCGGCGATCGTTTCGCGCTTTTCCGGCTCAAGCCCGGCAAGCAAGCTGGGAAATCGGCGGCGATTTCTGGGCAGCGTCCACATTTCGATGCCGTTTTCGAAACAGTAACGGGCAAAACGCACGTCGACGAACTTCTCGCTGCCTTCCATGTATTCCAGTGTCGGGAACAGCGACCCGGACACCATGACGGTTCCGGTTCCCAACTGGTGTACCCTGGTCGAGTAGGTCAGCCGTTGGTTCATACGCAACAACGTGCGCTGCCGTATCGACCTGGGCGTCGGGTTTGTGAACGTCGTGGCATGATAGCCGAAGACACGCTTTTCCAGTCCGACGCCCCGCGCCCGGCGTATGGTCTGACGGACATAGTTGTCCGCATATTCGATATCATCGTCGACCAGAAAAACGGTATCTGCCGGATCCGGCTGGAAAATGAACTTGCCGACATCCTTGTAATCCCGGTCGGGGATCACGGCGGTGACGTTGTCGAACTCTCCCAGAAAATCGGGAACTTCCTGATATTCGTTCAGGCAGATGAAAACTCTGTCGACCTGATGCGCGATGCTTGCCACCGAATGGGGCAATACGCCGATGCGATCCTGGAATGTCGCCATATGGGCGCGTCTGATCCCTTTTGGAGGCGCTTCATCCGCGACCGTCGGATTGATGTCAGACTCTTGCATCCGTGAGAAACACCCCAAAACGAAACTTCGCTATGGATTTTGATAGGAGATCGCTTCGAAGCCTGCAAGACGAAGTCAGCCGGGCCGTTCAATCGCCCGGGAATCCCTTGGGTTGATGCAAATCCGCAACGACCGCAGCGGTCAGAGCCCGGCAAACACGGCGGTCAGAATGTCTTCCAGATTTTGCGCATCCTGTTGCGTGAAAGCATCCGGCTGGTCGCTGTCAATGTCAAAAACGGCGATGACTTTTCCCGACGAATCCCGCACGGGCAGAACCAGTTCGGACCGGGTTGAGCTGGCGCAGGCGATGTGACCCGGAAACGCATCGACATCCGGCACCAGTTGCGTTTCGCCCGTTCTTGCGGCGGCACCGCAGACGCCCCGTTCGAACGGGATGACCAAACAACCATGCCCACCCTGATAGGGCCCGATCTTCAGAACGCCCGGTTCGGTGACACGATAAAACCCGGTCCAGTCAAAACGATCGTCGGAATGGTGAACCTCGCAGGCGACAGTGGCCATGAGAGCAACCTGGTCCGTTTCGCCTTCGGTCAGGGCCGCGATGGTTTTGGCAAGCGTTTCATAATCGGCAGTCATTGATTGCAACCCCTTCGGATGGTCGGGGGCACGGCCCCCGAACCCCCCGGAGTATTTGGAAAAAGATGAAGGGTCAAACGCGTTCGATGGCAATGGCCGTGCCTTCCCCACCGCCAATGCAGATCACCGCGACGCCCCGTTTGAGGTTACGTTTTTCCAGCGCATTCAACAACGTAACGATGATGCGGGCACCAGAGGCACCGATGGGATGGCCCAGGGCGCAGGCGCCGCCATTCACATTCACCTTGTCTCGCGGCAAGCCCATTTCGTGCATGAATGCCATCGGCACAACCGCGAAGGCCTCGTTCACTTCCCACAGGTCGACGTCATCCTTGCTCCAGCCAATGCGCGACAACAGCTTCTGCGCCGCCGGGACCGGAGCCGTCGTGAAAAGGCCGGGGGCCTGAGCATGGCTCGCATGACCCAAAATCCGGGCCCGAACCGTCATGCCCTGCGCTTCGGCGGCCTCTGCCGACGCGAGAACCAGCGCCGCCGCGCCATCCGAAATCGAAGACGAGTTGGCGGCCGTCACCGTACCGTCCTTGCGAAATGCAGGCTTCAGCGTCGGGATCTTCTCGGGGCGGGCGGATTTTGGCTGCTCATCTGTCTCCAGCAGAATTTCACCCTTGCGCGTCCGGACCGTAACGGGCGCGATTTCCTGATCGAATGCACCACTTTCCTGCGCAGACAGCGCGTTGGACAAAGATTGCAGCGCGTATTCATCCTGTGCTTCACGGGTGAACTGGTACGCCTCGGCACAATCTTCGGCGAAGGTCCCCATCAGACGGCCCTTGTCATAGGCATCTTCAAGGCCGTCGAGGAACATATGATCAACCACCTGGCCGTGGCCAATGCGGGCACCGCCGCGCATCTTGGGCAGCAGATACGGCGCGTTGGTCATGCTTTCCATGCCGCCCGCAACCATCGTATCTGCGTGACCCAAGGCAATTTGGTCAAAGGACATCATTGCGGCCTTCATCCCCGAACCACACATTTTGTTCAGCGTGGTGGCGGGAACCTCTTCGCCCAATCCTGCCGCGAATCCGGCCTGCCGCGCAGGTGCCTGACCCTGCCCGGCCGGCAAAACGCAACCCATCAGCACTTCGTCGACTGTCTGCACCCCTGCCTGTTGCAAAGCCGCGCGGATCGCTTCGCCCCCGAGGTCAGCCGCAGCAACACCGTCAAACATGCCCTGAAACCCGCCCATCGGTGTACGGGCAGCCCCTGCTATAACAACGTCTCTCATCCGGGTTTTCCTCCTGCTTTCCGGCCCTTGAATACCGAATGGTAAGAATTGCCGTCTAGCGTATTTCTACGACTCAATTTCAGTTTGGAAAGTGGCAGGATCATGGGGCTGACCAGCAAGACAACCGGCGAAACTCAGATCATCACCGTTCATGCCGACCGGATCGATGCTGCAATGGCCATTCAGTTCAAGGAAGACATGCGCGCCAATACCGAGGACAGCGCTCATCGCGTTGTTCTGGATCTGTCCGATGTCGAGTTCATTGACTCCAGCGGTCTGGGTGCAATCGTTGCCTCAATGAAACAGCTGGGAAAAGACCGGAGGCTTGATCTGGCCGGGTTGCAGCCAGTGGTCGAAAAAGTCTTTCGCTTGACACGCATGGATACGGTTTTCAGGCTTTTTGAAACACTGGATGACGCGTTGTCAGAGACGGACGCCTGACGGCAGCAGGGGATAGATGGCGTGGAGCCGATTGAAAACAAGACCTGTCTGGAATTGACCTTCCCTGCGACGGAATCAGAGGCCAGTGTGGGCATTGCAAAGCTCAGCGTCGGTCTGGCGGAACGGGGGTTGCCCCCCCATAAAGCCGATGATGTGAAGATTGCATTGGCTGAAGCCATCAACAACGTCGTGGAACACGCTTACAATGGCATCGCCGCGGCCAAGGTTCAGGTCACCTGTCGGCTGGACAGGGATCTTCTGGACATCTTGATCTCGGATACGGGGCGCCCGCTGCCTGGATACCGACTTCCGGATGGCACCCCTGCTCCGATTGGAACGGATCTGCAAGACCTCCCCGAAGGTGGGTTCGGCTGGTTCCTGATTCATCGCCTCACCAGTGATATCCGGTACGAGCGGCGCGGTGGATGCAACCGTCTGTCCCTGCGGTTTGACTTTGAACCCAACTGGTGATCGACCGCAATTGGTCACAATAAGGTCATTTTCGAAACATTGTCGCGCCGCAAACAACCGCCATACAGTGACTCGTAGCTCAGATAGCTTCCCTCGGCGCCACATATCACAGCCCCCACCCAGTGAATGGCGCCGAGGAACTTCCCCCCCGAAACTGCTGGACAATCGCTGATCAGTGAATAGCTTTCTCTTGTTCCACAGAGAGAGAATTCGCCATGCGTGATCTGCATAGCCCGGGCCGATCCGAAGTTTTTGCCACGCAAGGCATGTGCGCAACGTCGCATCCGCTGGCGGCAAAGGTGGCCATCGATATCTTGGGCCAGGGCGGCAACGCGATGGATGCCGCGATCGCCGGGGCTGTTCTTCTGGGGATTTGCGAACCTCAGATGACCGGATTGGGCGGCGATTGCTTCGTTCTGTTCAATCGTGCCGGCGAAAGCAGGATACGCGCGCTCAACGGATCGGGTCGCGCACCGGCTGCCGCGCAATCCCAGATGTTGCGCGATCAGGGCCTGTCATCCGTACCTTTGGATGGGCCGGATGCTGTGACCATTCCCGGAGCCGTCGATGCCTTCTGCCACCTGGCCCAGACCGAGGGTCGCCTGGGGTTGGGCGCGATTTTGAACCCGGCGATTCATTATGCTGAAGCGGGTGTTCCGGTGGCTCCCCGTGTCGCTTTCGATTGGAAATCGGGGGCCGCAACACTTCAGGGCGCCGCCCGCGACCACTATCTGATTGACGGGCAAGCCCCGTCGATCGGGCAGGTTTTCCGTGCGCCGGGACAGGCGGAGGTATTGCGCCAAATCGCGGCCCACGGGCGCGACGCGTTCTATTCAGGTGAAATCGCCGATGATATGATTACCGCACTTTCGGAAAGGGGTGGTGTCCATTCCGCTGAGGATTTTCATCACACAAGATATACCGAAACGCAGCCGATACATGGGGCCTACAAAGGCGTGGATTTGGTGGAACATCCACCGAACGGCCAGGGCGCAACCGCGATTTTGCTGCTGAATATCCTCAAGCACTTTGACATGGCCTCGATGGATCCATTCGGAGCGGAGCGTATTCATATCGAAGCCGAGGCCACCAAACTGGCCTATGACGCTCGAAACCGGTTCATCGCGGATCCCGACCACATGGCAAGAGTGGAGCGCTTTCTGGATCCGGATATCGCTGCCAGATTGGCTGCTTTGATCGATCCCCAAAAGGCGATGCCTGCTGCGGCGCCTCTGACCGAGGCGGTTCACAAGGACACGGTTTACATCACCGTGGTCGACCGCGACCAAATGGCTGTTTCGCTGATCTATTCGATCTTTCACAGCTTTGGATCCGGTATCGCGTCGGAAAAATACGGCATATTGCTGCAAAACCGCGGGGCAGGATTCACATTGCAGCCCGGCCACCCCAACGAACTGGGCGGCGGCAAACGCCCGATGCACACGATCATTCCGGGAATGTTGGCGCAGAACGGTCGGGTCACGATGCCGTTTGGTGTCATGGGCGGTGCCTATCAGCCAACCGGACACGCGCGTTTCGTGTCAAATCTTACCGATTTCGGGCTTGGGTTGCAGGAAAGCATCGATGCGCCGCGCGCTTTCTTCGACGGATCGGTTCTGAAACTGGAACGTGGGTATAGCGAGGCAATCGCGAAACAATTGTCCGATATCGGCCACAATATTGAAGTGCCGGAAACACCTCTTGGCGGAGCGCAAGCGATCCGAATCCGGAACGACGGCGTTTTGGAAGGCGCCAGCGACCCACGCAAGGACGGCTGTGCGCTTGGATATTGATCTGCGGCAGACCTATGCCCGCCGGTTCGGCTCTGCTAGTTCAGGTGGAAATGCAGGGGGTATGAACCATCTTCGAACGGTCCGAACATATTGGGAATATCCGGGTGCTCGACCGGTTCGCCTGAATAGTCTGCAACCAGATTTTGTTCTGAAACATAAGCAACATAGAAGGATTGGTCGTTCTCGGCCAGCAGATGGTAGAACGGTTGCTCTTTCCTTGGGCGGCTGTCTTCCGGAATGGCCTGATACCATTCTTCGGTATTCGAAAACTCGGGATCCACGTCAAAAATCACCCCTCGAAAAGGGTGTTTCTTGTGACGAACCACCTGGCCCAAGCCGTATTTTGCACGTGTCTTTAGCATTGTATCAGCCCCCAACGCTTTTTTTACCCGTTTCCGGGCGGAAAAGCCAATCATTGATGTGAAAATCAGGGAAACAGTCTGTGAACCTTATACTGACAGTGTTCGAAATCGTGGCGCCGGTTTTTCTATTGGCGGCTGTTGGTTTTACATGGGTAAAGCTGGGCTTTGAATACCGCCTGCAATTCGTTACCCGCTTTGCAACTATGCTGGCAATGCCCAGTCTGATCTTTGTTGCCCTGATGCAAACCGAGATCCCGGGCAATGATCTGTCACGCTTCACAATGGCGACACTGGTCGCAAATCTGCTGCTGGTGGTTGTGTTCTGGCTGATCGTTCGAGGGCTGAGACTGGACCCGCGAACATATCTGTCACCTTTGATCTTCGGCAATACCGGAAATCTGGGCCTGCCGCTGTGCATCTTTGCCTTTGGTCAGATTGGTCTGGGATATGCTGTTGTCTTTCTGTCAGTTACCGCGCTGTTTTCTTTCACTTACGGGATTTATCTGGTCGCCGGGAAAGGTGCGTGGGGACAGGTTGCGCGCCAACCAATGGCCTGGGCGACGATCCTTGGCGCAGTGTTTCTGTGGCAGGGGTGGCAGACGCCGACATTTCTGACCAACACGCTGGAGCTTTTGGGGCAAATGGCTGTTCCGCTGATGTTGGTCACGTTGGGTGTGGCAATCGCCCGTCTGACCTCGCACAGCCTGGGGCGGGCGCTGTGGCTGTCAGCGCTGAAACTGGCGGTGTGCTTTGCGCTTGGATGGGGAATCGGAGGATGGTTTGATTTGGGTACGATCGCATTTGGCGTTCTGGTTCTTCAAATCTGTACGCCGGTTGCCGTAACCTCTTACCTGTTGGCCGAACGGTTCGGGGCCGAGTCCGATGCCGTCGCCGGCATGGTCATGGTGTCCACACTGCTTTCCGTAGCGGCGTTACCGGCTGTTCTGGCTATCATTTTATAGCGATTGTGATTTCCTCAGCGCTCAATCTGCGCTAGAATACACAAAAAAAGGCACGAGGCACATGAGCAGAATTCTTTTCGTACTCCTAGGGGTGCTGCTTCTGGCATCCTGTGGGGGCGGCTCTAAACAGCCGCCCAGCAGATTAAACGATGCGTGCAGTATTGCGCGTGAAAAACCCGACTATATCAAAGCCTTCAAGAACACCGAGCGCAAATGGGGCGTACCGGTTCACGTTCAGATGGCGACCATCTATCAGGAAAGCCGCTATCGGCACGATGCGCGCACTCCGCATAGATACGTATTGGGCGTCATCCCGATGGGTCGTCAAAGCAGCGCTTACGGCTATGGTCAGGCACTGGACGGCACATGGGAACAGTACCAGCGTGAAACAGGAAAACGCCGGGCCAAGCGCGATCGCATCCGCGACGCCTCGGATTTTATCGGCTGGTACATGAACAAAAGCTACGAGCGAAACGGTATCCACCCGGCAGATACGCGCAATCAATACCTGGCCTATCACGAAGGTCATACAGGGTACGCCCGTGGCAGCTACAACAGCAAATCCTGGTTGTTGAACGTTGCCAATGACGTAGACGCACGCGCACAACTATATCAGGCACAGTTGGCAAACTGCCGGTATTGATACGCACAAGTGGGTCAGCGATTGCCTGACCCGCTTCTCTTTTTGTCCGAGAACAGCTTCTGATCAAGGCGACCGCCTTCATTCATGGCGCCCAGCAATACCGTTGTCTGGCTGCCCGCATTGTCGTGAATCACCCACTTGCGCAGCTCGACCGGATTGTCCGTGAACATCAGTTCGATCCGGCCCGCTTCGGGGTTCTTGGGATCCTGCGCGGTGACGACGGTGGCCGTGCCGTCAAAGCTGTGACCTACAACCATATTCGCCTGGCTCAGGTTCACGTTGCGCGCCAGCACGATGGACAGCGGCGTGCGCTTAAGCGGGTATTGCTCGGGCGGCTGGTTCGATTTCGGATCAAAGATCTGAACGCTTCCGGATCTTGCCAGCACCACGGCACTGTTGGGCGGGTCATATTCAAACCGCATCTTGCCGGGGCGCTGCATCCACAGCTTGCCGGTGCTCAGCGAGCCATCGTCATTCACCTGGGTGAATGTCGTCTGAACCGTCTTCAACCCGTTCAGGTAATTGGAAATCTGCGAGAGCGGCAGCTTCTCCGCCGCCCATGCGGCGGGTGCGGCCAGTGTCAAAGCAAGGGCAAAAGCAATCTGTTTCATGCCGTACAGATAGGCCTTCTGCCCTTGTTATTAAATATCTTACTGCTCGGGGACGAGGATTTCCCGCTTACCGACATGATTTGCCGCAGAAACAACGCCTTCGTCCTCCATCTGCTCAACCAAGCGCGCCGCCTTGTTATAGCCGATGGCAAGTTTCCGCTGGATATACGAGGTCGAGCATTTGCGATCCTTGATCACGATTGCCACCGCCTGATCGTACAACGCGTCCTCTCCGTTCGTATTGCCGCCAGTGTTCAGACCCAAAACGGCATCGATATTGTCAGCCTTTTCCTCGGCCGGACCGTCGACGACACCGCCAATGTAGTCCGGCGGACCGAACTGTTTCAGGTGGTTGACGACTTCCTCGACCTCTTCATCCGAGACAAAGGGTCCGTGGCAGCGGGTAATCTTGGCACCCCCAGCCATGTAAAGCATGTCGCCCTGCCCCAGCAGCTGTTCGGCCCCCATTTCACCCAGAATGGTGCGGCTGTCGACTTTCGACGTCACCTGGAAGGAAATCCGCGTTGGGAAGTTCGCCTTGATCGTACCGGTGATCACGTCGACCGAAGGGCGCTGTGTGGCCATGATCAGATGAATGCCCGAGGCCCGCGCCATCTGCGCCAAACGCTGGATGCAGGCTTCGATTTCCTTTCCTGCTACCATCATCAGGTCGGCCATCTCATCGACGATGACAACGATATAGGGCATCGCTTCGGGTGCGAATTCTTCAGTCTCGAACGTTGGTTCACCGGTTTCATCGTCAAACCCGGTTTGCACCGTGCGGCTGAACATCTCGCCTTTGGCCAGCGCATCCTTCACCCGGCCGTTATAGCCCGCGATGTTGCGGACGCCCATTTTGGACATCTTGCGATAGCGATCTTCCATCTCGCCCACGACCCATTTCAGGGCGACCACCGCTTTTTTCGGGTCGGTCACAACGGGCGACAGCAGATGCGGGATGCCGTCATAGACCGACAGTTCCAGCATCTTCGGGTCGATCATGATCAGGCGGCATTCATCCGGCGTCAGCTTGTACAGCAGCGACAGGATCATGGTGTTGATCGCCACCGACTTACCGGAACCGGTTGTACCAGCAATCAGTAGGTGAGGCATCTTGGCGAGGTTTGCCACGACGGACTCGCCGCCGATATCCTTGCCCAAGGCCAACGGCAGTGCCTGGTTGCCATCGCCAAAATCGCGGCTGGCCAGGATTTCGCGCAGAACCACCATTTCGCGGTTTTCGTTCGGCAGTTCGATGCCGATCACCGAACGGCCCGGAAGGGTCGAAACCCGCGCTGACAGGGCCGACATCGAACGCGCGATGTCATCGGCCAGGCCGATCACGCGGCTTGCCTTCAGCCCCGGAGCGGGCTCCAGTTCGTACATGGTGACGACCGGGCCGGGGCGAACGCTGACGATCTCACCCTTCACGCCATAATCATCCAGCACGTTTTCCAGCATCCGCGCGTTTTCTTCCAAGGCTTCATCGCTCAGATGGTGGCGCTGAATGCTGGCCGGATTCGACAAAAGGCCCAGAGGTGGCAGTTCGAAGTCCGAGTGCCGCTCTTCAAAGGATAATGCAGGCTGTGCCTCGGCCTGTGCGCGGCGAGACGGTTGCGGTGTACGGCGTACCGGTTGCGCGACCACGGGCTTGCGCGGTTCGGCTACCGGGATTTTCATCGCCGGGCGTGGTTGCAAAACAGCTTCTTCGACATCCTCGAATACCTCGTCCTCCAGATCCGGCTCGGATGCATAGTGGTTCCGCATGGGTTCGGGCGCATTTTCAAACGGCGTGGACTCTTGCCAGTCTGGCATGTCACCCGCTGTTACGGGCGGCTCGGGCGGCAGTCCTGCTGATGTCACCGGCGGTTCCATTGGCAGACCATCCGGCTGGCTTGCGTTCAGGATCAGCGGGCCCGGGCGACGGCCACGGCCCTTGGTCAGCGGAAGGTTCGGGTCGGGTTCGGGTGTCAACTCACCGGTCGCCACTTTGCGATTGCGCACAGCGGCCGAGATTTTCGAACGGATGCGATCTTCACCCGGCATTTCGTCGAAACCCGCGATTGGTTCCGGATCGACCAGCTCTGGCTCGGGCATGGGATCGGGGCGCCTGATGAGTGACGGCATACGCGCCAACAGACCGGACTTGACCGGAGGTTCGGGACTTTCCGGTTCAGGTTCTTCAAAGATTGGATCGGTATAAGCCAGATCATCCTCGAACACGGCCTCGGCCCCTGCGGTTCGCGCAAGTTTGCGCTCTTCCCATTGCGCGCGACGATCTCGTGCCGCCTGCGCAGCCGAGGCTGCACCACGGCCCATCAGGGTCATCAGCATATCATATGCCATCACAAGCCCCAGCAAGAAGGCCCGGAAACCCCGCTTGACATCGGTTTTGGTGAAACCCAGCACAAAAATACCCAGCGCAATCATCCCGACCGCCATGGCCAGCGACATCAGCTTCACCAGAAAATGTGACGAAATCGGCAACAGCGTCAACAACGCGCCCATGACCGTATCGCCGAACAAACCGCCCAGACCATAGCTGTGGGTCGCGCGCCAGTCTGCATCAGGAACGAGGGTTGCGGCATACACCGAGACGACGGCGATCCAGATCGGCGCAAAAATCAGACGCGCAATGGCGCGATCTTCCCCGAAATGGCCCGCAAACCGAAAACCCCAACCGATCAGAACCAATGCGATGCCCCAGCTTCCCCAGCCGACGATCATGAACAAGGGTGCGGCGATCGAGGCCCCAATCCGCCCCATCCAGTTTTGCACCGGCGCGTCGGTGGACACCATCCAGTTTGGATCATCGGGCGTGTAGGACCAGATCATCGCGGCCGCAGCCAAACCCAGCAGGATCAGGGCGATGCCGATCAACTCCTTGCTGCGTCGCTCAAGGGCTGCCTGCGTTGTGCTGTCCAGCAATGGATCGCGGTTGCGCGCGTTATATGATGCCATTTTGCCCTCGTACCTCACGAATAGATGCAGTCGCGGAGTGTGATCAGACCACGCTGCAACTCTGTTTTTGGGGCCACCAATGCAGCCCGAATAAATCCTTCGCCCGGGTTCTTTCCCGGATCGCCTTGTGAAAGATATGCGCCCGGCAGGACCCGGACACCGGTTTCCTTCCAGACTTTCAATGCGGTGTCTTCACCATTCTCGACCGGCAGCCACAGAAAGAAACCGGCCTCGGGCGCCATATAGCCTTGCACGCCTGCGAATACCTCATCCGCAATGGCGTACTTTTCCTGATACAGCGCGCGGTTTTCGCGAACGTGTTCCTCATCCGCCCAAACCTTTGCCGCGGCAGCTTGCAAGGGCAGAGGCAGAGGCGACCCGGCATAGGTGCGCAACTGCTTGACCTGTTTGATCGTCTTTGGGCCACCGGCGATAAGCCCCGACCGCAAACCGGCCAGATTCGAACGTTTGGAAAGTGAGTTGAACAGCGTGATCCGTTCAGGATCAGCGCCCAGCTCCTGCGCGACAGTCAGAACACCTGTCGGGGCTTCTTCACGGTAAATCTCGGAATAACACTCATCCGCAAAAATACGGAAATCGTACCGCTCGGCCAGACGGATCAGGTCGGCCCAATACTCGCGCGAGGCAACGGCCCCCTGCGGATTGGCGGGTGAACAGATATAGGCCACGGCGGTGCGGTTCAGCACGTCCGCAGGCAGGCCGGCATAGTCCGGCAGATGGCCCGTCGCGGCGGTGGCGGGCACAAAATAAGGCTGCGCGCCCACCGACAGCGAGGCGACCATGTAGACCTGATAAAACGGGTTCGGGCACAGGATGATCGGCTGCTGACCGTTCTTCTGTTCCGGGCACAAAGCCATGGCGGCGTTGTATAGCCCCTCGCGCGTGCCGTTCAGCGCCATCACGTTGGCATCAGGGTCCATCTGAACCCCATATCGCCGCTTGATCCAATCCGTAATCGCCGTGCGCAGGTCATCCGACCCTTCGTTCGGGGGATATCCCTGGAACCCGGCGGCGTTTTCCATGATGACATCCGTCACCCAAGCCGGAAAATCATGTGTCGGTGCACCAATGGTCATGTGAACGACATCACCGCCCGGCTGATGGTGATTCAACAGGGCGCGCAGACGCGGGAATGCATAAGCCGGTAGGTTCGAAAACCGCTCGGGGAAAACCATGGTACTGCCTCAATATCGGGGTCATTGGCGCCCCGTTTTTTTGGCAGATTACAGTCCGTGTGCCTCTTCGTCCAGACAAAGAGGTTCCGAATCAGGGGATTGTGGCATTCAGGCCAGCACCGTTTCCGCTGCCGAACCCAGCCGCAACAACGCCTCTTCCGAGCCGGGATAGCCCAGCATCATCAACCCGCAGCCGGGCGTTCCGGTGGGCAGGCTCAGCGCCGCCAGCCCCATCAGATTGCCAATCCGCGTGTTCCGCAAGGCCAGAAGATTCTCGGTTACGTAATAGTCGTGATCGCTGAGCAAGCGCTCCAGATTGGGCGGCAAAATCGGCGCTGTCGGCGCCAGAACCGCATCAAACCCGGCGGTCGCCACGTCCCAGGCGCTGCGGCATGCCTTGAGTTTGGCCCAGGTCGCCACATAGTCGGGGCCCGAATAGCCCATGCCAATGCGGAAGCGTTCGAGAATCTCGGGATACATTGCCTCGGGCTTGGCTTCGATGACATCGCGCCACAGCCCATAGGCCTCGGTCGTGTATACGATGCTGGTCAACGTCATGGCCTCGTTCAACTCGGGAACTTCCAACGGCACGATCTCGGCCCCCGCGTCGGCAAGTTGGGCAACGGCTTCGTCATATGCCTTGCGCGGTGTGTCGCGCAGGTCGTCCTTGGCAATGTTCTGCAAATCGGCAAAACGGCGTCCTTTCAGCGAAGCGCCACGCAGATCAGCAGGTGTTCCCCCCTCGAGCAGAGCCAGCACATGCGCCGCGTCCTCGACCGAACGCGCCACAGGTCCAACCGTGTCGAAACGCAGGCACAGCGGCACCACACCCTCCAGGCTGAGCCGCCCCGCAGTGGTTTTCAGCCCCACCAGATCATTCCAAGCCGCCGGGATACGCACCGAACCACCCGTGTCCGAGCCGATGCCACACGCCGCCAACCCCCAGGCGACCGAGGCCGCAGCCCCCGAAGACGACCCCCCGGGCACTGCTGCCTCGTCATGAATGCAGGGCGGGGTTTCGGTGATCGGATTCAACCCGAGGCCGGAAAAGGCCAGCTCGCTCATATGTGTTTTACCCAGGCAAACGGTGCCCATCTGAGTCGCATTGCGCAGCACCAGCGCATCCGCATCCGGCACGCGATCCTTCAGCAGAGCCGAACCCGCCTCGGTCACGGTGCCGGCGGTGTCGAACAGGTCTTTCCAACTGATCGGGACGCCATCCAGCAGCGACCGGCGCAGGCCCAGTTGCGCTCGTTGCCGAGCGGCTTCAGCCTCAGCCCGGGCGCGGTCATGGGTAATGCGGGCATAGATGCGGTCCCGATGCGGATGAGCGTCAATAGCGGACAGGTAGGTTTCCGTCAGTTCGACCGGATCGATCTGACCCATGCCAATGCCACGGCCCAAATCACACGCGGTCATTGTCAACCAATCCTGCATCTCATCCCTCCCGGTTTTTCGTCTTTGGGTGACGGTAGCGACAGGACTGCACATGGACAATCCCGAAAGGGCGCGCATATTGCAGGGCATGACACAGGCTTCTGACATTCTGATCGTGGGCGGCGGGTTGAACGGCCCGGCTTTGGCGCTGGCACTGGCACAAACCGGTCATTCGGTCACGGTGATCGATGCGTTGGTCGAAAAGGTGCGCAGAAACGCGGCATTCGACGGGCGCGCCTATGCGCTGGCTCTGGCCTCACAGCGTTTGTTGGATGCCATCGGCATTTGGGACCGCGTCGCGCAGCACGCCCAACCGATGCTGGAAATCAAGGTCACAGATGGACATGCCGGAACGGGGCCATCGCCTTTTTTCATGCATTTCGACCATGCCGAAATCGAAGAAGGCCCGATGGGATATATGGTCGAGGATCGCCACCTGCGCCGTGCTTTTCTGGACGCGATGGCCGAAGAACCGCGCATCACCCAGGTAAGCGGCAAATCCGTCGTTTCGCAACAGGCCGACGCGGCCAGCGTGACCGTGACGTTGGATGACGGCACAACCCTGGGCGGCAGCCTGCTGGTTGGCTGTGACGGTCGCCGCAGCGGAACCGCGTCACGGGCCGGCATCAAACGCACCGGTTGGGATTACGGCCAGACGGCATTGGTCTGCGCCATCGAACATGAGCTGCCGCATAATGGCATTGCGCATCAGTTTTTCATGCCACCCGGTCCGCTGGCGATTCTGCCGTTGACTGGCAATCGCAGTTCCATCGTCTGGAGCGAACGCACCGACACCGCACAGCACATCAACGCCCTGCCCGAGGATGACTACGTGCAAGTGCTACGCCCGCGATTTGGCGATTTTCTTGGTGAAATCAGTCTGGCGGGTGATCGTTTCACTTATCCGCTGAACCTGACCATCGCCAATTCCTTCATCAGTGATCGCATGGCGCTAGTCGGGGATGCCGCGCACGGAATGCACCCCATTGCCGGTCAGGGCCTGAACGCTGGCCTGCGCGATGTCGGCGCTCTGGCTGAGGTTCTGACTTTGGCGGGACGGCGCGGCGAGGATATCGGCTCGTTGATGGTACTGGAGCGCTATCAGGAATGGCGCCGTTTCGACACGGCCTCGCTGGCGATGGCGACGGATATCTTCAACAAGCTGTTTTCCAACGACAACCCGCTGCTGCGGCTTGGGCGTGACATTGGCATGGGGGTTGTCGGCGCTTTGCCCGGCCTCCGTCGCGGTTTCGTTCGCGAAGCGGCCGGGCTGACCGGGGATCTGCCCAAGCTGTTGCAAGGGCGCCCGATTTAATCCAGCTGCCGGGCCTCATCGACCAGCATGACCGGAATGCCGTTGCGGATGGGAAAAGCCAAACCCGCCGCTTTTGAAACAAGCTCTCGCTTTTCGGCGTCATAGTGCAGGGTCGTATGCGTCTGAGGGCAGATCATCGCCTCGAGCATGTGGCGATCAAAGGCGTGTTCAGGATCGGTCATTGCAGTTTTTCCTCGTTTGATCCGCCGCGCAAGGCGAATTCAATCAGCGTCACCAACGTTTCGCGCCGGGTGCGCAGGCAGGGGGCTTCCAGCAGGGCCTGTTTGTCCTCGGGGTCGAAATCCAGAAGCATCGACAGGGAATTCACCAAAAGCTCATCCTCTGCGTCCTTGAGCGAATCCCAGTCGGTGGACAATTGACGGGATGAAAAGAAACGCTCCAACAGTGTCAGGAACGCGTTGCGGTCAAACCCGTTGTCTTTCTCGGCCTTTCCCAGATCACGGTCGAACCCGTCCCACGAGACCGCGCACCTCCGGTAGGGCGTGAACGAATCCAGCTCTGACATGACCCTGAACCGGGATATGCCGGTCAACGTGATCAGGTACCGGCCATCTTCGGTTTCCGAAAACTGCGTCACCCGCCCTGCGCATCCAATACGGTGCAGCTTGTCGTCGTCATTGACCGAAGGATTCGGCTGAACCATTGCGATCAACCGTTCCTTGGTTTTCAACGCGTCGTCCAGCATCTGAAGATAGCGCGGCTCGAATATGTGAAGCGGCAAGCGCGAACGCGGGAGCAGCAGCGCCCCGGGCAAGGGAAAAACTGATACCGTTTCCGGCAGGTCGGCGGGATGCATCATGTATCCGAGTCTAGCTCTGATGAGAGATTAGGCAAATATCATCGAACTGAGTTTGCGACGTCCGTTCAGAACAATCGGGTCATTGGACTTGAGCGCATCGAAGATGGTGAAAAGCTGTGTCTTGGCTGCGCCTTCATTCCATTCACGATCCCGGCGGAACAGTTCCAGCAATTGTGCCACGGCTTCTTCCACATTGCCGTTCGCATGCAGCGCCTGCGCCAGATCAAAGCGGGCTTGATGGTTGTCCGGATCCGCCTCGGCAGCCGCCGTCAGCTCGGCGACGGGGCCGGCATCTGCTGCCTGCTTTGCAAGCTCCAGCTGCGCATGTGCGGCCTCCAGCTCGGCCGATGTGGAGATCTCGGCCGGAGCGCCGTTCAGGATCGCTTCTGCCTGCTCCAGATCACCGGTGGCGATATGCGCCCGCACCAGCCCACCGTACGCCGCGGCGTGGTTCGGATCTTCACCGAGAATTGCGGCAAAGGTCTGAGCCGCGTCCGCAGCCGCGCCTTCGGCAAGCATTTCCTCAGCAGCCTGCACGGCATCATCCAGTTGGCCCCCCGGGCTTTCCCCCCCTGCGGCTTCGATCACACGGTCGACGAAAGCCTTGATCTCGGATCCCGGCAACGCGCCTTGAAACCCGTCCACAGGCTGGCCCTTGAAAAAGGCATAGACGGTCGGGATCGACTGGATGCGCATTTGCGCGGCAATTGTCTGTGCCTCATCCACATTGATCTTGACCATCTTCACCGCGCCTTTCGCGGCTGTCACAGCCTCTTCCAGCATCGGCCCAAGGGTTTTGCACGGGCCACACCAAGGTGCCCAGAAATCGACGATCACAGGTGTTTCCTGCGAGGTTTCCACCACATCGGCCATGAAAGTGGCCTCGGTCCCGTCTTTGATCAGATCGGTTGCTGGGGCGTTTCCGCCGTTCAGAAGGTCCATGGCAATCACTCTTTCGTTCGAACTTGCGCCCTATATGCAGCCGCTTGCCGCGGAAACCAAGTGCTGAGTTGCGGATCAGACGTCGAAACTGGCAAAGACCGGAGCGTGATCGCTTGGTTTTTCCCACCCACGGGCGTCTCGCAGAATACGGCTGGAATGGCCCGCGTTCGAGATATCGGCCGTGGCCCAGATATGGTCCAGCCGGCGCCCCTTGTCCGCCGCATCCCAATCCCGGGCGCGATAGGACCACCAGCTGTAAAGCTGCCCTTCCGGGATGTCCTGACGGGTGATATCGACCCAGCCACCTGCTTCCTGTGTCTCGGCCAGATGCTCGACCTCGATGGGCGTGTGCGAGACGACCTTCAGCAGTTGTTTGTGTGACCACACATCATCCTCACGCGGAGCGATGTTCAGGTCGCCGACAAGGATGGATTTAGCCGGCTTTTCCGCACGGAACCAATCGCGCATATCAGTGAGATAGTCGAGCTTCTGGCCGAATTTCTCATTCACCTCCCGGTCCGGCACGTCGCCGCCCGCCGGGACATAGAAATTGTGGATCGTGACACCATTTTCCAACCGCCCGGCAATATGGCGGGCATGTCCGAGACCCGCGAAATCCTTGTCGCCCACCTCTTCCATCGGCAGGCGCGACAGGATGGCGACGCCGTTATACCCCTTCTGCCCGCGCGCGATCATGTGGGTGTAGCCCAGCTCGGAAAACCCTTCAGTCGGGATTTTCTCAACCGGTGATTTACACTCTTGCAGGCACAATACATCAGGGGCTTCTTCTTGCAGCAATTTCAGCACGATAGGCTCGCGCAGGCGAACAGAATTGATGTTCCATGTGGCAAGGGTGAAAGGCATGTCGGGGATTCCTTTGTCGCGATTGGCGCAGGTTAGCGTGGCACAACGCCAGTTGCCACGAGAAAAGGCGGCCCGATGCCAGGACCACAGGCCGGCAGTTAGGCGGGCGTCACATTCATGCTTTCCCTTGCCCTGATATCTCGCCTGATGCAGACTTGTCTGCGAATGAGGAATGTCTGTTTCACCGCTGGGTCTGTTCGCGAACAGACCGGCCCGGCACCATGCTTTGGGAGGAGTGTGTCATGGCATCCGAGACCGCAGGTTCCACGCCACCGGAGAATCTGACGCCTCAGCAGCGGGACATGCCGCAGGTCAACAAGATCACGACGGATGACATCAGGGCGTCGCTGAAAGCCGGGTTTTCCGACTTTCTGGCCCGCCCTGTCCTGAGCGGCTTTTTCGGTCTGTTCTATGCAGTATTCGGAATTCTGCTGGTTTGGGCTCTGATCTGGCTTGGCCAGATCTGGATGATCATTCCCGCCATTGTCGGTTTTCCGCTGGTCGCGCCTTTCGCCGCCGCCGGGCTTTATGAAATGTCGCGCCGCTTGCAGAAAGGCGAAAGCTTTGGCTGGGCTGAAATCCTCAACGTCATGGCCAATCAACGCAAACGCGAATTGGGCTGGATGGCCTTTGTCACACTTTTCATTTTCTGGGTGTGGATCTACCAGGTCCGGCTTTGGCTGGCGATCATCCTCCAGAACGCATCCTTCTCGGACTTCGACGGGTTTTTGAACACCGTTTTCTTTACGCCGCAGGGTTGGATCTTCCTTGCCGTAGGCACCTGTGTCGGCGCGTTCCTGTCAGCCGTACTGTTTTCGGTGACCGTCGTCGCCATGCCCTTGCTGCTGGACCGGGACACCAACTTCATCTCTGCCATGTTGACCTCATTGCGCGTCGTATCCGAAAGCCCGGCGGTCATGCTCGGCTGGGCGGCGATCATCTCGGTCACCATACTGCTGTCGCTGGTTCCGGCGTTTCTGGGCCTGATCTTTACCCTTCCGATCTTAGGCCACACCACGTGGCACCTTTACCAGCGCGCCGTTGCCCCGGCGCAAGGGTGAACCGCGGCAGAACTCACCTCCACCATTGGTCGAATACCGGTCAGTGCTGCTGTCTGCCTTGTGTGGAAACCGCCCCTCAGCAGCGAAAAAAAGCCGGGCCATTCGGCCCGGCAGTCCAACAGGGAGGTACATGTCATAACCCGGACATGCACGGGTTGGGAGTAACCTAATTATGAGTGCAGAGTATCACTTTGATCCACATCAATCCACAACCAGTTAAGACACGAGCCTATATCCACCCGATTCTGTGACCAAAAGGCGCGCATTGGACGGATCGGGCTCGATCTTCTGACGCAGACGATAGATGTGGGTTTCCAGCGTGTGGGTCGTGACCCCCGCATTGTATCCCCACACTTCGTGCAACAGCACATCCCGCGCCACGACACCGTCGGTTGATCGGTACAGGAACTTGAGGATGTTGGTTTCCTTCTCGGTCAGACGGATCTTGCGGTCTTCTTCCGTGATCAGCATCTTCATCGCCGGCTTGAACGTATAGGGGCCAAGAACAAATACCGCGTCCTCGGATTGTTCGTGCTGCCGCAACTGAGCGCGGATCCGGGCCAGCAATACCGGAAATTTGAACGGTTTGGAGACATAGTCATTCGCGCCGGCGTCCAGGCCCAGGATCGTATCGGCATCGCTGTCATGACCGGTCAGCATCAGAATCGGGCTTTTGACGCCCTGTTTGCGCATCAGGCGGCACAGTTCCCGCCCGTCGGTATCCGGCAAACCCACATCAAGAATAACCAGATCATAGATCGCTTCGCGTGCGCGCTCCATCGCGGACTGGCCGTCTGACGCTTCGAAAACGTCAAAGTCTTCGGTCATGACAAGTTGCTCGCTGAGCGCCTCGCGCAGATCCTCGTCATCGTCCACCAACAGGATTTTCTTGAGTTGAGCCATTTCCCGATCCTCCAAACGCTTTTCCATCACTTGCGCGCGGAATATGCAATCAACAAGATTTGCTGCAACGGTTTCACGCCTTCGTGTCAGAGTTGGCAGAAATGTTTCACATTTCCTTTCGAAACAGCTAGGAGAAGGGCTGAGCGTTATAGGGTAACATAGATGAGCCTCATCCCCGATATCACCGAACTTCTTGCCCGGGCCCGGGCCGATCTGCGCATGGGCGTTCCAGTGGTGCTGACCGATGACAGCGGCTTTAGCGTTGTGGCGATCTCTGCGGAAACGCTCAACCCTCAACGCCTGGCCGATCTGAAAAAGCTCGGAGACCCGGTGGTGGCCATTACCGGGCGGCGGGCCGAAACACTCAAGGCGCGGGCCTATGACGGCGATCTCGCGCGCGTTTCGATTCCCGCCGATGCAGATATCACTTGGGTGCAGGCGGTTGCTGATCCCTCGGACGATCTGAACGCGCCGATGAAAGGCCCGTTGATGACCGAGCGCCACGGCAACGCCAATTTGCACCGCATCGCGATTGCGTTGGCCAAGTCCGCGCGCATTCTTCCCGCCGCGGTCGTCGTGCCGGTCGAAGACGGTCGGGCCTTTGCCGTATCGCACGGCCTGACCTGCATTGACCACACGCGCGCCGCCCCGCATCTGGCGGACCGCAGCGCCCTGCATGAGGTGGTTGCCGCGCGTCTTCCGATGGAAGTATCCGAGGCCGGCCGCCTGCATGTTTTCCGCCCCGAAGATGGCGGAGAAGAACATTACGCAGTCGAAATAGGCCGCCCGGATCGGGACAAACCAGTGCTGGCCCGATTGCATTCCGCCTGTTTCACGGGCGATCTGATGGGCAGCCTGAAATGCGATTGCGGTCCGCAATTGCGGGGCGCGCTGGCACAAATGGGGGCCGAAGGGGCTGGCGTTCTTCTGTATCTGAACCAGGAAGGGCGTGGTATCGGGCTGGCCAACAAGATGCGTGCCTATTTTCTTCAAGATCAGGGTTTTGACACGGTAGAAGCAAACCACAGGCTGGGTTTCGAGGATGATGAGCGCGACTTCCGACTCGGCTCGGATATCCTGAAATCTCTGGGTTTCAACTCGGTGCGCCTGCTGACCAACAACCCTGCCAAGATCTCGATGATGGAACGCACGGGGATCGCCGTGACCGAGCGCGTTCCTTTGAAAGTGGGTGAAACCGCGCACAACCGGGGATACCTGGCCACGAAAGCCGCGAAATCTGGGCACCTGTTGTGACCCCAGACGATCTTGTGCTCACCCCGCGTGGCGTTCGCTTTCTTGGCAGAACGTTCCCCTGCTCGATTGGCAAAGGCGGATTGAGCAACACGAAACACGAGGGTGATGGGGCGACGCCTACCGGATGCCATCGAATCGTCGGCATGCTCTACCGGCCCGACCGGCTGGTCGCCCCCAACTTCTGGGCGATCCCGATTGGGCCGCAGGACTTGTGGTCGGATGACGTCGAGGACGGCCACTACAATCACATGGTGCCCGCCCCTTATGCGTTCAGTCATGAAAAACTGCGCCGGGCTGATCCGCTTTATGATCTGGTCCTGTTGACCGACTGGAACTGGCCGAATGCCGTTCCCGGCAAGGGATCGGCGATTTTTCTGCATCAATGGCGCAGGCCCGGCTACCCCACCGAGGGCTGCATTGCCTTCCGTCGGGACCATCTGCACTGGATTGCAGGGCGAATTGCCCTTGGAACGCGCCTGATCATCCCTGAGGTTTGACCCGCTCACCAAAAATGGCCGACCCGATACGAACATGGGTCGCGCCCAAGGCGATGGCCTGCTCGAAATCACCGCTCATCCCCATCGACAACCCCTCAAGCCCATTGCGTGCGGCGATCTTGGCCAAGAGGGCGAAATGCAAAGTGGGTTCTTCATCGACCGGCGGGATGCACATCAACCCGCGCACCGGCAGGTCCAGCGATCGGCATTCCGCTATAAACCCGTCCGCATCCGCAGGAAGAACGCCTGCCTTCTGCGCTTCTTCACCCGTGTTGACCTGAATGAAAAGGTCGGGGCAGTATCCCACCTCTTGCGCCAGCCGCGCCAGGGTTTTGGCCAGTTTGGGGCGGTCGACCGAATGGATCGCATTGCACAGTTCCATCGCCTGCCTGGCCTTGTTGGTCTGCAACGGGCCGATGAGATGCAGATCGACGGCATCGAATTGCTCTTTGAAAGCGGGCCATTTGCTGGCCGCCTCCTGTACGCGATTCTCACCAAAACACCTGTGGCCCTGCTCCAGCACCGCCTGAACCCGCTCATTCGGTTGTACTTTGGATACAGCGATCAGTTTGACGGAACCGGCAGGGCGGTCCGATCTGGCTTCGGCATTTGCAATGCGTGAGGTGATTTCTTGCAACGACATGGGGCCCTCAATCTGTCTTTGGCGCAGAAAAACACCAAGTCGGCACAAAAGAAAAGGGCGCGTCCGAAGACCCGCCCTTAAACCTTACGGTTCAGATCAGCTTAGAAGTTGAACTGAGCACCGAAGTCAGCCTTGATGGTCGAGTCTGCGCAAGAGTCACAGTCGTTTACACCCAGACCACCGCGCAGCGATGCACCGCCACCCAGGTCGTAGATCGCACCGATAGCAACCTGCTGAGTGTCAGCAGAAGCGTTACCGTCACCGTAGGTGAACAGCAGGGTGGTTGCAGCGCCCAAGTTGTAGGCAGCCGACAGACCCCATGCAGTACCGTCAGTCGAAGCAACTTGGGTTGCGTCGTCCGCGACAAACAGAGTACCCGAGAAGTCACCCCATTCGCCACCCAGGGTCAGAACGGTCAGGCTCGGATCGCTTACACCGGCAACACCCGCGTCGGTCTGACCATAGGCCACAGCAGCAGTGATGTTGTTGAAGGTGTAGGTTGCGCTGATGTCCCAGCGGTCTGCGTCAACGGTGGTCGAAGTTGTACCACCAGCTCCGATAACGGTAGCCTGTGCTTGGTCATACGATGCGCCAAACGAGAAGTCGCCTACGGAGTACTGGAAGAACACAGCGTTCGCACCCGAACCGGTCGACGAGTACGCCAGGAAGTTATAGTTAACGCCCGAGTACTGACCAGCGAACAGTTCCAGACCTACTTCGTTGCCGTAGTAGTTTGCCAGGTTGTCAAAGGCACCTGCGACGTTGCCCGCGTCAACACGCAGACCACCGTAGATGACCGAGAAGCGCGCGCCGTTCAGGCCGGCCGAGTTTGCTTCACCGTTGCTGGCGTCTTCGTCGGCCTGCAGACGAACACGGCCTTCAAAACGTACGCCGCCGTCGGTTTCTGCGATACCGTCGATGTTCAGACGGAAGCGCGACACCAGAATGACGTCGTCGGTTTGAGCGGTCGAGCTTGCCAGGACGTCGTCGGCTGTCCCGTTCAGGCCATCTGCGCCAGGGCCACGTACGATGGTGGTTTCGCTACGATCTTCAGTGTAGCCAATACCAAAACGGCCATAACCGCTGAAGTTAACTTCAGCTGCTGCAACGCCTGCGGTCGCGATCAGCGCCGTCGATGCGAAGAGAACTTTTTTCATCTTGTTTCCCTCGGTTTCATTCAAAAGAGTTATCTACTCGACACATGCCTCGGCATATGTCTCAGCACGGACACCGTTTCGCTCTTTTTGCCCCTGTTGCGCAAGCTTGGCATAAACCCGGTCACGTCATTGGGGTCAGATTGGTGCAAGGATGCCACAGTTCGTTTTTGCCCGGATCAGGCTGACACGCTTACATTTCAGAAGAATAGGCTTGTTGCAGCGAGGGTCCTTGGCTAGGAGTATGCCCTGAATACTGCACAACAAGTGAAAACAGGACCTGCTGACAATGCGCCTGCCTACGATTTTGGGATTAATCATGCTGACCACCACTATTGCGGCATGCGGGCAGAATCGAAGCACTTCGACATATTCCGCCAATCCCGCCAGCGGTAATTCCGATGAACGCGAGTTGAACGATCCTGAACGTTCGACGCTGTGGGACATTTTCGACCGCAGCACGGCCGAGCAGACCACCAATGTAAACCGGTACTTGTGGGCAGCTTCTCTGGACATATTGAACTTCTTGCCTGTGCAGGAGGTCGATCCGTTTACCGGAGTGATCGTAACGGGTTACGGCACTCCTCCGGGCGGAGGACGGTCATACAGGGCGACCGTACACATCAGTGATCCGGCGCTTGCGGCCCGGTCTTTGTCCGTCGCCCTGCAATCCAGCGGCGGCGCCCCGGTAAGCGCGGCAACAACCCGTGCGGTGGAGGATGCGATTCTGTCCCGCGCGCGTCAGCTGCGCATCGCGGACAACAAGTTCTAGCACTCCGCCGAAAATCACACTAATACCACGCCGGGTTCCTACCCGGCGTTTTCATTCACGAAGGACCGCAAAATGTCGCGCTATTCGGCCACCGAAATCGAAGCAAAATGGCAAGAGGCCTGGGACAAGGCAGGAATCTTCACCGCCAACCACAAGGCGGACAAGCCGAAATACTATGTGCTTGAGATGTTCCCCTACCCGTCCGGCCGAATCCATATGGGGCATGTGCGCAACTATACGATGGGCGACGTCATCGCGCGGCACAAGCTGGCCACCGGGCACAATGTTCTGCACCCCATGGGCTGGGACGCGTTCGGGATGCCGGCGGAAAACGCTGCCATGGCGATCGGCGGCCATCCCAAAGAGTGGACTTACGGCAATATCGCCGACATGCGCGCCCAGATGAAGCCACTGGGCCTGTCGATCGACTGGTCCCGTGAATTCGCCACATGTGATCCGGAATACTATGGCCAGCAGCAGGCGCTGTTCCTCGACATGCTTGAGGCCGGGCTGGTCTATCGCAAGAACGCCGTGGTCAACTGGGATCCGGTCGACATGACCGTTCTGGCCAATGAACAGGTGGAAAATGGGCGCGGCTGGCGCTCGGGCGCGTTGGTTGAGCGGCGCGAGCTGACGCAGTGGTTCTTCAAGATCTCGGATTATTCCGAAGAACTGCTGAACGCTCTGGACACGCTGGAAAACTGGCCCGCCAAGGTTCGACTGATGCAGGAAAACTGGATCGGCAAGTCGCGCGGCCTGCAATTCGGGTTCGAGCGCACCGATGGTGGGGAACCGATCACTGTCTACACGACGCGCCCCGACACGCTGCTGGGAGCATCCTTCGTGGGGATCTCGCCCGATCACCCGATCGCCAAACAGCTTGAGGCCGAGAACCCGGAGGTCGCTGAATTCGTTGCCGAATGCCGCAAGGGCGGCACCACGGAAGAGGCCATCGAAACTGGCGAAAAGCTGGGTTTCGACACCGGCATCCGCGTCAAGCACCCGTTGGACCCGAACTGGGAACTGCCGGTCTGGATCGCCAATTTCATCCTGATGGATTACGGCACCGGCGCGATCTTTGCCTGCCCGGCCCATGACCAACGCGACCTTGATTTCTGCCGCAAATACGATCTGCCGGTGATCGATACGTTCTTTGCGCTGGACGACGACACGCCGGTCGACAAGATCGCCTTTGTCCCGCCAAAGACCGAGAAAGTCCGCTGGGTGAACCATTTCGCAGGCTTGACCGAAGCAACCGGAGAAGAGGCGATCAACACCACCATCGATTTCGCCGAAAAAGCCGGTTGGGGCGAAGGGGTCACGAAATATCGCCTGCGAGACTGGGGCTTGAGCCGTCAGCGCTATTGGGGTTGTCCGATTCCAGTCGTTCACTGCGAAAGCTGTGGTGTGGTCCCTGAAAAGAAAGAGAACCTTCCGGTTCGCCTGCCCGATGATGTCACCTTCGACAAACCGGGCAACCCGCTGGACCGTCACCCGACCTGGCGCGACTGCGCCTGCCCGAATTGTGGCGCCCCTGCCAAGCGTGAGACCGACACGATGGACACATTCGTGGATTCGTCGTGGTATTTCGCGCGCTTCACCGCTCCGCGCGCGGAAACGCCCACCGATCTGGCCGAGGCGGAATACTGGATGAATGTTGACCAGTATATCGGCGGGATCGAACACGCGATTCTGCACCTGCTGTATTCGCGGTTCTTCGCCCGCGCGATGAACATCACCGGGCATTTGCCGGACAAAGCCATCGAACCCTTCGACGCGCTGTTTACCCAAGGCATGGTGACGCACGAGATCTACCAAACCCGCGATGCCAACGGTCGTCCGGTCTATCACCTGCCCGAAGAGGTCACGGACGGAAAACTGGCTGACGGCACAGAGGTCGAGATCATCCCATCGGCCAAAATGTCGAAATCCAAGAAGAACGTTGTCGACCCGGTCAGTATCATCTCGGCCTTCGGCGCCGATACCGCGCGCTGGTTCGTGCTGTCCGATTCGCCACCCGAACGGGACGTGGAATGGACGGCTGCGGGGGCCGAGGCCGCGTACAAGCATCTCAACCGAGTCTGGAATCTCTGCGACAAGATCGGCGCCATGGACCCGAACGCCACAGGCGAAGGCGATGAGGAACTGCTGCGCGAGATGCACAAAACCATCCGCGATGTGACCTTGGGTGTTGAAAGCTTTGGCTTCAACGCGGCCATCGCCAAGCTTTATGCCTTCACCAACACCCTGGCGAAATCCAAGGCAGGTGCCGCGGCCCAAAAGCAGGCCATCAAAACGCTGGCACAGCTGATGTCGCCGATGACACCGCATCTGGCGGAAGATATTTGGGCCCATCAGGGCGGCGAAGGCCTTGTGGCCGTTGCGCCATGGCCCGTCGCCGACGAGGCGATGCTGGTCGATGACACCGTCACCATGCCGATTCAGATCAACGGCAAGCGTCGCGCGGAAATCAGCGTGGCCAAGGATCTGGACAAAGCCGAGGTTGAAAAAATCGCGCTCAGCACCGAAGCTGTCCAAAAGGCGCTGGAAGGGAATGCGCCGAAGAAAGTGATCGTCGTTCCGGGCCGGATTGTGAATGTCGTCGTTTGATCGCAGAACCTTTTTGCTGATGCCGCTGGCGCTGGCCGCCTGCGGCTTTGAGCCCGTCTATGCACCTGGTGGATCGGGTTCGGCCTTATATGGCCGCGTCGAGGTGTCGGCGCCCAACACCGTGGAAAGCTATTTGCTGGTCCAAAATCTGGAACAGCAACTGGGGCGAAGCGCCGGGTCGGTGAACGATTACAAGCTGGATGTTCAAGTTTCGACCGTAACGCGTGGCGCAGCAATCACCACCACAAACGAAACGCAGCGCTACACGATCGACGGACGCGCGCAATACAACCTGCGCTCCAACGCAACCGGTCAGATCATCGCCTCGGGCTCGGTGGCGGATTTCGTGTCATATTCTGCCGCAGGATCGACCGTTTCCACCTTGGCGGATGAGCGCGATGCCAAGAGACGGTTGATGATGATTCTGTCGGGTCAGATCATGAACCGTCTTTACGCCACACCGGATCTGGCCGCATGAAGCTGAGCCCGCGCGAGGCTGAGGGGTATTTTGCCAAGCCGGACGCGGACAAGACCGGGCTGCTTATCTATGGCGCGGATGCGATGCGGGTTGCGCTCAAGCGGCAACAGGTGCTGGCCGCTCTGCTTGGCCCCCAAGCCGAAGAAGAAATGCGCCTGACCCGCATGCCCGGTGGCGATCTGCGTGGTGATCCCGCCCTGCTGCTGGACGCGGTCAAGGCGGTCGGCTTCTTTCCCGGTCCACGTGCCGTTTTCGTGGAAGACGCAACCGAAACCGCGGCGTCGGCAATTCTGGCCGCGCTCGAAGATTGGGCCCCCGGAGACGCCCAGATCATCGTGACCGCGGGGCAATTGAAACCCAGCTCGAAGATCCGCAAGGCGTTCGAAGGCCACCCTGCCGCCTATGCCGTCGGCATTTATGACGACCCTCCCTCACGCGCCGAAGTGGAACGGGTTCTTGCCGAGTCGGGTATGAAAAACGTGCCCCGTGATGTCATGTCTGCAATCAGCGAATTGGCAGTAAGCCTCAGCCCCGGTGATTTCGCCCAAACGATTGAAAAACTGTCTCTTTACAAACGCGGTGACAGCACTGATTTGACAATCGAAGATATCGAGGCCTGCGCCCCGCGCTCGACCGAGGCGGCGCTGGATGATGTTCTCAACGTCGTTGCCGAAGGCCGCGCCGGTGAGATCGGGCCGCTGATCCGGAGATTGCAGGCGCAGGGCACCAATGGCGTGACTCTGTGTATCGGAGCGATGCGGCATTTTCGGACACTCTATGCCTGCGCTTCTGATCCCGGTGGTGCTGCGCAGGGCATCGGCAAGCTGCGTCCGCCGGTTTACGGCAAACGGCGTGACCGTATCCTGCGGCAGGCACAAGGTTGGGGGGCGGCCAAGCTGCAAACCGCGCTGACGGTTCTGACCGATACGGATTTGGCGCTGCGGTCTGCGGGGCAGACAGCCCCCGCAATGGCGCTGGTGGAACGCGCGATGATCCGTTTGGCGATGTTGGCGCGATCCCGCTAGGTCATTCAGCCTTTTCCAGCCAGTCCGCGGCAGACCGACCGGCCCAGCGCCCGGTCGCCAGGCAAGCCGTAAGCAGATAGCCCCCGGTCGGGGCTTCCCAATCCAGCATTTCCCCGGCGCAGAACACACCCGGCAGGGCTGTCAGCATCAGCCCGCCATCCAGCGCTGTCCGTTTGACACCACCTGCGGTCGAAATGGCTTCGTCCATCGGGCGAAGGCCGGCATGCCGGACAGGCAGCTTTTTCAACATGCTCACTTGCACGGATTGAGGGTGGCCGCCGCGTTTTGCCATTTCATGAAACAGAGCGATTTTCTGAGCAGACAGGTTCAGCGATTTTCTCATCCACTGGGACAGTGTTGTTTTCGACCGTTTCGCGGACAACCGCGCCAGCAGAGCCTGTTGGTCCAGATCAGGCGTCAGATCAGCAAACAATGGCTGCCCCGCGCGCAAGGCCGGTGTCAGCGTATACAGCCCTCCGCCTTCCAGACCGGTTCTGGAAATCGCAGCCTCTCCTCGGCTCTCCAAATCGCCTGCCATCCATCGGATCGATTTCAATGCGGCCCCGAAATGGGGCTGCATATATGGGCTCCAATCAACGGAAATGGCTGAGTTCGCGGGTTCAAAGGGTGCCAAAGCCACGTCTTTTCCGGCCAATATCTGCGCCCAGTGACCGTCCGAGCCAAGGCGGGCCCAGCTTGCACCGCCCAGTGCCAGCACGGTGACATCCGTCGAAACACTGCGCCGCCCGTCCGGAGTGTCGAACACCGGCGCATCACTTTCCCAGCCAGTCCAACGCCAGCGGGTCCTGATCTCGACCCCGGCCTTGTCCAATCGTGCCAACCAGGCCCGCAACAAGGGCGAGGCCTTCATTGCTTCGGGAAACACGCGCCCCGTCGAGCCGACAAACAGCGTCTGCCCCAACCCACGCGCCCAGTGCTGAACAGCTTCGGCATCAAATTCAGACATGATCGGACGCAACCAATCTGCCGCTTCACCATAGGCGCGGATCAGGTCACCAAGCGGCTCGTCCTTGGTCAGGTTCAGCCCCGATTTCCCGGCCATCAGGAGCTTGCGCGCGACCGACGGTTTGGCCTCGGCCATCAACACGGAATGCCCGGCTGCGGCCAACTGCTCGGCCGCCATCAACCCGGCGGGGCCTGCTCCGATCACCACTGCCTGCGCCATTCGCACCCTCTTGCCTTCGCCCGTCACAGGCGCAAGTTTCACATCATCATGACGAACAGCGATCCGATCTGCCCGCTTTGCGGCCGCCCGATCCCCAACGGGGGTGGCAGCCTGCATCATCTGATCCCAAAACTCAAAGGAGGCAAGGGCGGACCTACCGTTCTGCTGCATCAGATCTGCCACAAAGAGGTGCACGCCACCCTGACCGAAGCCGAACTGGCACGCAGTTTCAACACAGTCGAGGCCCTGCGTGCGCATCCTAGGCTCGAGAAATTTTTGACTTGGGTCCGCAAGCGTCCACCCGGGTTTCGTTCGAAAGTTCCGGGCAAGCGGCGCGGGCGCTGATCAACCTGGCAGGATCTGGTCGCCGACAATATCTGTGAGAGGTTCGGACATGCCTTCGATCTCGACACCCCGAAAGTCCGGTACATGGGCGAATTGTGCGCCCGCAACATGTTGGAATTCCAACGTCGTATAGGCGCGTTTCCACAGCCATTCGCGGTTTTCAACAGCCCAAAGCTCAGGATTGGGCGGGGTTTCGTCGGTAAAGGCATAGAAATGCAGGTCAAAGCCGTAAGGGGCGACCTCCTGCATCGACAGCAACGACATGCCCCGGGCGCGCCAGAATGCGTCTTCGGCGGCAATATCGCCGGTTCGAAGGGTAATCTGACCGATCCGAGCCTGTGCAAAAGGCGCGTCGGGATCCGCTGCATACGGCGGCCGGTTGCCTTCGAAATCATGTTGCAGCAGTTCGATGACGAATCCTTCGGGATCCGCAAGATGGCACATGTAGCCGATGTCCAGAAACTGGTTCGGCGTGCTAACTGGAACGTCGAACCTGCGGAGATGAGCCGCAGCAAGATCGACATCCGGCACGGTGATTCCTATCTTCCAGAAGCGCTGCCCCTTGTCGTGGGTGTACCCTCCTCCACCCGGCAGCAACAAAATATCTGCGTCTGCACTGTCATAGCCGACACGGTAGCCGGTTTCTGCTGGGCCGACGGACATGCCCAGAATGTCGCGATAAAACGCGGCCAGCCGATCCGGGTCGGCGACCCGCAGGCGCAGTGCAGACAGCCTCATGAGCACAACCTTGCGATTCCCGCCGCGATCTCGGGGTCGGCGTTCACGCTGTCGGCCACCAGATCGCGTGCGGTTTGCATCAGGTGATCGGGATCGACAATCCGGTCCACCAGGCCAAATTCATACGCCTCCTGCGCGGTGATTTTCTGACCCGCCACAAGGATCAACTTGGCCCTTGCCGGTCCGACCAGAGCCGCCAGCCGCGCGGGGTCGGACGGTTGTGGCAGAAACCCCAGCTTCATCACCGGATAGAAGAACTTGGCCGATGGCACGGCAATGCGCAGATCGCAGGCCAGTGCCATACCGTTGGCCCCGCCTGCCAAAGTGCCGTTCAGTGCGGCAACGGTCAGACAGGGCAACGCGGCAATGGCGCCGGACAGCCTTTCCCAGACATCCGATTTGGCCAGACCGGCGCGCGCTTCGTCCAGATCTGCCCCAGCGCTGAACACTTTGCCCGCGCCGGTCAGGATCAACGCCTTGGCCTCTGTCGCGGATTCGGCGATCTCGGCCAGTTCCGCGAGCATGGCCCCGGTCAGGGCGTTCGCCTTGCCGGGATTGTTGATCGTGACGGTCCACAGGCCGTCCTCTTTGGTCAAATCGATCATATCAGCCCGGCCCGTTTGCGAATGTCTTCAAGCCGCAGCGAAATTTCAGTGCCAAGAAACTCATCGGCATCATCCGAGCACATCCACAACAGCGCCCGTGCGGGCCAGTCCGCAGGGATATGCACATCCCAGTCCAGCTGACTGACGGGATTTATGCCGCTGGCCTTGATCGACCGCTGCATATCGGTGGCCACCGTCCCCGGTGACAGGCCCATGGCGCGAATACCATTATGGGCTTCTTCCATATGCAGACATTCCGTGAGCATCTTGGCCCCGGCCTTCGAGGCGCAATAGTGGCTCCAGGCTTCGACCGGGTTCGATGCAGCACCGGACGAGATCGTCAGAATGCTCCCTCCTCCCGCAGCCCGCATCACCGGCAACGCCGCGCGCATCCCGTAGAAAATACCTTTCAGGTTGATGTCGATGGCCTTGCTCCACGCCTCGGTGTCAGCATTCGAGAGATGAAAAATCGGATCGATCACACCCGCGTTGCCGATCAGAACATCCAACCCACCGAACCGGTCCACGCATGTGACCACGGCTTGTTCAACCTGCGCGAAATCGCTGACGTCACAGGCCAATGCGATGGCCTGATCGCCCAATGCGGCCGCCAGAGCGTCAATCTGGTCCTTGCTGCGAGCCACCAATGCGACATTGGCGCCGGCTGCGGCAAAAACGCGCCCTGCCTCGGCCCCAATTCCTCGGCTGGCCCCGGTTATGAGAACAGTTTTTCCCTGCATTTGCCCTTCCTCACGCATTGCAATCTCTGTCGGCTACAGCCGTAGCGCGTAAACGGGGAAAGGGTCCAGCCCTTGCCCCCTTGACGATACCCGCCACAAAACCGACCATGCGCCACAAATTGATCAAGAAGGGTTACCTTATGTCCGTTTTCCTTCGCCGCAGCTGCGGCGCTGCCCTGGCTTATGCCGTTGCCACCCAAGGGGCGTTTGCCGATCTGTCGGCCGATGACGTCTGGTCCGATTGGCAGAGCTATTTCACCTCGATGGGTTACACCGTCACAGGAGACGAAAGCACCTCGGGCGACGTCACCACGATTTCCAACATGACACTTTCAGTGGCCCTTCCCGAAGAGGACGGACAGTTTCAGATGGTCATGCCGGAAATGACACTGACCGAAAATGGTGACGGGACCGTTACCATTGACCTGCCGGAAAGCTTTCCCATGGAAATCACCGGTCAGGCCGAAGACGAAAACTTCGCAGCCACTGTCACCTATTCCCACAACCAACTGAAAATGGTCGTGTCAGGCACACCGGACGACATGACCTATGACTACAAGGCTGACAATCTGGGCGTGAAACTGGATTCGATTGAGGTCGATGGTGAGGCTCTGCCCAATGATGTGTTTGGCATCGATGTCCAAGCAAGCGATCTGTCCGGCAGCTCGCGGATGCAGATCGGTGACAATCGGAACATCAGCCAGACGTTCAACGCAGCCACGTTAACTTATGATCTGAACTTTCAGGATCCTGAAAGCGGCGAAAGCGGGTTGATCAACGGTCAACTCGATCAACTGGCATTTGAGGGCAACAACGTGGTCCCGCCGGATTTTGACTTTTCGGACCCAGAAGCCTTTTACAAGGCTGGTTTTTCGTTTGACGGCACCTTCACCTATGCCGCGGGCAGCACGGATCTGAGCGGGACCAGCGAAGGTCAGGCGTTCTCGATGAACAGCACGTCCGAAGGCGGGCGTTTTGCAGCCAGCATCGATGCAGAGCGTATCGTCTATGACATTGACCAGAACAGCACGAAGATGGCCGTTACCACGGCGGGCCTGCCGTTCCCGATCGAACTTTCGATGGCCAAGGCGGGCCTGAACTTCGAATTCCCCATCCAGCAATCGGACGAGGTTCAACCCTTCGGCTTTGGGCTGAACCTGACCGATTTCACCATGTCGGACATATTGTGGGGCATTTTCGATCCTGCGGGTGCGTTGCCGCGTGATCCGGCGACGATTGCGCTGGATGCGACGGGAACCGCGAAAGTGCTGATGAATATCTTCGATCCTGAAATCGACGTCGAATCCGACGAAGTGCCGGGGGAATTGCACTCGCTGAAGGTCAACGAACTGCTGGTTTCGCTGGTTGGCGCCAAACTGACCGGTGACGGTGATTTTGCTTTCGACAACACCAATACCGAAGAGTTTGATGGCCTGCCCAGCCCAAGCGGCGTGGCGAACCTTCAGCTGGTTGGCGCCAACCAGTTGATCGACACCCTGATCGGAATGGGAATCATCTCGGACGAAGACGCGCTGGGCGCCCGCATGATGATGGGTCTGATGGCAGTTCCGGGCGAAGAACCGGACACTTTGAACTCGAAGATCGAGTTCACCGAAGACGGCCAGATCCTCGCGAATGGTCAGCGTATCAAGTGACAATCAACGGAAAGGGCCGCGCAACATGCGGCCCTTTCTCTGTCCTGCCAACCCCTGCCCAAACCTCTGAAACGGCACGGGTTCACCGCGATCCTCAACGCACAATCTGGTCACAGGTCTTGCGAGACGGGCGGTCCAAGGCTAGGTCCTTGGCAATCAACCCGGAGGCCTCATGACCTGCTCACCAGAAGAAATCAGCCATCACTTGCTTGACGTGGCCCGCAAGGCAGGCGCGGACGCGGCGGATGCCATCGTTATCGACGGATCCTCTGTTTCCGTCGAAGTGCGGGGCGGCGCGCTGGAACATGCCGAACGCTCGGAAGGGACTGATTTGGGATTGCGGGTGTTTCTGGGCAAACGATCCGCCATTGTGTCCAGTTCCGACAGCCGCCCTGAAACCCTGCGCGCCATGGCGGAACGAGCTGTCGCAATGGCCAGGGAGGCCCCCGAAGATCCGTTTTCCGGGCTGGCTGACAAGGACCAGCTGGTCACAGACTGGGACATAGAGTCACTGGAATTGTCAGACCCCGCCCCGGCCCCGTCTGCCGAAGCCCTGATGCAGGATGCTCTGACGGCCGAGGCCGCAGCGCTGGCCGTCGCCGGTGTTACCCAGGTGTCGGATGCGGCCGCAAGTTACGGGACCCACCATGTGCATCTGGCCGCGACAAACGGGTTCACCGGCGGGTACGCGCGCAGCAGCCGGTCGGTTTCCTGTGTTGCGATCTCGGGCGAAGGCACCGGGATGGAACGGGACTATGACGGCGACAGCCGGACGTTCCAATCCGACCTGCGCAGCGCGGAAGAAATCGGGCGCACAGCAGGCGAACGCGCCGTGCAACAGGTTGGTGCGCGCAAACCTGAGACAGGAAGTTTTCCGGTGCTCTTCGACGAACGGATCTCGTCCTCGCTCGTCGGCCACCTTCTGGCCGCCAGCAATGGCGCAGCGATCGCACGGGGCGCATCCTGGCTCAAGGATTGTTTGGGGCAGGACGTTCTGCCTGCGCACCTATCCCTGATCGAAGACCCACACCGCCCGCGCATTTCGGGCTCGCGTCCCTTTGATGCCGAGGGTTTGCCGACACAACGCCGGGCAATCGTGGAAAACGGCGTTCTGACGGGCTGGACGCTGGACCTGTCAAGCGGGCGAAAACTGGACATGGCGTCCACGGGAAATGCCGCTCGTGGGGTCTCGGGCCCACCATCGCCCAGCAACTGGAACCTGAGCCTGACACAAGGTGACCAAAGCCGCGCCGACCTGCTGCGCGATATGGGAACCGGGTTGCTGGTCACATCCATGATCGGATCGACGATCAACCCCAATACCGGTGACTATTCAAGGGGTGCATCGGGCTTCTGGGTCGAGAATGGCGAGATCACGCATCCGGTCAATGAATGCACCATCGCGGGCAATCTGCGGGACATGCTGCGCCGGATCATCCCGGCGAACGATGCCCGCCCATACCTGTCGCGCGTGGTTCCGTCGCTTCTGATCGAAGGAATGACACTTGCCGGCAACTGACCTGCCCCTGCTGATCGAGGCGGCGCTGGAGGCCGGCAAGATCGCCACGCGCTATTCCGGCACGCAAACACAGCGCTGGGACAAACCCGATGGCGCCGGGCCAGTGACCGAGGCGGACCTTGCCGTGAACACGATGCTGGAGGAGCGGTTGTGTTCGGCGCGACCGGGCTATGGCTGGCTCAGTGAGGAATCCGAGGATTCCACCGACCGGCTGGACCGCAACAGCACTTTCATCATCGACCCGATCGACGGCACCCGAAGCTTTGCAGAAGGCGCGCGCACCTGGGCACATTCCATAGCCGTCGCCGATAACGGCGTGGTGACGGCGGCGGTCATTTACCTACCGATGCGGGATTTGCTTTACACGGCGGCACAGGGTCAGGGCGCGACTCTCAATGGTAAGACGATCACGACCTCGGATACCGCAGAGCTTTTGCAATCAGAAATTCTGGCTGCCAAGCCAAATCTTGACGCTCGGCACTGGCGCGACGCGCAGGCGCCAGAATTCGAACGCGCGTATCGCCCGTCGCTTGCCTATCGCATGGCTTTGGTCGCGCAGGGGCGGTTCGATGGCATGTTGACCCTGCGCCCCAGTTGGGAATGGGATATCGCCGCCGGCGACTTGATCGTCCGAGAGGCCGGCGGCGTCTGTTCCGACCGTACGGGTCAACGGCTTATCTTCAACAACATGCGTCCCAGGTTGAACGGCGTGATCGCCGCCAGCGCCTCGATTCATCTGCAACTGTCGGCACTGCTGGATCCGGCCGGGCCGGGAATCGGAACATGAGCAAACCGCGCTCACTCAGCCTGGCCGCCTACAGGGTGTTGTCATGGGGGTTGCGCAACGGGGTTGCGCCGCAATCCAACCTGCCGCGCCCCGAAGGTGAGTTGCTATGGATCCATGTTGCCACACCGGATCGGCTGCGGGCTGTGACCGACTTCTGCCGTCGGCTGTCGCAGGTCAGGGCCAAGCTGAATTTCCTGCTGACAGCACCCCCGGATGAGGATCTGTCCAACTGGCCGGACAGCAGGTTCCCTTTGATCAACCTGCCACTGGAACAGAGTGGCGCCGCCCGCGAGTTTATCGAATACTGGCGTCCGAACATGGGGTTGTGGGTCGGTGGCGATCTGATGCCCAACATTGTCACGCGCGCTGACGAACAGGCGACCCCGCTGGTCCTGTTCGATGCCCAATTCAGCGTCACACTGTCCCGGAACGCCCGTTGGTTGCCCGACATCACACGGGTGACCTTTGACTGTTTCCGCAAGATTCTCACGCCATCCGCCGAGACAGCTCGACAGATTCGCCGCCTCGGGATCCAATCTGGAAAAGTTGCGGAATCACCGCCTTTGCGGATCAGCCCCAACCCCCGGCCCTGGCCAGAAGACGAACTTATCGAGACCACTCATACACTTGCCGGGCGTCCGGTTTGGCTGGCGGCATGGGTTCAGGACAAGGAGTTCATCTCGGTTCTGACAGCCCACCGTCAGGCGCTGCGAATGCTGCATCGGCTGGTTCTGGTGTTGCACGTGGCAAACGAGCCGGAAGTCACGCCGCTGAGACGGCGGCTGGAATCGATGGACCTGCGCTGCGTCAACTGGGATGAAGGGGACATGATTGAAGACACTACTCAGGTCGTCCTGACATCGGACCCCGAAAACCTGGGCCTATGGCATCGCATGGCACCAGTGACCTTCATGGGCAGTTCACTGGAACGCGGCGCGGGCGGTCAGGACCCGTCCGAAGCAATCGCGCTGGGGTCTGCGATCATGTTCGGACCATATGTGCATCGCCATCAGGAATTCTATTCCAGCCTGCAACAGGTGAACGCCGCCAAAGAGGTTAAGACGGCAACCGAACTGGGCGACGCCGTTGTGCAGCTTCTGGCACCGGATCAAGCTGCCGGCATGGCGTTGGCTGGATGGCAGTTGTTGACCGAAGGCGCACCGCAGGCTGACGCCCTGATCGAAATGGTGCAGGATATTCTGGATCAGCGGGGTGCGGATCATGCGGGCACCTGAATTCTGGAACACGACTCCGGATCAACCGGATCTGAGGGCGCGTATGCTGGCACCGTTGGGGCGCCTATATGCAGCGGCAACCGCCCGTAGGATCGCCTCGGAATCCGGCGAAAAGCCGGGTGTGCCCGTGATCTGTATCGGCAACCTCAATGCTGGTGGAACCGGTAAAACACCAACGGTGATCTGGACCCTTGAACAGCTTCGAGGCGCCTGGCACGAACCACATGTCGTCACGCGGGGGCACGGAGGCTCTTTGGACGGGCCGGTGCAGGTTGATCCGGCCCGGCACACGGCTGCCGAAGTAGGAGACGAGCCGCTGCTTCTGGCGATGTTTGCCGAAGTCTGGGTTGCAAAGGACAGAGCGGCGGGCGCACGGGCCGCCGCAGCGGCGGGCGCCACGGTAATCGTGCTGGATGACGGGTTTCAAAACCCCTCGGTGGCCAAGGATTTCTCGATCATTGTTGTCGATGCTCAACGCGGGTTCGGAAACGGTTTGTGCCTGCCTGCCGGGCCACTGCGGGAACCGGTCGACATCGGGTTGAAACGGGCCGACCTTGTGTTGTCTCTGGGCGATGAGGCCGCGCAAATGGCTTTCACCGCTCAGTGGGGCGACAAGTTGTCCGTTCCCCATGTCACCGGAGCAATCGAGCCCCTGCAAACCGGCATGGACTGGACCGGCACACGCGCTTTGGCATTTGCTGGTATCGGCCACCCCGAGAAGTTCTTCAAAACCCTGCGGCAGCTGGGCGTAGACCTGGTCCGCGCCGAAGCCCTGGACGATCACCAGCCTCTGACTCAAGCACTGATGGCCCGTCTGGAAAACGAGGCGCGCCAACTGGGTGCTCAGATGATAACGACCGAGAAAGATGCCGTACGTCTGCCCCCGGCTTTTCGGAGCAAAGTGATCACTCTGCCGGTGCGTCTGCGAGTCGGCGAAACTGACAAGGTCCGCGACATGCTGCTGAAGGCAGCACCTGCACCCCAATAGGCCCGGTCGGCCCAGACAGGGCCAACCGGAAAAGGGTGTTTAGCCACCCAGTTCGTCTTCGATCAGCTTTTTGAAGTCAGCGTAGGACTGGTTGTCGACCTTCTTGCCGTTCACCACAAATGATGGCGTCGCCTGGATACCATCGCGTTCGGCGTTTTCCTGATACCACGCAGCCAATGTCCGCGCCTTGGTACCGTCTTGCAGGCAAGCCTCGAGCTGATCGCCATCGATGCCGGCCAAACGACCGATCTTGCGCAGCTCGTCCACGATCTCGGCCGGACCACCTGCGCGTGTCCATTCTGCCTGCCCTTCATAGATCAGGTCTGTGATACCGAAGAACTTTTCGGGGCCAGCGCAGCGTGCAACCATCGATGCCCAAAGGCCGTAGCGGTCAAAATACACCTCACGATAGGTAAACTTGACCTTGCCGGTGTCGATGAAGTCTTTCTTGAGTTGTTTGAAGGCGCCCTGATGGAAACTCGCGCAATGCGGGCAGGTATAGGACGCATATTCGATGATTTCGACAGGTGCATCCTCGGCGCCCAACACCATCTCGACGATCGTCGAAGTATCCAGGTCCGCCTCCTGCGCTTCGGCGGCACTGACCAGTGGAATGGTGACATTGGTGTTCGACCCTGTCAGCCAATAGCCGCCAGCGGCCACGGCGACGGCCGCACAGATTACGGTTGCAATACGGCTCATTTTCAGCCCTTTCTCAGCGTTTCTGTTTGGATAAAACGTTGCGCCCGAGACGTTCAAGAGCCGCGCGCAAATCTTCATCATGTACATCGCGTGACATTTTGTCGGCCTCGGTGGCAATGTCAGGCGCAATCTGGGGTTTGGCTTGCTTCGGCTTGTGGTCGAAACTGGCCTGCCCCTCGGCAAATCCGGTCGGAGCGGTCTGGGTGATGCGGACACGGCTGATGGCGTTATAGCCATAGACCGCGTTTACCTTGCCGCGCAGCTGTTCCTTCTGCATTTCCAGCATCGGAGCCTGTGGCCCGGTCGTCAACACGGTCAGGGTGGCACCAAATCCGCCCTTGCCATAACCCACTTTGACCGGGCGCGCGATGGCGGCGGTTTCCTGGCCGACAATCTCGGCCCAGTGGGTCAAAAGCCGCGACACGGCAAACCCCCGGCTTTCCCCGGCGCGCCGGATCTGATCGTTCAGCAAGGATGCGGTGCGTTTGAACCCGCGGGTCGAAGAACGTCTGCGTTGCATCTGGTTTCCTGCTCCTACACCTCTATTGTACTGGGCAGGCCACCATGTGCCAGCGAAACCCGACCGGGAGTTGAATAAAACTTGCGTGACTCTGCTGAATTCACCGTCAGTGATGCGTTGCTGGAGTGGTACGACCGCCACGCCCGCGAAATGCCATGGCGCATCGGTCCGGCAGATCGCGCCGCCGGGATGCGCCCCGATCCCTATCGGGTCTGGCTGTCCGAAGTGATGTTGCAGCAAACAACAGTTGCCGCCGTTCGCGACTATTTCCTGCGCTTCACCACCCGCTGGCCTACGGTTCAGGCTCTGGCCGCCGCACCGGACGAGCAGGTCATGGGGGAATGGGCCGGGCTTGGCTATTACGCCCGCGCCCGCAATCTTTTGAAATGCGCCCGTGCCGTCACGCAGAACTACGATGGCCGGTTTCCCGACAGCTTTGAAGCGCTGCTGAACCTACCCGGCATAGGCCCCTATACCGCCGCTGCGATCTCGGCCATCGCGTTTGATCAGCCTGAAACCGTGTTGGACGGAAACGTCGAGCGGGTCATGGCCCGGCTCCATGACATTCACGATCCGCTACCCGGGTCCAAACCCCTGCTGAAGGAAAAGGCGTCGGCCCTGACCCCGGCCATACGTCCCGGCGATTACGCGCAGGCGGTCATGGATTTGGGGGCAACCATCTGCACGCCGAAGTCGCCGACATGTGGCATTTGCCCCCTGCGTCACCCCTGTCAGAGCCGCGTCGCAGGCACCCAGGCCGACCTGCCACGAAAAACACCCAAAAAGCCCAAACCCACGCGGTATGGGCACGTGTATGTTGCGCAAAGCGCAGACGGGGCCATGGTGCTGGAACGCCGGCCTGACAAAGGTTTGTTGGGCGGAATGCTGGGCTGGCCCGGATCAGAGTGGAACGATGCCCCGGCCGAACGGCCTCCGTTCCCCGCGAATTGGAAGATGTTGTCGGGCGAAGTGCGCCATACATTTACGCATTTCCACCTGATTTTGCGGATCTGGACCACGGATGCCGCCGATCACGACATACCCGAACATCTGACAGTTGTAGACAAGCACAGCTTCAGGCCCGGCGACCTACCAACCGTGATGCGCAAGGCCTATGATCTTTGGCGAGGACAATAAGTCCGTTGTGTAAGTCTTCGGGCCATGGCTAGGATATCTCCATAAAGTCGGAGCAGAAAAGATGATCGCAACAGGCACATTGTCCCGCTGGCAATCTGCATCCCCTTTCTGGGTGTCGTTGTTGCTGATTCCGCTGGTCTGGTTTTCAGCTGCTACCGGTGGATGGTCACTGCTGCTGGTTCCTGCCGCAACCTGGTGGGCTTTTGCAGTGCTGGACCGGATCACCGGGCTCAACACTCAAAACGCCGACCCCGAGACGCCGGACACGGCGCTGCAATGGTACATATTGCTGACAAAACTCTGGGCCCCGATCCAGTTCGTCACCCTTTTTGGTCTGATCTGGTACGCAACCCACAACACCCATCTTTCAACGCTTGAGAAAATCGGCCTCTTCTTTGGCATGGGCGTCATTTCGGGCACGATTGGGATCAATTACAGCCACGAGTTGATGCACCAGAAAAGCCGCTTGGAACGCTGGCTTGGGGACATCCTTCTTGCCATGGTGCTGTATTCTCATTTTCGGTCCGAGCACCTGTTGGTCCATCACCGCCATGTTGGCACCCCGCGCGATCCGGTAACGGCGCGCTACAACGAAGGTTTCCATCGCTACTATCCCCGCGTTCTGTGGCAATGCTGGGTTTCGGCCCTCAAGGCCGAGCGCAACAAGCTGGCCCGTATCGACAGACCGTGGACAGATCGTTCAAACCCGTTCTGGCGGTACTGGGCGCTGCAAGGTGGGATGCTGGCACTGGCCGGCCTGATCGGAGGATGGTCCGGCGTGGCGCTGTTTCTGCTTCAGGCTGGTGTCGCGATCTGGCAGCTCGAGCTGGTCAATTATGTCGAGCATTACGGCCTGACCCGAAAACACCTGGGCGAAGGACGGTACGAGCATGTCCTGCCACGCCATTCCTGGAATGCCTCGCAGAAAGCTTCGAACTGGTTGCTGATCAATCTTCAACGCCATTCGGACCACCATTACAAACCCAATCGCCGGTTTCCGCTGCTGCAACATTACGCGTCGGACACGGCACCGCAATTGCCCTATGGCTATCCCGTCATGACTGTAGCCGCGATGATACCGCCGCTTTGGCGGCGGGTCATGAACTCGCGCGTTCGCGCGTGGCGGCGCCACTACTATCCCGAGATCACCGACTGGCACCCCTACAACAAATCTTTGAACCCCATGCCCAAAGCGTGATCGCAGCGCGCACAGGCGCGCTGCTTGGCCCAACTGTCAGCACTGCATCTGCGATGCTGTTCTGACGGGCGGGAGGCCCTCAGCTTTTCATCACCCAGACATCCATCGGCGCCTCGACCCCTCGCACGGGTTGGTCGCGACAGGCAACAAAACCGGCCATGACCTCCGGCGCCTGCGGGTTTTCTTGCTCAACCCGCAGGCGTACGGCATCGCTGACAACGATACGCGCCTTGAATTCACGCGTCAGTGCCTCAAGCTTGGCCGCCACATTGACCGCATCGCCAATCACCGCGAATTCCAACCGGTTGGCACCGATATCCCCAAGTACGACCGAGCCGTAATGCACCCCAACTCCGACATGGATTTCGGGCTCTCCCACCCTGCGACGTTCCAGATTCCAACGGTCGATCACACCCACCATCGCACTCGCGCAGTCCAGGGCATTGCTCGCGTCCAGGGGCGTTGGCACCGGAGTGCCGAAGGTCGCCATCAAACCGTCGCCCAGATACTTGTCCAAGGTCCCGTGGTGCCGGAAAACCTCGGTTTCCATACGGGCATGAAACCCGCGCAGAACCTCGATCACTTCATAGGGATCCCGCCCGGCGGCGTATTTGGTGAACCCGACGATATCGATGAACAGTACCGCCACATCTTCTTTGCGGACCTGTTTCAGCGGCTCATCGTTCTGGCTCAGCTCATCCACCACATTGGGCGAGAAATACCGCGACAGGTTGGCCCGTTCCCGTTCCAATCCCGCGTTGTTCATCAACAATTGATTGAGACGCCGCATCGAGATGCCCAGCGTTACTGCAACCATCATGAACACGATCACCTGCTGTATACGTTGAGGGACCATGAAACTGTTGGGATCCAGCAGCTCGGCAACATCCGGATAGCCCTGCAAGGCCTCTGCAACCTTTTCGCTGATCTCCGGAATAGGCGTGGCCACCCACCAGGCGACGATCCAACCGATCGTCCACATCATTGCCGTCCACGAACCGATGGCAATCACCGTACGCCAGGAATAGGCTAGGGTTCCAGCCGCCAGAATGACGAAAAAATACTGAAAGTTGTCAAACCGATATTGCATGGCCAGCGGCCGGACATCATCGCTGAACGGATTGGGTACGATCATCCCCAGTGTCATGATCAACAGATCAACAAAGATCAAAAGAAGCTCGACCCGGGATTGCCCCACCCGGCCCGCGCTGCGGATCAGCCATCCATTGGCGCAGATCAGCAGCAGGATGAAATGATACCACAGCACATCCCATTGCGGGTTCAGAAAAATAAGCAGAGCCCCGGTCAGGGCCATGGCCACCCAGCGCGCGCGTACAGCCAGTTCAAGCCCTTCGCGCTTGTGCCGCTCTAACGCGGCCTCTGTGTACTTGTTGTCCAGATCGAACGTGTCAGGTTCCGTGAAAAACAGACTGCGGCGGGGCTGCGCGGTTGTCTCGGTCATGGCCGTGATCTTTCTTGCAGTGTCAGGGTCATCTTCATGCAATCACTGTTGGTCCAAAAACAAAAGACCCCGCCGTAGGATCGGCGGGGCAAGGCGTAGTGCCTTGTGTCAGGCCACAGGCACCGGCGGTGTTCTTGAAATCAGTTCATCTCGGCCCGGATCTGCTGGCGCAGAACGTCGATCGGAACCGTTTTGCCGTCGCGCTTGAAGCACCAATAGGTCCAGCCATTGCAGGACGGCGCATTTTCCAGATGAGCGCCCACCTGATGGATCGAGCCTTTGACGTTGTCGCCGACCAGCGTGCCATCGGCGCGAACCTTGGCCTTGTGGCGCTGGTTCATGGAATAGAGCTCTTCGCCCGGGCGCAGCATGCCGCGCTCGACCAGCTGCCCGAACGGAACACGCGGCTCGGCACGTTTGCTGGCGCTGACTTCCAGAGCCTCACGGTCGAACTTGCGCACCTTGGCGATGCGTTTCTCGGCCACCTTGCGATAGCTTTCCTCGCGTTCGATGCCAATGAATTCACGGCCCAGCATCTTGGCGACGGCTCCGGTCGTTCCGGTGCCGAAGAACGGATCCAGCACCACGTCCCCGGGGTTGGTCGAGCCGATCAGAACACGGTGCAGCAGTGATTCCGGCTTTTGCGTCGGATGCGCCTTGTCGCCATTTTCATCCTTCAGACGTTCATGCCCGGTGCAGATCGGCAGCACCCAGTCGCTGCGCATCTGAACGCCTTCGTTCAGGGCCTTCAGCGCCTCATAGTTGAACGTGTATTTGGCCCCTTCACGTTTGGACGCCCAGATCATCGTCTCATGCGCGTTGGTGAAACGCTTACCGCGGAAGTTGGGCATCGGATTTGATTTACGCCAGACAACGTCATTCAGAATCCAGTACCCTGCATCTTGCAACGCCGAACCGACACGGAAAATGTTGTGGTAAGAGCCAATCACCCAGATCGCGCCGTTTGGTTTGAGCAGACGGTGCGCCGCCTTCAACCACGCGCGGGTGAATTCGTCATAGGCACCAAAGCTGGAAAACTGATCCCAGTGATCGTCGACCGCATCCACCTGGCTGTTATCCGGGCGATGCAGTTGGCCTTTCAACTGCAAATTATAGGGCGGATCCGCAAAGATCAGGTCAACGGACGCCTCGGGAAGACTGTTCATCACGTCGATGCAGTCCCCGGATAGAATCGTGTTTAAAGGGGGCGCTTTCGCGCCCTTTTTGGTGGTTGTCGTCATATCACTGCCTCAAGTGTCCACGGCGCTTTTGCGCTCATTTGGTTGAGACAAGGATGAGTCAAAGACGAATCGGCGTCAATTTCTTTTTTGAATCAGCGACTTACGATTTACTCTTGATACAAGATATTGTGCACCGGCTTGAACGAACGTCTATGGTGTGGGGTCACGCCAAGATTTTGCAGTGCTTCCTTGTGTTGTTTTGACGGATAACCGGCGTTGGTTTCCCATCCATATCCCGGATGCTGTTGCGCCAAATCCACCATCACCTGATCGCGCCAGTTTTTCGCAAGGATCGACGCGGCTGCAATTGACACCGATCGGGCATCCCCCTTCACGACGGCCTGCGACGGGATTTTCAGGCCGCGTGGAATCATGTTCCCATCGATCAGCAGGAAATCAGGGGCCAGTGTCAGTGCCTCGACCGCGCGCAGCATCGCCAGATGCGATGCCCTGAGGATGTTGATCTCGTCAATCTCGGCGACCGAAGCTTCGGCCACGGCAAACTCGGCGCTGTGCCGGATCTCGGCATCCAGGGCGGCCCGACGTCTGGCCGTCAGCTTTTTGGAATCATTCAATCCTTCGGGGATGGCCTGTGGGCTCAGGATCACGGCCGCGGCGACGACCGGGCCGGCCAAGGGGCCGCGCCCGACCTCATCCACTCCCGCGATGCGAAAATGGCCCCGGTCCAGCAGCGCCTGTTCAAGTTCGAAATCTGGTTTTGTCATACCCTTGGAAAACCGCGTTTCACACAGCGCCGCAAGAAAAAAGAGAGAGGGCAGCCCACACCACCCTCTCTCACGCGGCGCGTCTTTGGCGCCGCTCCTGCTCAACCGGTATTACTGGTAAACGACACGGTATCCTTTCTGGCGCAAGCACGCGGGTTCGTATGCCCGCTTGACCTTTTGGCCATTCCAGAAACCGACTTTGCACTCTTGCGGCAGGCTATTGGCATGTTTGTAGTGCTTCTTGAGGCATTTCGGCCCAAGCAACGGATGATCCTGTGAATACCCGTTGAATGTGCGCAGGCAGCGCTGGGGAAGATCATAGCGCGCCACGCGCGGCGGCAGAGGACGCACCGGTTGCGGCGTGTAAGGTGCCGGTGTATAGGTCTGGTCGCGAGTTGCCCGGTCCTTTTTCTTTTCCTTGTTGTAATAGTGAACCCCGGCCCCGATGAGCGCGATGGCCGCCAGCCCGCCAAGAATGTCCTTTGCGTCCGCAGCCCGTGCCTGAGTCGCAGAAACCCCGGTTATTGCAACCGCGGTTGCAACGATGAAAGCGATGAATTTCCTGTGCATGATGCGTGTCCTTCATAGTGTTTGGGCGACCGTGTGACGGAGCGCGTAATGATTGCCCTGACACTGGGTGCGACCGGTCCAGACAAGCAATAACGGCCCGGTGTTATCGGATATCAGAGCCCGCAAACCCCTTGGGTTATTGAATATCGCGGCAACTCATGCGCAGGATGCGGCCTATGAAACAGATCCTCTCTTCTCTGACCTTTGCGGTCCTGATATCGCTTGGCTCTGCTGCGTCTGCGGCGGATTGCTATGCGGACTACAAGGCCAAGAAAGACAACCCGCTGCGTCTGCACTATGGGGTCATTCAGGTCTCGAACTGCGACAAGGGCCAGGCCCAGGCAGAAATCGCCCAGCGCCTGAGCGCGTCAGGCTGGACCTTGCTTGAAGTGCAGTCCGTTTTCGGGCCGGAAGGGTTGGATCAGAGGAAAGGCAATGCCGGAAAATTCTATCTCCGTTTCTGACGCGCGCCGGTCGGGGGTCCGTCTGGTCGTGCTGGGCGTCGCAGCCATTGTCGCCATTCTGATCACCGCCGCCGTTTTCCTGTTCTGGACCCTGCCGGACGCCAACGCATTCAACGCGCGGGTCGAGCGATTGTTCATCGAGACCGATCTGACCTCGCAAACCGAAATCCGGTTGCTAGAAATTCTGGCCCAGTCCGGCACCGCCTTCGCCGACACCCTGTCCAGTTATCGGATGGTGATCTATGTGCTGCTGGTTTTTGCCTGCGCCATGATGGCCTCGGCATTGGTCTTTCTGGTGATGCTGGTACTGCTGAACCGACGCATGGCGCAGATCGAACGCACCGGCATTCAGGTGACCTCGTTGCTGATCAGCCGCGAGGAAAACACCGTCTACCTCAACAACATGGATTTCAAACTCACGCCCGCCGCGATGGAAACCCTCTCGGTTCTGGCTGAATCCCGGCTGGATGATGAGGTTTTGTCCGGCGCCCAGATCGAGGCGATGATTTCCGGCCGTAATGAGGCCGATTGCGACGAAGCCGCAGGCGCGACACGGATAAAACGGTTGCGGGATGCGCTTGGCAACCAGATGGTCAGTGAACTTCTGGTCAAGAACATCGCCAAAAAAGGGTATATGCTGTCCATCGAAAAAGACGTGATACAAATGGTCTGAGCCTTGCTGCATGACCGTATGCGTTGACACTTTTCCGTTCTGCGCCTCTTGGAATGTGGGATGCAAAGCCCCATTCTAGAAAAAACCCAGGCAAGGGAGGTCGCATATGAACGTCCACGCCGCACCAAAAATCAATGGGTATGGAATCTCGGTTGAATCGCTAAATGGCAGAATTGCCATTTATCGCAATGATGTGCTTTTGGCTGAAAGCACAGATGCCAAGGTGATGTATGAAACGCGCCTGCCGCCCACGATCTATGTTCCCCGCGCGGATGTCTGTGTTGATCTGAGCGAAGAAACAGACCTGCAAACATTCTGCCCGTTCAAAGGCACTGCCACGTATCGCGACATCAATCTGGGGTCCGAAAACCTGGCCAATTCTGTCTGGGCCTATGAAGAAGCCCTGCCCGAAAGCGCGGCCATTCAAGGCTGTATCGGCTTTGTGCCCGGCGCCTATACGAAAATCGATCTGGGCGACAACCGCCTTCGTGAACCTGAAGACGGCAACATCAGCGGGCCCCTGATTGATTGGTTGATGCGTGGTGCTTCGACCGCGGCAACACCCGAAAGCTTTACCAAAGCGCTGGCCGAAAGGATGCTGGAGCACGGCATCGCAATACAAAGGCTGAGCATTCTGGCCTGGTCCCTTCACCCCCTGATCGCGGGAAAGCACTATATCTGGGAAAAAGATGAAGAAGAGATTCTGACTAGGGCTCCGACATACGAAATCTATGATCACCCAGCTTTCATCAACAGCCCCTTGCGGCATGTCTCGAACGGCCTGGGTGGCGTGCGGCAAAGGTTGAATGATGAAAACCCGCAAAACAGCTTCCCGATCATGGAGGATCTGCGGGCCAAGGGCGCAACAGATTACGTGGCCATGCCCTTGCCGTTTTCCGACGGGCGCACCAATGTTCTGACGCTGACCTGCGATCACCCGGACGGGTTTACCACCGAAAATCTGGGTCTTGTCTTTGAATGTTCTTCGGTAATCGCCCGTTTCTACGAAGTGTTCATGCAGCGCGAAAACGCGCAGGTCCTGCTGGAAACCTATGTCGGCAAACGCACCGGCGCGCGCGTATTGGGCGGCGAAATCAGGCGGGGTGACGGGGATGAGATCGACGCCGCCATCATGTTCTGCGACCTCCGCAATTCAACGAGCCTGGAAGAGAAGCTGGGCCGGGGCGAGTATATCAATCTCCTGAACGAGTTCTTTGAAACGGTCTCGGGCATTGTTCATGACAACAACGGAGAAGTCCTGAAGTTCATTGGCGACGCTGTGCTGGCCGTCTTCCCTGCAACGGACGAGGATGCCAGTACGGCCCGCACCAATGCCCAGCGCTCGGCGATCAAAATCGTCGAAACTTTGGGAGAGCTGCGCAAAGAAGGTACGGACAGGCATTGCGACTGTTCGATCGGCGTCGCGTATGGGCGTGTCACCTACGGCAATGTGGGATCTCGCGAACGGCTTGATTTCACAGTTATCGGTCAGGCCGCAAACATCGCCGCACGTTTGGGCGAGTTCGGCAAGTCGCAAGGGCACCGCATTGTCGTTTCAGAAGACATCGAACCGGCCTGTTCCAATGCTGTACCGCTGGGAGACGTCAATCTGCACAACGTGTCCCGACCCGTCAGATCATATGCTTTGCGAACCGCAGCCGATGAAATTCTGAACGGTTGAGGCCTTTCGTTGCAGTTCTGAAGAAAACCGCATTGCCTTGATCAGCGTGACGCCCTTGCGATCATGCTCCACCGATCACTTCGATCCGGAGGCGTTCTGCTCAAACGGCCCCCAACAAGATCAATGCGGTCTGCGCCGGCGAGATCGTGTTCTGAAGTTGCGAAATCTGACTTCTGGCCAAATAGGTGTCGGTCAGTTTCTCGATGGACTTTGGGTTCGAAAACTGTGCCAGATCCTCCGAGCCGGTCAGTTTGAGCAACCTGGCCTTGAACTCGACCAGTTGTTTGTCAATGTCCAGCTGCGCAAAGGATGACGGCAGTCCAAGTGCCGTTTCCATCATGCTGCGCAAGGGCGGCAACCCCATCAGATCGAACCACTTTGTGTCTGCGCTTGAGGTTCTGTTGGCAAGATCTGAAAGCTCTCGTTGTGCATGGAGCGAAATACGCATCGTTTCATCCGACTCGCCAACGGCAATTTCAAACCGGGCCGTCAAATTGGCCTGGGCGATTTGCTCCATGTCGGACGTCAGCGCGGTTTTTCGGACAGCACCGGGACCAAACCCAAAGGCGTCAGAAAACTCCCGGTATCGCTTGTCGGCCAATCGATTGGACAACGCGTCATCCGCCTGTGTCCCATCCTCGAGGATTTTGCGTATGAAAAACCGGTTGTCCAAATCTCCTTCCAGTCCGAACGCACCCAATGCGACCTGCAACAACCTGCAATCCGACACCAGCTGTTCGGCGGATTGGATTTTTCCGATGTTGTCCAGAAAAAACTGTGTCTCTCTTTCATTCGCAGCTGACGACGAAAAACTCTGGAGCTGGCTTTCATAGGTACGTTGCAAGAACCGCCAGCCCACGATTCCACCGCTTGGGATGACGGGCTGGAATGTCATTGCTGATAAGCCATCAGCCGCTCTTCGCGCGGCAGAAGCGAGCGAAGCGATTTGAGGCACTTGTAATAATGCTCTGCAACCAGGGCATCCGTGGCTTCGGCCAAGACCCGGCGGCTATCTGCATCCGTAAAAACCTGGCTCAGCTCTTCCACGCGGCGCAACAATTGCTGACGTGCTTGGCCAGGTTCGATGTCCCCCGACAATACAAGCTGCGCGGCATAACAGACGCGGCGCACCGGCGTATTCACCTCATCCGGATGAATCGCATCCCGCAGTCGAAGTACATTTGCCTGTGGCGTCATGATCGAAAACCGGCCGCGGCGATCGCCGTTCTCAATCACGACCCCGTTGATCAGAACCCTTTCTTTCGGGGCAAGCTTCAGGACCAGACCACTCATCAAGTTGCCCTCATCTGGCGCAATCCGCGCAATACGGCCGTGTTGATTTCCACCAACGGTTCAACGGTTGCGCCGTCTCCCAGAACGCGGCTGCTGTGTTGTTCGGTGAATTCGGCAAGGTAGAAGATCCTGGCTCTCAGGTCGTTGGGCAGGGCATTCTCGGAATCGGCAACGCCGGTGGCGAGCACCCCCCATAGCCGCCGGTTTTCGTGCACGGCCTGTACAAAGCCCGAAAAATCCGTTGCCTTTTGCGCTGTTGCTGCCTTCAGACGCCGTGTGATCCTTGAAATCGCTTCGTATTCCGTGTCTCGAGGCGTCCGAGTCGGCGCGGCGGTTTGCGCATAGGTTTGATGGGCTAGGGTTTGCGGTGTCACTTGAAATCCTTCCAAAGGGCCGTCATCAGGCAGTCATTGATGGGGCGCGAAGACCGCGCCCCAACCGATTTCGCGAATTAGCGGAACAGCGACAGAATCGACTGCGGTGCCTGATTGGCGATCGAAAGCGACTGTGTCGCCAACTGTTGCTGAACCTGAAGCGCCTGCAACCGTGCCGAAGTCTCTTCCATGTCCGCGTCGACCAGCGACCCGATGCCTGACTTGAACGAGTCGGACAGGTTCGAGATGAACTCTTTCTGAGTTTCGATCCGGCTTTGAGAGGAACCGAAAGCAGCCGACGCGTCGATCGAAGTATCGATCAGCGACTCAACGGCGGCCAGGGCAGCGGTCGCACCCGCACCGGTCGAAACATCAATGCCGGCCAGCGCGCCCAGACCACCTGCACCGGCGTTCACGAATTGAGCCGAAAACGAAATGTCCGAGCCCGTACCGTTGGTAACAGACAAAGTTCCGGCTGTACCCGAGTCATAATCGACGGTCAGACCGGTAATCCCAAGCTCTTCAATCTTCGATTTCAACCCAACAGCAACCAGATCACCGGTTGTTGTCGCGGCAGCGTCTTCGGCGGAAACGGTATAGGATACGACCTGATCGTTGATCGCTACGACGACCTTGTCCCCGGCGGCAAAAACACCGCTGGATTCGTCGGTGACCAGCGCGGTTGCGGCGGTTGCGCCGTTATCGATGGTTGCGCCGACGCGATCGTTGCCTGTCGATGCGCCGGTCGAACCGTCAAAAACCTGCTTGGTGACATAACCACCGGTCGACAGGTTCTGCCCTGCAACGGTGATGGACGACGAGGTCACAGCACCTGTGTTGTCACGATCCAGCGATGCAAGGATCGAAGCGGAACCGGCAGAGCCGTCAACCAGGTTCAGACCATTGAACTGCGCCGCACTGACGACGGACGCGATCTGATCTTTCAGTGCAGTCACATCATCATTGATTTTGCCGCGATCAACGTTGTCTTCCTGCGCCGCGACGATCTTGCCTTTCATCTGGGTCAGCAGATCGGTGACGGTTTCCGCGGCGTTCCGCGCAACGGCGACGGTCGATTCGCCAAGCGCAAGACTGTCCTTGATCGCGTTGAAACCTTTGACGTCCGACTCCATCACTTTGGAAATCGCCCAAACTGCCGAGTTGTCCTTGGCCGTTGCGACATCCTTGCCGGTCGAGATTGCGTTCTGGGTCATCGCCAGGTTTTTGTTGACCGACTTGAGAGTCTGCAGCGCAACCATCGCGCCATTGTTTGTCAGAATGCTGGACATAGCTTTCATCCTTTTCCGTTCGGGCCATTTTGCCCATGTTCACCCCGCACTATTTGCGGGCATTGGTGTCTTTCTGACCTGTGCGACGCGCCGCGTGGCCGTTCGCGCCACCTGTTGATCTCAGGTGCAACACCAATTTTGAACCCGATCCCCTAACGGAGTGCTAAAGCGCCCGGCCTAGAAATTTCGGATTTGAATCAAACTTCTGCCTATGCCCGCTTTTCCAGCTTTGCCGTGCTGCGCACCGCGAATTCACTTCGCTGTCCGTCTGCACCATAGGTGCTGAATTCCTGCCGAACGCGCCGCAATTCAGCCATTCGGCTGGCGACCGCCCGGATGCCTTCAGCCGCGCTGTTCAGCAGCGCCTGATTGCGCTCGGCTTTCTGTTGAACGCGAATCAGTGCCTCACTTTCCAGCACCTGAAGATCATTGATTGCCCCGATCAGCTTTTCTTTTTCAGGCACCATGCTGGACAAACGGTCCAGATCTCCCTGTACAAGTGCGGCACGTTCCAAATCCAGGACTTCTTCCAAAGACTTGATCAACGCTTTATCGGCCTTAGACGTCATCGGTTTTCTCCATCAGTGACTTGAACAGAATTTCGGAAAGGCCCACGCCGCCGGACCGGGCCAGTTGCTGCGCCTGATGTTGAACAAGCATCGAAGAAAACTGATCCTCACCGGCGCCACCGCCAAAGGACTGCCGGGTCTTTCCCAACCCGGCAGATTTCAGCATTTCGGCCAGAAACGCGGCCTCAAGCTCTATGGCGGCGTTTTCCAGCCGGGTCTGGGGTGACTGTGATTGAGATACGTGAGGAAGGGTGGAAACCTTCATGGCATTCTCCGAATTTGCATCGAACTTTCTCGATCAAAGGTGAAAGCGGTTAAAATAAACGTAACTTCCTACAGGCAGTGTTCCGACAAGTCACAAGGAGCCGGAGCAAAATGCCCAACCCCCTAACGCTGGCGAACGCAATGCCTACTACACCCGAGAAAGCCGTCACATCGCGTAAGGCTCCGGGCCAAAACACTGGCTCGGAGAGCTTTCAGGATGTCCTCGGGCAAGAGGTCGGTGCCACCGGCCACCCAGAAGGCGAAAACGCTGCCATCAATGCCGAGCTGAAAAGTGTCGAAGCGGAGCCCGAACCTGTGCCGGAGACAACGGCCGAGGCATCTGCAACGGTCCATCCGACCCCGATTTCAGAACACATCGGCAAACAGCAAAACCCTTCTGCATTCCTGGAAACCCCGGACTTGGGCAAGGTAAAGGTGGTGCCGGTTCGGGTGGCGGAGGTAAATCAAGCACCCTCTGAAACACCGGATCAACCACCGGTATCGGTACCAAAAGGTTTGCCCACACAAAGCGACACACCTTCCCCGGTTCCGGCGCTCTCGCAGAAGGTGCAGGGTCCGACGCCCCAACCTGTGCACGTGACAGCCATGACCGAAATCGGCCAGATGTTTGATCAGCTTGCAAAGCCCAAAGGCACGGTCGAACAAACGGGGGCCGTCCCCCTCCCGCTGGACCCTGAAAAGAAGCCGTTGCCCGAAGTGAACATTCTGACGCCCAAATCGTCAGCGCCTGACCGGGCGCCCTCGGTGGCGCAGCTTCAGCTGATGGCAACTGCCGTTGAAGCCGAACCCGTGGCACCCGTTGTCGAAGCTGAGGCCCCGCCGGCCGCCAGAGAGGAACCTTTGCCGCTGACCTCGCGTGAGTCCGTGCCTCAATTTGCGGCTCCGTCCACTGCCGCCCGAGCGGAAATCGCCCGGGCGATTGCTGGTCAGCTGTCGGCGGCTGTCCAGACCCGCACCGGATCAGGAGCAACGGAAATAGCGCTGAATCCGGAAGAGCTTGGGCGTGTGTCCATTGTTCTGAACGGGCGGGAGGACGGGCTGCAAATCACCATTGCGACCGAGCGCCCGGAAACCCTCGATTTAATGCGGCGTCATTTGTCCGTTCTGACAGAAGAGTTTCAGAAGCTGGGTTATGGGGATCTGAGCTTTGATCTGGGAACCTCTTGGGGTTCTAGCGCACATCAAAAGGACGCAAACGACGCTGACACACAATCCCCTTCACATTCAGAAGCTGCGCCGCACGAACGGATCGATCACACAACTTCCCACACACAGTATCTGGCCTCGGGCCGGGGCATCGACATGAGGTTTTGACCAATGATTACGCCTGTCAACACCACGCAGCCCGTTGCGGATCAACAAAAGGCCGGGGCATCTCAGAAATCCGCGATTACGTCGGACTTTGAGACATTCTTGCTGATGCTAACGGCGCAGGCAAAGAATCAAGATCCGTTGGAGCCGATGGATTCGACCGAATATGCGTCTCAGCTGGCGCAGTTCTCGATGGTCGAGCAACAAGTCCAGACCAATGACCTCTTGTCCAACCTGGCCAACGCATTGGGCGGCACGAAACTGAACGAGCTTGCAAGCTGGGTGGGCATGGACGTCCGTTCGACGTCAGCTTTTAACTTTGACGGCCAGCCCGTGACATTGTTTGCCCAGGCCGACCCTGATGCGGACGCGACGAAATTGGTGATCCGCGACAGTGATGGCACGGTAATCGATAACGTCATCGTACCCACGACAACCGAGGAATTTGTTTGGGCCGGAGTGGATTCTTCAGGCAATCCATTGGCATCAGGCAACTACACCGCAACCCTGGAAAGCTACAAGGGCGACAAGTTGCTCTCTGAAAAACCTGTCGCCGCCTACAATCGCGTCGTCGAAGCGCAGGTTGGCGACGATGCTGTTTTGCTGACCTTGCAGGGCGGTCAAGTGATTCCCGCAACTCAGGTCACCGCAGTCCGAACTGGTGCTTGATCTGTCGGGCGGGACGGGCCAAACCTTGGCAAATCGACTCGCCATAAGAAGTGATGGAACCTCTGCCCGACCTGCCTGCCCCCCCTCGTGATCTGGTTGACCATCTTCACGCGCAAAGATTGGTCAACGCGCATCCTCGGTTCGAGACCTTGTATGGCGGGCGCACCAACAAGGTGTGGAAGGTCAAGGGCCGCGACAGTGACAAAGTCCTGAAACTCTACAGCACGGCATTGCGCAATCCTTTGTTTCGCAATGATGCAGAGTTGGAGGCCCTATGCCTGAAGGCGCTTGGCACCACGGGCTTCGTGCCAAGGCTGCGGGCCACAGGGCAATACAAAGAAGCCCGTTGGGTGTTTTACGACCACGCCCCCGGAGCCCCCTGGCGGCAGGATTCAGCACAGGTTGGCGCCTTGCTGCGCAAGCTTCATACCCTGCCCATTGCCGTCCAGGCGCCAGCCGGATGCAATGGCAGCGCAGACTTGCGCGCTCATGGAAAAATAATTCTGCAAGGCTGTACGTCAAACGGGCGCGACAAACTCGCTGATTTGCAACCATCAAATTCGGTCGCACCCACGCAACAGACGTGCCTGATCCATGGCGACCCCGTGGCAGGCAATATCCTGGTGGCGACCGGTGGTCTGACCTTGATCGACTGGCAATGCCCGGCCCTGGGCGATCCCTGCGAAGACCTTGCGCTGTTTTTGTCGCCTGCAATGCAGCAGCTTTACCGAGGCTCACCGCTGTCGAAGAAAGAGGAAGACCAGTTTCTTTCGGCCTACGGCAGGCCCGAAATCGTCGCGCGCTATGAACAACTCAGGCCATGGTATGCGTGGCGCATGGCGACGTATTGCCTCTGGCGCGCTGAAAATGGTGCGCCCGATTACGCGACAGGGTTGAACTTGGAAACCGCAATTCTGTAACGCCCCGCCTCATCGCAGGTCGGCCAGCGCCAGCATGGCGTAGGCTGGCGGCATGAGCACACGGCGCCAGCGACCCAAAGGAAACCGACCCGGTGTTTGCGTCATCACGACCGGCAGCCTGGCGTCCTGCCCCAGAACCAACCGCGCCAATGCTCGACCGCAATACGTGCCCATGGCGACGCCATTGCCGTGATATGCAAAACCGGCAAACATCCCCGGTTGATCCGGAACGGGGCCGACAAAAGGTGTCAGGGCCCGCGACAGGCACACCAAACCGGACCAGATATGAGTGACCTCGACCGTCGACCAAGCAGGAAACATATGTTTGAAATCCTGCTGAACCTTTCGCTGAATGGCTGCTTCAGCCTCGGCCGATGACCGCAGGCCGCCCCTCATACCAAACAGAAAGCGCCCGTCCGGCATCAGGCGGAAATAGTGCAACAGATTGCGCGTATCATAGCACATCTGATCCGATGTCCATCCCTGTGCCATCTGCTCGGTTCGACCAAGGGGTCGCGTTACCATGACGGTCGACTGAGCAGGCATGTATCGTCCGGACATCCAGGCCGGGATATCCTCGCTGGAATAGCCGTTGGTACACACCAACACCGCCTGCGCTTTGACTGTCCCGCTCTGCGTTTGCAACACAAAGCCGGACGCCGTTTTTTCAACGCTCAGAACCGGGGAATTCCGGAACAGATGCGCGCCCATTGCTTCGGCGGCTCGGGCAATCCCGAACAGGTATTTGCGGGGATTCAACCCGAAACCAACCGGCGAAGTGTATCCACCATGAAACGCGCCACCCATGCCCTTCGCGGGCAGGTCTCTGGCTTCGTGCAGGGTTCCCGCCTCGTCGGCATTGCGGCGTAGCATGTCCATCGCCCGCCTGGAATGCGCCAGCTGGGTTTCCCCGCTGGAGTGGGTATCCGCATCGATCTGATGTTGTGCCAACAGATCGGCGACCAGTCGGACCGCTTCCTGTTCCGCTGCCGCATAGTCCAAAGCGGCATCGCAGCCAAATCGGCGCTGCATGGATGCGTGGCCAAGTTTTGAGCCGCCAAGACAGCAAAACCCGCCATTTCGGCCCGAGGCTCCCCACCCCGGTGCGCCGGCTTCGAACACCGCAACCGAAGCTTTTTCAGCCAAATGCAGAGCAGCCGAAACGCCTGTAAATCCGCCGCCAATGATGGCCACATCCACATGCATGTCACCCTGGAACTCTGGCCAATCCGGGCTGGCAACAGTTTCGTCCCACCAACAGCCGTCGCGAGGTTCGCTGCCATAGGCGTAGTCTGGAAAAATCCGCTTCATTCGGTGCGCGCTGCGGCCATTTCATCCTGCTGCTGACGTACCATCGCGCGTTTGGTCACAAGCGAGGCCGTGATTACCCCGACCGTCACCACAGCGATCATGATCGTCGACAACGCGTTGATTTCCGGGCTGACGCCAAGGCGCACGGCCGAGAATATCTTGATCGGCAATGTCGTTGCCGACGGCCCCGAAGTGAAGGATGCAATCACCAGATCATCAAGTGACAAGGTGAAGGCCAGCAACCAACCCGAGATTACCGCAGGTGCGATGATCGGAAGGGTGACAAGACGGAAGGCTTGCGCGGGCGAGCATCCAAGATCCAGCGCAGCCTCTTCCAGCGAGCGATCAAAAGTTATGAGACGCGAGGATACGACAACCGAAACGAAACACATCGAGAAAGTCGTGTGTGCCAGAACGATGGTCAGAATACCCCGATCCAGGCCGATGCCGATAAACAACAAAAGCAGCGACAGGCCGGTGATCACTTCGGGCATCACCAGCGGCGCATAGATCATGCCGGAAAACAGTGTCCGGCCAAAAAAGCGCCCGCTGCGGACCATCACATAAGCGGCAGCCGTTCCCAGAATTGTCGCCAGCGTCGACGAAAAGACCGCGACCCGGATCGTGACCCAGGCGGCATCAAGGAACGCTTCGTTCCGAAGCAGCTCTCCGTACCATTTCGTCGAGAACCCGGCCCAGACCGTGACCAGCTTGCTTTCGTTGAAGCTGAAGACGATCAGGATGATCATCGGGATGTACAGAAACGCAAAACCCAGCGTCAGCGAAACCGTGTTGAACCAGCTCAATCTGTTCATCCCTCTGCCTCCGCCTGTTTCTGCTGGTTGCGCTGGAACAGCACGATGGGAATGACAAGGATCAGCAGCAGCACGATGGCCACCGCACTTGCCACCGGCCAGTCACGGTTCGAAAAGAACTCTTCCCACAGAACCTTGCCGATCATCAGCGTACCGGAACCACCCAGAAGGGATGGGATCACGAATTCACCGATCACGGGGATCATCACCAGGAAACACCCTGCAATGATGCCGGGTTTGGACAGCGGGATGGTCACCAGCCAGAAAGCCTGCAAACGGGAACACCCCAGGTCCTCGGCCGCTTCGATCAATGATCCGTCCAACCGTTCCAACGCAGAATAGATCGGCAGGATCATGAAAGGCAGGTAGGTGTAGACGATGCCGATATAGACGGCAGTTGACGTGTTCAGGATCGTCAGCGGCGTCGAGATGATGCCGGTCCACAGTAAGATCTGGTTGAGATACCCTTCGTTCGACAGAATGCCCATCCAAGCGTAAACCCGGATCAGGAACGAAGTCCAGAAGGGCAGGATGACCAGCATCATCAGTGTCGGTCGCCATTCCTGAGGCGCGCGGGCCATGCCGTAGGCAATGGGATAGCCCACCAGCAGTGTCAGGAATGTCGAAATCAAAGCGATCTTGACGCTGGACAGGTAGGCTTTCCAATACAGATCGTCCTCGGTCAGCCAGACATAATTCTCCAGATCAAGCTGGCTGAAGAACTCTTTGATTCCCGCCCAACCGGCAGACAGGTCCAAAGTCGGAGTATAAGGCGGGATGGCAAGCGCGGTATCCGACAGCGAAATCTTCAGAACGATGAAGAACGGCACCAGAAACAGGGCCAACAGCCAGACGTAAGGAATGGCGATCAGAACGGCGCGGCGCATCAGTTGGCCAGCAGAACCGCAGCCGTGGCTGTCCAGGACAGCCAGACCGGGTCTTCCCAGGTGAAAGAGCGGCGCGAGATGCGGCGGGTGTTGGCCGTCTGCGCCTTGATGATTGTGCCGTTCGCCAATTCAACGTGATAGGTGGACAGATTGCCCAGATAGGCAATGTCGTGAACCTTGCCCTGCACGGCGTTGACCGCATCGACGGGCCGTTCGGCAGAGATCGTCACTTTCTCGGGGCGGATCGCCAGATGGCAGGACTGACCGTCTGAGAAAACAGCAGGCGAAGACGCCGAAAATGGGGCCTGACCTTCGGCCCAATCGATCTGATAGGCGTCCTCTCCGGATGGCGTCGCGCGGCCTTCGATGATGTTCACATCTCCGATGAAGTCAGCGACATAAACAGACTCAGGGTTTTCATAGATCCGATCCGGGGTGGCCACTTGCTTTAACTGGCCCTGATCCATCACCGCGACGCGGGTGGCAACTGTCATCGCCTCTTCCTGATCATGGGTGACGATGACAAAGGTGGTGCCCGTCTTCTCCTGAATATCCATCAGCTCGAACTGGGTATCTTGTCGCAGTTTTTTGTCCAGCGCACCCAACGGTTCATCCAGCAGCAGAAGCTTGGGCGCTTTGGCCAACGAGCGCGCCAGCGCGACGCGCTGCCTCTGACCGCCCGAGATCTGATGGGGTTTGCGACGGGCAAACTGTTCCAGCCGGGTCAGGCGCAGCATTTCTTCCACCCGGTCTTCCAGATCGTGCTTGGGCATGTTGTCCCGTCGCAGACCGAAAGCGATGTTTTCCCAGACACTCAGATGCGGGAACAGGGCATAGGACTGGAACATCATGTTCACGGCCCGCTTGTTCGGCGGGATGGGGTCGATATCCTGCCCGCCCAGCAGGATATGGCCTTCGGTCGGAGTCTCGAACCCGGCCAGCATACGCATCATCGTTGTCTTGCCGCACCCAGAAGGGCCGAGCAGGGCAAAAAACTCGCGTTCGAAGATATCCAGCGACAGGTTGTCGATCGCGGTGAATTCACCAAAGCGCTTGGTCACGTTCTGGAACTGGATCAAGGGTTTCGCCTGTGGGTCATTCCACGGCGCAAAAACGTTAGAACTCAAAGCAGCCCCCGCATGGTCAGTTTGGACAATAGTGCGGCGGGGCGATCGCCAGACCGCCCCGCGCTTTTGACCGGATCAGGTGCCTGACTTGATCTTGGTCCAAAGACGGGTCACGACCCGCTGTGTCTTCGCGGGGTACGGAGTCGTGATGTACAGGTTCTGCATCGTGGCTTCATCCGGATAAATTGCCGGATCGCCGATCACGTCTTCCTCAAGAAATTCCTGAGACGCCTTGTTGCCGTTGGCGTAGTACACGTAGTTGGACGCAGCAGCCATGTTGTTGGCATCCAGAATGAAATTCAGGAATTTGTGCGCACCTTCCGGATTCGGCGCGTCGGCGGGAATTGCCATCTGGTCGAACCACATCAATGACCCTTCTGCGAACGGGTGGTATTCGATGTTCACACCGTTGTCGGCTTCGGCCGCGCGGTCCCGCGCCTGCAAAATATCACCGGACCAACCCACGGCTACGCAAATATCGCCATTGGCCAGCGCGTTGATGTATTCCGAACTGTGAAACTTCTGGATGTAAGGGCGAACGCTTGTCAGAACGTCTTCGACCTTCTTGATCACTTCCGGGTCATGGCTGTCGGGGTCTTCACCGATGTACTGCAAGGTCATCGGTATCATTTCGGCTGGCGCATCAAGGAAGTGAACGCCACACGAGGCCAGCTTTTCCATATTCTCCGGCTTCAGAACCAAATCCATGCTGTTCAGGGCCACATCGTTACCCAAGACTTCCCTGACCTTGTCGACGTTCACGCCGATGCCCGTCGTTCCCCACATGTAGTTGATCGAGTAGGCATTGTTCGGATCATACCCTGCGGTACGCTCCTGAATCACGTCCCACAGATTTACCGCATTCGGCAACTTGGCCATGTCCAGTTCCTGAAATGCGCCCGCCTGAATCTGGCGTTGCAGGAATGTGCCCGACGGCACCACCACATCGTATCCCGAACCACCGGCCAGCATCTTGGTTTCCAGAACCTCATTGCTGTCGAACACATCGTAAATCAGGGTCAGACCGGTTTCTTCCTCGAATTTGCTCAGCAAATCTTCGTCGATATAGTCGGACCAGTTGTAAACACGCACCTCTTCGGCGAATGCCGCCGAAGTCCCCAATGCGATGACCGCTGTCATGGTCAGCGTTTTGATTGTCATATTCTTCTCCCTGCAAGTGTACGGCTATTTTCCCGTTTTTTTGGATTTGATCAAGTTTTGCGTTTTTCCTCGATCCAGCGTATGGTTTCACGAGGTCTGTCACCTGACAAGTCAGGGTTAGTCGAAATGGGAAGAACCAATTGGATTTGATCAAAAATAAGGCATCTGCGTCGACAAACGACAAAGGGAAACAGCCCGCGCATGAGCAGGTTTATCAAACGCTCAGATCACAGATCCTGTTCGGCGAATTGGTTCCGGGCCAACCTGTCACGATCCAGGGCCTGACTGATTCGCTGGGTGTTGGCATGACACCGGTGCGCGAAGCCATCCGCCGGTTGATCTCGGACGGGGCATTGGTGTTCCAGGGCAATCGGCGCGTAAGCGTGCCGCTGCTGTCCCCGGGCGATATCCAGGAAATGATCTTTGCAAGAACCTCAATAGAATCAGAGCTTTCAAGGCGCGCGACGTCGAATTTGCAGGCCGAGGACATCGATCACCTTGAGCGGCTCGATACGCATTTGGACCGTATGATCGCCGACGGGGATGTGGGCGGATATCTGCGTCTGAATCAGGCGTTCCACGAAACGCTGTACTCTCATGCAAACGCACCGATTCTCAGTGATCTTGCCGAAAGGCTTTGGTTGCGGTTCGGCCCTTCGCTGCGTGTCGTATGTGGTCGATTCGGGACTCAAAGCCTGCCGGATCGGCACAAGGATATCATTTCCGCCTTGCGCGAAGGCGACGCCGAAAAAGCGGCAAAGGCAACGGCTCAGGACATTGAGCAAGGTATGGAATTGATGTCGGACGCCCTGACTTCCGCTTAACTCAGCCTGATTCGATTGACAGCGATGAATTTGATCATATTGTGATCCGCAACTGCGTTCTTGTAGGAGATTCTCCGATGTCCACCATAACCAACCATATGCCGACCGCCGAATTGCAGGCGCTGGATGCGGCGCATCACATCCATCCTTTCTCGGCCAATGGTGCGCTGGGGCAGGAAGGGGCCCGCGTGATTACACGCGCCAGCGGGGTTTACCTGACCGACAGCGAAGGTGAGGAAATCCTGGACGCAATGGCAGGTCTTTGGTGCGTCAATATCGGTTATGGCCGCGATGAGCTGGCCGATGTCGCGGCGCGTCAGATGCGCGAACTGCCCTACTACAACACCTTCTTCAAGACGACCCATGTGCCGGCAATCGCACTGGCGGCCAAAATCGCCGAACTGGCACCAGGTGATCTGAACCATGTCTTTTTCGCAGCTGGCGGGTCCGAGGCAAACGACACCAATATCCGCCTCGTGCGCACATACTGGGCCGAGAAGGGGCAGCCGGACAAAAATATCATCATCAGCAGGAAAAACGCGTATCACGGGTCTTCCGTCGGGTCGGCTTCGCTGGGCGGCATGGCAGGCATGCATGCGCAGGGCGGCATTCCGATCCCGAACATTCACCACATCAACCAACCCAACTGGTGGGCCGAAGGCGGCGACATGTCGCCCGAGGAATTCGGCCTGGCCCGCGCGCGCGAGCTGGAAGAGGCCATACAGGAGCTGGGCGAGGACCGTGTCGCGGCCTTCATCGCCGAGCCGGTTCAGGGTGCAGGCGGCGTGATCGTGGCGCCCGATACCTACTGGCCGGAAATTCAGCGCATCTGCGACAAATACGATATCCTGTTGATTGCAGACGAGGTGATCTGTGGGTTCGGCCGAACCGGCAACTGGTTCGGATCGCAAACCGTGGGCATCAAACCGCATATCATGACCATCGCCAAGGGGCTCAGCTCGGGCTATGCGCCGATCGGCGGGTCCATCGTGAATGACGAGATCGCCGAAGTGATTGGCGGGACGGAATTCAACCACGGGTACACCTATTCCGGCCACCCCGTCGCCGCCGCCGTGGCGCTTGAGAACCTGCGCATTTTGGAAGAAGAGAAGATCGTCGAGCATGTGCGCGATGTTGCCGCCCCCTATCTGAAAGAGAAATGGGAGGCGCTGGCCGATCACCCGCTGGTGGGTGAGGCGAAGATTGTCGGAATGATGGCCTCCATCGCTCTGACACCCGACAAAGCCAGCCGCGCCAAGTTCGCGTCCGAGCCCGGCACGGTCGGTTATATCTGCCGTGACCGTTGCTTTGCCAACAATCTGATCATGCGCCATGTGGGCGACCGCATGATCATCTCGCCGCCGCTGATCCTGACCCCGGCGGATATCGACGAGATGTTCGTGCGGATTTACAAATCGCTGGACGAAGCGCAGGCCGAGATCATCGCTCAGGGGCTGATGAAAGCCGCATCCTGAGTTCAGAAAAAGGCTTCTATAAAGGGGCGGCCCGTCTGGGTCGCCTCTTATCGTTCACCTCAGCCGCTCCAAAAGTGTCGCAGTTGGATAGCCGTCCGGCACCAAACCCTGCGCCAGTTGGTAGGCGCGAACCGCATTGATGGTGTTCGGCCCGGTGCGCCCATCGATACCCTTTGTATCGAACCCTGCATCAGTCAGGCGGGTTTGCAGCTCTTTCTTCTCGGTGAAGCTCAGCGCCCGCTCACCTCGGGGCCAGTCGGACTGAAACGGTGTGCCACCCGCAAGCCGGTCGGAAAGGTGCCCGATACCGATCACATAAGCGTCGGCGCCGTTATAGGCCTCGATCACGCTGAAATTGTCGAAAATCATCAGCGCCACGCCCTGCCCCCCGGCGGGCAAAAGGATTGCGGCTTGCCCGTGATCCGGTACCGGTTTGCCGTCACGCCCCACCACGCCACGCGCCGCCCAATCTGACGGCAGCAGAGTGTAGTCCCGTTTGGCGATGGCATAGTCGAACCCTTCGGGCAAGCGCACCTCGACGCCCCAGGGCTGCCCCTTTTTCCAACCGTGCCGCGCCAGATAGGACGCGGCCGAGGCCAGCGCATCCGTCGGATCATCCGACCAGATGTCACGCCGACCATCGCCATCGAAATCAACTGCGTGATCCAGATACGAGGTTGGCATGAACTGCGTGTGCCCCATCGCACCTGCCCAGCTGCCCAGCATATTTTTGGCGCTGACATCACCTGCCTGCACGATCCTCAGGGCGGCGATTAACTGCGTTTCAAAGAACTGCGCCCGCCGTGCATCAAAGGCCAGTGTCGCCAAGGAACTCAGCGTCCGGTTGCTGCCACGATAAGAGCCGAATGATGTTTCCAGCCCCCAGATCGCCGTGACCACTTCTTTTTCAACGCCATATTCCGCCTCGATTTGCTGCAACACCTGCCGATATCGTTGCATCGCGGCACGACCATTGGAAACGCGCATGTCCGAGACGGCGGAATCCAGATACTCCCAGATCGGTTTCGAAAATTCAGCCTGATTGCGGTCTCGTTTCAGGATGTCCTCGTCAAAGATCATGTCCGAGAACACCCTGTTCAATGTTCTTTCCGATATACCCTGCTGCTTCGCGCGCTCCTGAAACGCGCCGAGCCAGGCCTGAAACCGTGCGGTCACGGCCGCGGACACCCGCAAAGCCTCAACCGCCGGGCGCGGGACCGGACGGATCGAAACCGCCACATCCGCCGAGGCCAGCTGTATCTTTTCGCCTGACACTGCACTGTCTGGCCAAGTCGTTTTTTCTGATATGTCCGCCTGCACCATGGATGCCCACAATGCGACGGTCATGACGCCGCCTACGCATTTTTGCATTCCGATTTTTCCTGATTACTGCTCGACCTCAGGGTAGCGCAAAATCGGCGAATCACAAAGTCTCAGGCACCCTCATCGCGTTCTTGCGCTGCGCGCGCTGCGCGGATTTGCGCCAAAACTTCGCGCAGCATGGGCACCCGGTTCGGTCTAAAGCTTTGATCTGTCACGGACATGTCCTGCATGCGATCCAACCGGAAGACGCGAAAATCCTGTCTCAGGTGGCACCAGCCGAGCAACACATTTGATCGATCCATATAGACGATGCTCAGCGGGTTGACCCGTCTATGTGTGGCATCGCCTTTTGCGTCCGTGTACGAGAACTCGACCGCGCGTTCGTCCCACGTCGCCTGCCGCAAAATGGCCACGTCGATTGTCGGCGCGGGCGGGCGATTGAACCGCGTTGCCGCCAGAACCGCGTGGCTCAGCCGATGGGATTGTCGCTGTGGCAATCGCCCCTGCAATTTCCGCAGGGCGGCGCTGGCTGCATCTGACAAGGCCGGGTCACCAATCACCTGAACTTCGCGCAGGCCAAGAACCAGGGCCTCAAGCTCGTCATCGGTGAAACCCAATGGCGGCAAAGTGGCATCTTCGATCAGGGTGAACCCAAACCCTGCCTCACCGTCGATAACGGCCCCCAGACCACGCAGCGCGTCAATATCCCTGTGTATCGTCCTGGCAGAAACTCCCAGATCCTGCGCCAGTTGTTCAGACGTTCTGGGCGATGGGCCAGAACGCAGAGCTTGCATCAGTTGGAACAATCGGGCGGTGCGGGACATGATGAACCCTAGCCTATCCCTAATGACAAAAACTGTCATCAGGCCGGTTTACTCATCCGGCACGTCAAAAACACGGAGCCACGCGATGCTGACCCTTCTCACCTATCCTTCCGCTTTCGGACTGTTCAGCGCCAGCCCGTTCTGCGTCAAGACAGCCTTGATGCTTCAGCACTCCGGTCAGGTCTGGCAGCGTTCGGACATGCTTGACCCGCGCAGGATGCCGCATCAAAAACTGCCAGTGCTGCGCACGCCAGAGCGGTTGATACCAGACAGCGATCTGATCCGCGATTGGCTGGAACAGAAGGGGGCGGAGTTCGATCAGGGGCTTTCGGATGTGGAAAAAGCGCAATCCCGCGCGCTGGTACGAATGGCCGAAGAGCATCTGTATTTCCACATCGTTCTGGACCGCTGGGGCAATGACGAGGTCTGGCCGATCCTTCGCGAAACCTTTTTCACTGGAATTCCGGCTCTGATCCGAAAGCCGGCGTCCAATGCGATCCGAAAATCCGTTCTGAAAGGGATCACGTCACAAGGGATCGGCCGGTTCTCGTTGCCCGAGCGCATGGACCGGGTCGAACGCGATCTCGAGGCGATCTCGGCCCATCTGTGGCAATCCCGCTTCCTGCTGGCGGATCAACCGACTTCAGCAGATATGAGCGTCGGCCCGATGCTCGCCGCCATGCGCGGAACGCCTGCCGATACCCCACTGACCCGCAGGATCAAACAGGATAATCTGTTGAACAGTTACGTAGACCGGATGGAACAGGCGATACCGATTGCATGAAACCTTTTGATTACCCCTCGGTCGCCTCGGCCTTTGAAGCCATGCCCCCGCAAGCACGCGCGGGGGCCCTGGCTCTTCGCGACCTGATACTGAACACAGCAGAGTCTCTGCCCGCCGCCAATCCATTGCGAGAAGAGCTGCGCTGGGGCCAGCCCGCCTATCTTGCCCCCAAAGGATCAACGATCCGGCTGGGGGCTCACAAATCCGCGGATTTCGCACTGTTCGTGCACTGCCAAAGCCGATTGATCGGTGATTTCACCACGGCCTTTCCGGGCGAGGACCGGATTGACGGAAACCGGGCCATTCTGTTCGATGACCCGAGCCAGATCGATGAAACCCGCCATGGCTGGCTGATTGCCCGGGCGCTGACCTATCACCTTTGACGGCGCTTGCGTTCGACCTTGCGCTTGATCTTGTCCTTCTTGCGCTTGGTGCTGGCTGCCTTGCGTCGCGTCGACCGCTTGGCGGGCCCGCGCCCGCGCGGCAGGGCCTGATCGTCGATGGACAGCAGTTCCAGCTCCAACCCGCCGGTCACAGGTGTCGCCTCGGTCAGCCGCACCGTGACCCGCTGGCCGATGGCGATGATCAGCCCGGAATCCGAGCCCATCAGCGTTCCGGCCTCTCGATCAAAATGGAAGAATTCGCGCCCCAAAGACCGCACCGGCACCAGGCCATCCGCGCCCGTTTCGTCCATTTTCACGAAGGCCCCGAACCGGGCAATGCCACTGATCCGCCCGGTGAATTCGTTGCCCACACGTTCGCTGAGATAAGCCGCCAGATAGCGGTCGGTCGTATCGCGCTCGGCCATCATCGAGCGGCGTTCGGTATCTGAAATATGCGTGGCCGTTTCTTCGAGCCGGGCAATTTCGTCCTCAGTCAGCCCGTCCTTGCCCCAGCCATGGGCCGAGATCAGCGCCCGGTGCACGATCAGGTCGGCATAGCGCCGGATGGGCGAGGTGAAATGTGCGTAGTTGCGCAGCGCCAGCCCGAAATGGCCGTAGTTTTCCGGGCTGTAATAGGCCTGCGCCATCGACCGCAAGGTGCTGAGATTGATTAGCTCGGCATCCTCGGTACCGGCGGCAGCATTCAGCAGCGCGTTCAGGTGACGGGTCTGGAGCACCTGCCCCTTGGCCAGATTCAGCCCGGCGGCCTGCGCCGTCTCGCGCAGGCTTTCCAGTTTTTCGGGCGCGGGTTCTTCGTGCACCCGGAACAGGAGCGGGCTGCGCTTGGCGATCAGCGTCTCGGCGGCGGCCACGTTCGCCAGGATCATGAATTCCTCGATCAGCCGGTGCGCGTCCAGCCGCTCGCGGAAGGCCACGCTTTCGACCTCGCCCTTGTCGTTCAGCACGATCTTGCGTTCCGGCAGGTCCAACTCCAGCGGCTGGCGATCAGCACGGGCCTTTTTCAGCGCGGCATATGCAGCATAAAGCGGTTTTAGAACCGACTCCAGCAGCGGGCCAGTCCGGTCATTGGGGGTGCCGTCGATGGCCTCTTGCACCTCGGCATAGTTCAGGGACGCGGCCGAGCGCATCAGCCCGCGCACGAACCGGTGGTCGATCTTGTTGCCGTTTGCGTCGATCTGCATCCGCACCGCGATACAGGCGCGCGGCACTCCTTCATGCAGCGAACACAGATCACCCGACAGACGGTCGGGCAGCATCGGCACGACGCGGTCGGGGAAATAGCTGGAATTGCCGCGCTTGCGCGCCTCGCGGTCCAGCGCGGTGCCGGGCCGCACATAGGCGGCGACATCAGCAATGGCGACCCAGATGACGTGCCCTCCGGGGTTCTTGGGATCATCGTCTGCATGGGCATAACAGGCGTCGTCATGATCGCGCGCGTCCGAGGGATCTATCGTCAGCAAAGGCATATCCCGCAGATCCTCGCGGCCTTTCAGGCCAACAGGTTTGGCCTTGTCGGCCTCGGCAATCACCTTGTCGGGGAAATCATCCGGGATGCCGTGCTGATGGATCGCGATCAACGAAACGGCCTTGGGCGCAGTCGGGTCGCCCAGCCGTTCTACGATACGCGCGCGTGGCAGCCCCATGCGGTTTTTCGGCCCGGCTTGTTCAGCCTCGACCAGTTCGCCATCCCTGGCGCCCAGCGCAGCGCCTTCGGCCACCAGCCATTCGGTCGATCCGGCCTTGTCGATCGGCACGATCCGCCCGCCTTCAGCCCCTTTGCGGAAGATACCCACGATTTTCCGAGGGTTCGTCCCGATACGGCGGATCAGGCGGGCTTCGTAATTGTGGTCTTCCTCATGCACCACGGTCAGACGAGCCAGAATGCGATCACCTTCGCCCAACGCCGGGTCGCTGGCACGAGCAATGATCAGAACGATGGGCTCGACCCCCTCGCCATGCCATTCCAGTGGCCGCGCGAACAGGTCGCCATCGGCATTCGGCGCCTTTACCTGTAACACGCTGACCGGCGGCAGGCGATCCGGGTCGCGGTAACTGCGCTTGCGCTTCTCAAGATGGCCTTCGGCCTCAAGCTCTTTGAGGATACGTTTCAGATCAATCCGATCCGCGCCCTTGATGCCAAAGGCTTTGGCGATATCGCGTTTCGAGGTCAGGGTGGGGTTCGCCGAGATCCAGTCCAGGACCTCCTGCTTGGTAGGGATGCGAGTCATACGTCCGGCCTAGCACGCGTTTGCGACCGCGTCATGACCAAAAAGCCTCAGGGTTCAAGATCGGCAACCGTATCCACATCGCGCAGCTGATCAAGCAATGACACCCGACCGCCAGAAATCGAGGCCAGCGTGTCAGCCAATGCGTGTTCCGTCGACCAGCGCACGTTTTGGAACAGACTTGCCGGCAAGGCTGCATATCGTTGCGCGCCGACCAGCCAATAGCCACCATCCGGGGCTGGCCCAAACACCATTTGAGAACGCCCCAATGCGTCGAAGGCACGGGCAATATGGCGGCGCGAAATGCCCGGAATATCCGCACCGATCAGGCAAACCGGCCCCTTGGGCATCCCGCGCAGCATCCGCCCCATGCGATCCCCCAGGTCCCCACGCCCCTGCGCGGCGCGCGGCAGGTCAGCGGGCCAAACCCGACTGTTCAGACCCTGCTGATCGGGTGAGACGGCCAAAACGATTCGCCAACGGGGATCACGCAGCCGCCGGATCAAGGACCGGGTCTGGTGCCGAAACCACCACGCCGCCGCGACCATGCCGATTTCTCGCCCAAGCCGCGTTTTGACGCGGCCCGGTTGAGGTTCCTTCACCATGATCACCAATGTGCGCTGCATGGATCAGGCGAAATAGTCGGTCAGGATACGAGTATAAATCGATTTGAGTTGCTGGATCTGGGCCACCTCGACGCATTCGTCGACCTGATGCATCGTGCGACCGACCAGACCGAACTCTACAACCGGGCAATGGTTCTTGATGAAACGCGCATCCGACGTACCACCGGTCGTCGAAAGCTCGGGCGATGCGCCTGTTTCCGCCTCTACCGCTTTGGCCACCAGATCCGACAAGGGCCCCGGCGGGGTCAGAAAGCTTTCGCCTGAAATCTTGATTGTGACATCTATTTCAACGCCGAACTGAGCGGCCACCTCATCTGCTTCCGTCTTCAGCCAGTCACTCAGGCTGGCCCCGGAATGCAGATCATTGAAACGAATATTCACCGTTCCCTTGCACTGCGCCGGGATTACGTTGGTGGCCGCATTCCCGGTGTCGATTGTCACCACTGCCAATGTCGACGCATCGAAGTGGTCCGTGCCCTGATCCAGTTCGTGCCCCGCCAGCCGATCCATCAGCCGCGCCATGGCTGGCAACGGGTTTTTGGCACGATGCGGATAGGCCGAATGCCCCTGAACACCGGTGATGGTAAACCATGCGGTCATCGACCCGCGACGGCCGATCTTCATCATTTCGCCCATCTTGTTCGGGCAGGTCGGCTCACCCACCAAACAGACAGACATAAGTTCATCCGCGCCGTCCATGTAATCCAGCAAAGCGGTCGTGCCATCCAGCGCGTCGCCTTCCTCGTCGCCGGTGATCGTCAGGATGATGGCTCCGTCCGGTGGGGTGTCGCGCACGAAATCGATTGCCGCCGCCGCAAACGCCGCAACGCCGGATTTCATATCCGTTGCCCCACGCCCATACATCACACCATCGCGTATTTCGGCCCCGAAAGGCGGCATCGTCCACGCGGCCTCGTCGCCGACCGGCACAACATCAGTATGGCCGTTGAACCCGAAACTCCGCGGATGGCCTTTTTGACCCCATCGTGCGAACAGGTTGCTGACGCCACCACGGTCGACACGCGTGCATTCAAACCCCGCATCCGCCAGCACCGATCCCAGCAGAACCAGCGCGCCACCCTCGGCAGGTGTGACCGATGGGCAACGGATCAGATCGGCTGTCAATTGGACGGGGTCGGTCATGCAATGGCCTCTGGAACTGTATCTTTCGCGGGTTCGCGCACAGATTCAACGAATTGGCCGGTTTTCCAACCCCAATTCGCAAAAATATCATTTCACCCGACTGCGCAGATATCAAAGCGACACCCCAACAAATCATGGCGGTTTACCCGGCGACCATCTTGCCGCCCGCCGCACAATCGCGTTACAGGGCCGCGAAACAGGTGAATGAAAATGAAGCGCGCATTCTACGCACTGATCTGCCTGACTTTCGCCGTCCTCGCGCAGCAGAGCATGGCACAGTCTCTAACGGTTACGACGGTGACCCGCCCCCCGTTTTCCTATGTCGAAGACGGTGCGGAAACCGGCTTTTCAATGGATCTTCTCGCCGCGCTATCAGAGGCGCTGAACTGGGACTATTCCATCAATCGGGTCGATTCATTCTCGGATATGCTGGAGGCGGTTCAGAATGGGTCCGCCGATCTTGCGGTCGCCAATATCTCGATCACTGCGCTGCGGGAAACGCAAATGGACTTCAGCCAGCCGATCTTTGAGGCGGGCCTACAGATCATGGTGCCATCGGAAGCCGCGCGCCAGCCTTCGCTGCTGCATGCGCTGCTCTCAAAAGAGTTGTTTATCGCCATCGGCCTAGCCTTCGCCATTCTGTTGGGCGGCGGCATGCTGATGTGGAGCTTTGAGCGTAGTGCTCAACCCTATTTCGATCGCAAGCTGAACGAGGCATGGTTTCCCTCGTTCTGGTGGGCGCTGAACCTCGTCGTGAACGGCGGGTTCGAAGAGAGGATGCCGCGCACGCCGTTCGGCCGGCTTCTGGGTGTCGTTCTGGTTGTTTCGTCACTGTTCATCGTGTCCGTTTTCACGGCCCGCATCACCTCGGTCATGACCGTGGATGCGATCACAGGCAGCGTGAATTCGGTGAATGACCTTTATGGCAAAAGTGTCGGGACAATCACAGACTCGACCGCGGCAAGTTTTCTGAACCGGCGTGATATTGAATTCACCGGCTATCCCGGGCTGGAGCAGATGCTGGATGCGTTCCAGTCCAAACAACTGGATGCCGTCGTATTCGACGCGCCAATCCTGTCCTACTATGCGGCCCATGAAGGCCGGCGAACGGCGTCGATGACAGGCGGCGTTTTCCTGCGCGAGAACTATGGCATCGCTTTCCCGACCGGGTCGCCTCTGGTCGAGGATGTCAACCAGGCTCTGCTTTCATTGCGTGAAGACGGAACTTATGACGAAATCTATCGCAAGTGGTTCGGTATGCGGAACTAGGCCTGCGCCTCGTCTCCGAAGAACGGTGTCATCTGCGCGACGATCACGGCGTTTTCATCCAGAGCACGCTGCATCAGGGCACGTTCGTCAGGTTCGATTTCATGTCCCTGTGCCTCACGCTCGGCCAAGGTCCCGTACCCGGTGACATCCAAAGGCGCGGTGTCGGCCTGCTTCAGAATAGCCACCGTCTCGCGCACGGCTTCGGCTTCGTCCACGCCACTGGCGTAGCAGATCAGTGCCGCCCCGGTCGCACCGTCGGGCAGCCCGTCGCCATCCTTACGGCCGATCTGGACCAGAAGGGTATAGACTTGCTGACGTGAGGGCTTCTTGCGCTTTTCCATGGGCCCTGCATTACGCGCGGCGTTTTGAAGGGTCAACTGCTTCCATCGATCCTAGCTTTAAGTATGGGATCTTACGCAGCCCCTTGCCCCGCCCATAGGCACTGAGGACTTGCAGAAATGCGACTCAGCAAAGCCCTTTTCCCGTTTTCGCCCAAAAATTGAGCAGCGTTTCATCTCCATTCCCTGAGTTGAATCGGGCACATTTCTGCCACATTTCGGCCTCAATTTTGGCCATTTCCTGCTGAGTTCGACGCGTTTCCTGCCTTTCACAACGGTGAAGAGAAGCCGACTCTAAGATGCAGCCACTGCGTAAGTCATTTTTTACAGGAGAATTAAGATGAGTGTTCTGTCCAAGTTAATGATGACAACTGCAAGTGTGATTGTGCTTTCCGGAGTACCTGCTGTCACCGTGCTGTCTTTTGCGACGCCAAGTGCAGCTTACGCCCAAGACGGCGGCGGTGAAAGCGAAGGCGGTAGCGATAGCGAGAGCGGTGGCGACAACGAAGGCGGCGGCGATAACGAAAGCGGCGGCGACAACGAAAGCGGCGGCGATAACGAAAGCGGCGGCGATAACGAAAGCGGCGGCGATAACGAAGGCGGCGGCGATAACGAAGGCGGCGGCGATAACGAAAGCGGCGGCGACAACGAAGGCGGCGGCGATAACGAGAGTGGTGGAGAAAACGAAGGCGGCGGCGACAACGAAAGCGAAGGCGACAGCGAAAGCGGCGGCGACAACGAAAGCGAAGGCACGGAAACCAACGCAGGAAGCTCAGAAGTTGACGCTATGCAGGGTGAAAATCGCTGATCCACACAGAGCGTTCGTCCGAGCCTGGACACAATCTCAGGACCGGCTCTGACCAAGGTTCGGTCACATACGCGTAACACCCCAAAAACTGGAAAGGCCGGAGCGGGTCAGCTCCGGCCTTTCTGTACAACCGGGGCGATCAGTCCCGCAGCAATTCGTTGATGCCGGTTTTCGACCGGGTCTTTTCATCCACCCGCTTCACGATCACCGCGCAATACAGGCTGATGTTGTTCTTTGACGGCATCGAACCCGCAACGACCACGGAATAGGGCGGGACTTCGCCATATGTCACTTCGCCGGTTTCCCGATCCACGATCTTGGTAGATTTGCCGATGAACACGCCCATACCCAGAACCGAGCCTTCGCGGACGATGCAGCCCTCGACCACCTCGGAGCGCGCGCCGATAAAGCAGTTGTCCTCGATGATGGTCGGGCCGGCCTGCATCGGCTCCAGCACGCCGCCGATACCTACGCCGCCCGACAGGTGGACGTTTTTGCCGATCTGCGCGCATGAGCCGACGGTCGCCCAGGTGTCGACCATGGTGCCTTCATCCACATAGGCGCCAAGGTTGACGAAGGACGGCATCAGCACCACGCCAGGCGCGATATAGGCCGACTTGCGCACAACGCAGTTGGGAACCGCGCGGAACCCGGCCGAGCGCCATTGATCTTCACCCCAACCAGCGAACTTGCTGTCCACCTTGTCCCACCAACCGCCGTCCTGCGGACCGCCAGTCTGAATTTCCATGTCCTTGATGCGAAAGCCCAGCAGAACCGCCTTTTTGGCCCACTGGTTCACGTGCCAGTCACCGTTTTCCAGCTTTTCGGCAACACGCAGAGACCCGCTGTCCAGCGCATTCAGCGTGTCTTCGATCGCTTCGCGTTGTTCACCTGCCGTGGCGGGTGTGATCGTGTCGCGTGCCTCCCAGGCGGCTTCGATGGCGGCTTCCAGTTGCGCGTTGGACATGGGGCGTCTCCCTACAGAATCTGTTCATGTTGGTTTGGCCTATACGCAAGCCGGGCCAATGGCGCAATGCGACGAACACGGGCCGTTTTGCGTCTGAAAGGCGCTATTCAGCTGGCGCGGCGTATATGTCGGGTCAGAATACCTTTTGCCGTGCTCAGGTCCTTCCGCCTGAGCGCCTGAACAAGTGCGGCGTGATCCTTGTCAGTTTGTTGCACCCATTTCGACCGCCAGTGCGCAAACAAGTGGCGTGCGCTTGCGATATGTAGATCGTCGATGGTGTGCAACAGACGGGGCAACCCGCAAGGTGTCAGGATGGCGCGATGGAATGCTCTGTTCAACGCCTCCCATTGGGGCATCGTCTGCGCCTCGTCACAGGCGATGCGTGCGCGATCGATCTTGTCCAATGCGACCGGAGACATGTTCTGCACCGATTGCTGCAACGCCAGTGTTTCCAGCGCCACGCGCATTTCGATGACCTCTCGCACCTCTGCCGGGTCCAGCGCCGTAACCCGCATGCCCCGGCGCGGCTCGTGCCGGGCCAATCCATGCGCCTCAAGCCGCAACAGAGCTTCCCGCACCGGAACATGGCTGGTGTCGAAGGTGCGGGCAATATGATCCTGCCGCAGCTTTTCCCCGGCGCTCAGCTCTCCGGTTATGATTTGCTGGCTGAGGTTCTGGTAAATCGTGTCCGAGATCGTAGCGGTCATAAATTATAGATAAAATCTACGACAGCTATCCTCAACCAGATAATTCACCCCGCAAGCGGGTCCGGGGCGATATTCGCACCACACACCAGAACGGCCACGCGTTCGCCCGGTTCGGGCCGATACACTCCCGAGGTCAAGGCTGCCAACGCCGTGGCGCCCGCCGGCTCCACCAGAATACGATGCGCCTGCCACAGCATCTTCTGCGCCGCCGCGATGGCATCATCCGACACCAGGACCGACGTCATCCCCTGTGCCAGGTCGAAACAGATCTGCCCGATCCGGCGCGCGCCCAGCGCGTTTGCCGCGATCCCGGATACGGAAACATCCACCGGTTCACCGGCCTGCAACGCCGCATTCAATGCGCAAGAGGTCTTGGGTTCGACCGCCACGACCTTGCGCGCTCCGTCAAACCAGGCCAACGCCCCGGCGATCAGCCCACCCCCGCCCACGGCGACCAGAACCGTATCTGCCTGTAGACCCTGCGCATCCCATTCCGCAAAGCAGGTCCCCTGCCCCGCCACGGTAGCCGGCGCATCATAGGCGTGAATCTGCATCGCTCCGGTTTCCGCTTCATGCGCCTGCGCCTGTGTCAGCGCATTGGCGTATTCGCCGGGCACAACGCTCAGATCCGCTCCGGTTTGCCGGATCAATGCAATCTTGGATGGCCCCGCCAGTTCGGGCACGAAAATCTTGGCCGTATATCCAAGCGCCTGCGCCGCAAAGGCCGCCGCTGCACCATGATTGCCGCCGGATGCAGCCACGACACCCGCATCGGGTACGTCGAGGCTCAGCAACGTATTGAACGCACCGCGCGCCTTGAAACTGCCCGTGTGTTGCATGTGCTCCAGCTTCAGCTCAATGGGATGGCCCGGAATTCGACTCTCGATCACCGGCGTCACCTGCGTATGTCCGGCGATACGATCCCGCGCCGCTGATATTTCGCTCTTCCAATTCATTCTTGTCTTTCCGTGACTGGCACTCTGCCCGCGAACCCTATAGCTGTTTGGAAAACACGCAAGCAGGGATCGATCACCCATGAGAGAAGACCGCCACAATCCGTTTCGCGATGCGCAGACAGATCGCTCGACCGCGAGCGAAGTGCCGGACACGCCGCAGACGCGATCGTCCGCCTATCGCCTTGCCTTTGCCGATGACGAATTCCTGTGCCGGGACGAGCTGCGCCCGGTACGTCTGCAACTGGAACTGTTGAAACCCGAGATGATCATGAGCGAACGCGAGATCACCTCGACCATCGTGATGTTCGGCGGCGCGCGCATCCCTGAACCATCGCAGAAACACACCGCACGAACGGAAACGCTGGCTGGTCTGTCGGCCTATTACGACGAGGCGCGCGAGTTCGCGCGGCTGATGACCGTGAAATCGAACGAGACCGGCTGCCGTGAAAACGTGATCGTCACGGGCGGTGGCCCCGGTGTGATGGAAGCAGGCAACCGTGGGGCACAGGATGCGGGCGGATGTTCTATCGGGTTGAATATCGTTCTGCCGCACGAACAGGCCCCGAACCTTTATGTGACGCCGGATCTCAGCTTCAACTTTCACTATTTCGCCATCCGCAAGATGCACTTCCTGATGCGCGCCCGCGCCATCACGATTTTCCCCGGCGGTTTCGGAACCATGGACGAGCTGTTCGAATCCCTGACCCTGATTCAGACCGGCCGGATGGACCGCGTGCCCTTCCTGCTGTTTGGTCGCGAATTCTGGGAAAAGGTCATCAACTGGAAAGCGCTGGCCGATGCCGGAACCATCTCGGACGAGGATCTTGATCTGTTCCGCTTTGTGGACACGGCGCAAGAGGCGGTCGAGATCATCGAAAACTGGGAGCCCGCCCCGCCCCGCGACGAAATTCCGGGGCGCTGAACCATGGCGCCCAAGACCGGAGAGATGCTGCATCTGCGTGGAAATACCCTGAGCAAGGGCGAACCCGTAGCGCTGCCACTGACTCAAAGCAGCATGTACCACCTGCCGGGCACCCCGGACGGGCGGGCGAGTTACGGCCGGGTGGACAACCCGACTTGGGTGCATCTGGAGCATGTTCTGTCGCATTTGGAAGACGCGCCCTGCCTCAGCTTTCCCTCGGGCATGGCGGCGATTTCCGCGGCACTGTTTGCCACCGTAAAGGCCGGATCACGCCTGCTGATCCCCTCCGACGGCTATTACGTGACGCGCCTTTTGGCCGATCGTTTCCTGTCGCGGCTGGGTGTGATCGTTGAAGAACGCCCCACCATCGCCTTTGCCGAAGGCGGTTTTGACGGGTTCGATGTGGTCTTTGCCGAAAGCCCTTCGAATCCGGGGTTGGACATGATCGATCTGACCGAGGTGGCGGATCGGGTGCGCGCTGCCGGGGGCATAACCATTGCCGACAATACGACGATGACTCCGCTGGGTCAGCGTCCTCTTGATCTGGGCATCGACGTGGTCGTCTCGTCCGATACCAAGGCGATGGGCGGGCATTCCGACATGCTGATGGGTCATGTGGCCAGCCGCAACGGCGACATCATGGAACGGGTCGGGGAATGGCGGAAAGTCTCTGGCTCGATACCGGGGCCACATGAAGCATGGCTGCTGCATCGCGGCCTTGAAACGCTGGACGTTCGGTTCGACCGGATGTGCAGCTCGGCCGAAGTATTGGCCGAACGCCTGGCGGCACATCCCGCAGTGAAACAGGTGCGCTATCCCGGGCTGGCCAACGACCCGTCGCATAAACTGGCGCAAGAACAGACCACACGTTTCGGCTTTCTTCTGTCCCTGACGCTGAACAGCGAAGAACAGGCCGAAGCCTTCATCAACAATTGCCCGCTTCTGCGCCCGGCCACGTCATTCGGGGGCGTCCACAGCTCGGCCGAGCGGCGCGCGCGATGGGGCGACGATGTCGATCCCGCCTTCATCCGCCTGTCCGTCGGATGCGAACCTGTAGAAGAACTGTGGCAAGCCATCGAGGCCAGCCTGAACGCGCTGTGATTACTTCTTGGCTTCGCGCAGTTCTTTGAACACGTAGATCGGCAGCACAACGCTGGCGATCAGCGCCCCCAGCCAGACCAACAGCGTTGCTCCCAACAGGTTCGCAACTCCACCTACGGTCAGCCCAGCGGTTATGAGATCAGTCACCAACAGGCCCACAAAGGTCACAATCAAAGCAATCCCGCCCTTCAGCGCAGGCGCTTTCTTTTCACCCAGCTTCAGGATCAGGGGTTCGGCAATCAGCTGCACGACGGTGAAGACGATTACAACGACGATGAAAGAGATCGGCTTGATCGCAAATCCTGACAGTATCAGCGAGGCAAGCAACAACCCAATGGCATTCCCCGCCAGCAAGGCCAAAGCCGATTTAATTCTACGCGACATGTGACGATCTCCGTCAATCAACAATTAGAAACATGGAAATGTTAACAGACCTGCAGGATTTTACGAGGCAATTCAATCGCCTCTTCCTTTTGACCCGTTGAAATCGCATGGTAGAACACATTCATCAAGATCAGACCTGTCCCTGAGCCATGAGTGTGAGATGAGCGACGATCCCTATTCCGTTCTTGGCGTGGCCAAAGACGCCAGCGCCGCCGATATCAAGAAAGCCTATCGGCGCATCGCCAAGGAATGCCATCCGGACCTGAAGCCCGGCGATGCCGAGGCTGAGGCAAAGTTCAAAGCCGCCGCCGCCGCATACGATCTGCTGAAAGACCCGGAAACCCGTGCCCGGTATGACAATGGTGAGATCGACGCCTCGGGGCAGGAACGTCCGCAACAACAGTACTACCGTGAATATGCTGAAGCCGCTGGAAACCCCTATCGCGGACGTCAGGCAGACCCGGACGACATGTCCGACATCTTCGCCGAGTTCATGAGGGGCCGTGGCGGTTTTGGCGGCCAGCGCGGCCATGAGTTTCACGCGCCGGGGCACAACCTGAACTATTCGCTGCAGATCAGCTTTCTGGATGCCGTGTTCGGTGCCAGCCAGAAACTGACCTTGCCAGACGGCGACCGGATCGAAGTCAAAATCCCTGCAGGTATTACCGACGGCCAAACCATCCGCCTGCGGGGCAAAGGGGCCCCGGGATATGGCGAAGGCCCTCCTGGCGACGCTCTGGTAACTGTTTCGGTCGCCAGTCATCCGGTGTTTGATCGTCAGGGCGACGACATCCACATCACGCTGCCCATCAGCATTGATGAGGCGATTCTGGGCGGCAAAGTCCCCGCCCCTACGATTGATGGCGGCGTGAATGTCAGCGTACCGGCGGGCACCAGCAGTGGTAAAACCCTGCGATTGCGGGGCAAGGGTGTCAAAAAACGCGGCTCGTCCGAGCGTGGGGATCAGTTGATCGAACTGACCGTCTCGATGCCCAACAAAATCGATGACGATCTGAAACAGTTCATGGAGACCTGGCGCAAAACACACAGCTACGATCCGCGGAAAGGAATGCCGTCATGACCCTGACCGAAAAGGAACTGATCGAAACGGTCACCCGCCTGACCTCGGACCGCCTGACCGAATACCTGGCGGCGGAAATCGTGATTCCAGAACAGTCGGATCAAGGGCTGGTTTATCAAAACATCGACGTCGCCCGTCTGGAACTGGCCTGTGAGTTGCACGAACAGTACGACATGGAGGCCGATGCGCTGTCGATGATGATCTCACTGATCGACCAGTTGCATGGGCTGCGGGCCGAACTGCGCGAAGTTCTGAACGCGATCGAGGCGCAGCCCGAACCTGTGCGGCAGCAACTGGTCAAGGTCATCGGTACAGCGCGATTCCGTCGCAGATAACGGGGTTTTGGACTCGGAACATTTGGATTAGAAGGCCGGCTTGATCCTTTGACAGGTGGCGCCATGACCCAGTCCAGATCCGAATTGCTGATGCCTGCGGGCAATCTGCGCAAGCTGAAACTCGCTGTCCTATACGGGGCGGATGCGGTGTATCTGGGAACGCCCGATATGTCGCTGCGCACGAAATCCGAGTTTTCGCTGGAAGAGGTGATCGAAGGGGTCGAGTTCTGCCACAGCCATGGCCGGCGCGCCTATCTGACGCTGAACCTGTTCTCGCACAACAAGGACATCCCGAAGCTGGACGAATATATCGACACGGTCCGCAAAGTGCAGCCGGACGGGTTGATCATCGCCGACCCCGGCGTGTTTCAGTACGTGCGGGACCGCGCGCCGGAACTGCCGCTGCATATCTCGACCCAGGCCAATATCTGTTCGTGGCTGTCGGTGAAGTTCTGGCAGGATCAGGGCGCGGAACTGGTGGTTCTGGCGCGCGAGGTTTCCTACCCCGAACTGGTGGAGATCCGTGAAAAATGCCCCGACATCAAGCTCGAGGCCTTCGTCCACGGTGCCATGTGCATGACCTATTCGGGCCGCTGCCTGCTATCGAACTTCATGGCGGAACGCGGCGCCAACCAGGGCAACTGCGCCAATTCCTGCCGCTGGAACTATGCGCTGAAACTGCGCCTGAAGGACGGCACCCATCAGGAATTGCGGATCACGGAGGAAAACGCCGACCTGTTCGAGTTTCTGCTGGAGGAAGGCTGCCGCCCCGGTGATCTGATGCCCATCGAAGAGGACGATCGTGGCTCGTACATCCTCAATTCGCGCGATCTGTGCATCATGCCCAAGCTGGACGAATACCTGAAGATCGGCGTGGACAGCCTCAAGGTCGAGGGGCGCGGTAAATCGGAATATTATGCCGCCATCGTCGCGCGCGCCTATCGCATGGCCATCGACGATTACTATGCCGACCCCGAGAACTGGGACCCGAAACCCTATATGCGCGAGCTGGAGACCGTGGGAAACCGCGGCTACACGCTGGCGTTCCACGAAGGGCGGCTGACCAACTACGCCCATGATTACGAGCACACGGCGTCCATCGCGCAGTGGGAATATGCCGGGATCGTCACCGAAGTGACCGAGGATGCGTTTCTGGTCGAGGTAAAGAACAAGCTGGAACCGGGTGATGTGCTGGATTTCGTCTCGCCCATCTCGCGCGAGACGGTTCTGCTGCGGGTTTATGATTTCGAACGCGCATCCGATGGTGCGCGGATGGACGTGGTGCATGGCAGCACCAAAACAGTGATCCGCCTGCCCTTCACCCTGTTCGACCACGAGGATATCGACGATCTGCGCGCCCGGTTCCCCGTCTATTCCGTTCTGCGCAAGGAACGCGCCCTGACCGACGAACACTGGAGCCGCATCCGCTTTGACAAGCTGGTGCAGGGTTTGGAAACCTCGGGCCGTGACAACCCTGGCGCCTATGCCCGCCGTCGCGACGCCTTGGTTGAAAAGATCGGCGAAGACGGCACCGAACGCCGTTTCAAAACCAACCGCATCGGCACCGAGGGTTGCTGTGGCAAAGGTTGCAACGGCTGCTTGATTTTCTGGCAGGACGACAAATACGCGCTGGCCCGTGAAGTTCTGTCAAAGCGCAAACAAGGCGAACAACTCAGCCGCCGCGAGGCGACGGAACTGAAGCTGCCGGGCGCGCAACAAGCCTGAGCCGGCTCAGTCGCGTGTTCGATACTCTTCCGGCACGTAAAACGTATAGTCCCGATCTGCCACCTGTTCGTGGCAGACATGGCAATAGGCCACGGCACCGGCGCGGTCGCCCATAGTGTCCCCAAAGACCGAGCCGTCCGGCAAGACCATGATGTAACGCCAATCCGCCGTGTCCGGGCTGGCATCTTCTGCCAGTTTCTCCATTACGAACATAGCACCGGGATGCACGTGACCTTCATCCGTCACGGTCATGCTGTCCTTGGCAAGAACCGACCCCATGGGAAGTTCTTCACCTTCCTGCAACGTCGCGTAGTTATGCGCCATGCGATTGGCATAGCTGTTCACATACCTTTGCCCGTGGGTTGCCGAAATATAGGGCGCATCGTTGAAAAGCGGCCAGCTTTGGTAGTTGAGGATTAGGTCCAGTTGCGCCACGGCGTAGCCACGCGCCATGCGGCGATTGAGGGATCGGTAGTGTTCCAAAGCCTCTTGTTTGCTCAACTCGGCAGGGTTTTCGATTGCGATATGAGCGTCCTGGCCGTCAGCAAAGGCCAAGCCTGAACCCGAGACGATAGCAAGCGCAGCGGCACCAAAACGGATGATCGAAAAAGAACTTGCATTCATAATCGTGGCCCACCTGAAATTCAGTTCACCTGAGCGCTTTCTGCACCACTTGGAACAGTCTAGCGGAATCGCAATAACTCGCCATCTCTGACCCGGACACCTCACCGGCTTGTGCATCGAATTGAAGAGGCAAATTCAGCGACGGGCTCGAGAAATATAGCAAATTATGCATGTGGTTTCAGCATCTGAAACATTAAGTTTGAACAAAACAATTGTGACGTGCAGACAGAGCCAGAAAACACTTAAGGCGCGATCCGATCAAGCCAAGCCGAGATGGACCAAACCCTATCGGCTCAGACCCGTTTCGGCCTCGATTTGTTTGCGTGATTTGCGCGCCCGCTCGGTCGCCGACTTCAACTGACCGCAAGCCGCCATGATGTCCTCACCGCGTGTCTTGCGGATGGGCGAGGCATAGCCGGCCTGATAGATGATGTTGGCGAAGGCGCGGATGCGGTTGTTCGAGCTGCGCTTGTACGGTGCGCCGGGCCATTCGTTGAACGGGATCAGGTTGATCTTGGCCGGAATGTTGTGTCGCTTGATGTGATCGATCAGACGATGCGCATCTTCGTCACTGTCATTCACACCATCCAGCATCACATATTCAAACGTGATCCGTTCGGAATTCGAAGCATTGGGATAGCTGGCCAAAGCTGTCAGCAGTTCCTCGATATTCCAACGTTTGTTGATTGGCACCAGAACGTCGCGGGTTTCATCGGTGGTGGCGTGGAACGAGATCGCCAGCAGGCACCCGATTTCCTCGGCCGTGCGCGCGATCTCGGGCACCACGCCCGAGGTCGACAGGGTAATCCGCCGGCGTGACAGAGAAATGCCCTCGGGGTCCATGGCGATTTTCATCGCGTCGCGGACGTTTTCGAAATTGTAAAGCGGCTCGCCCATGCCCATCAGAACGATGTTCGACAGCAGGCGAGTTTCGTCCTTGGGTGCGCCGGGGGTTGGCCATTCTTCAAGATCGTCGCGCGCCATCATGATCTGGCCGACGATTTCTGCGGATGTCAGGTTTCGTACAAGTTTTTGGGTTCCGGTGTGACAGAACGAACAGGTCAGCGTACAGCCCACCTGAGACGAGATGCACAGGGTTCCGCGATCTTCTTCGGGGATATAGACCACCTCGACCTCATGCCCGCCGGCGATGCGGCACAGATACTTTCGGGTACCATCCTCGGACACCTGACGCGTCACCACTTCGGGGATTTCGATCACGAAATGCTCGGCCAGTTGTGCGCGATAGGCTTTGGCGAGATTGGTCATCTGGGCAAAATCGCGTACACCCCATTGATAGATCCACTGCCAGATCTGGCCGGTGCGCATCTTGGCCTGTTTCTCGGGCGTGCCGTGTTCAATCAAGGTGTCGCGCAACCTGTCGCGCGTAAGGCCGACAAGGTTGATCTTCCCGTCGAGCAGTTTGCGCGGGATGGTCATGACGTCTTGGGTGATCGGCGCTTTGGGCGACATTGGCGTATCTCAAAGGAATCGGGCTTGGGATGCGCCTCTATATAGGAACCTGCGCAAAGTTCAAAAGGTTTCCTAAGCCGGCAGGCCCGGCACGACGCACATGCCGGGCCTTTTTGATCAGTTTACCGGCGGCGGTGTGTAGCAATCACTGGCGTCCAGGGTCTGAACCGGATCTTCCGGGCCACATTGCTCGCCCGATATCGGATAGGAATCAGCGTTCTTCTCGCAAGCGCTCAGCACGGCGACGGATGCGGCAAGAACCAGAGTGATCCAAGTTTTCTGTTTCATCACGATGTCCTCTCTAGGTGGCTGAACCACTTAGTTCACATTGCCGAGTGCGAAACTTTGATACGGATCAAAACTGGCAGATGACCAGACGTCAAAAGCCCCGCTACGAGGCGGGGCCTTTTCAACACTCGACGCGACAAGATCAGTTGGTGCAGCGCTTCTCAGCGTCTTCAATCGCTGCGGTAAAGCCCAGCAGCGAGAAGGTGTCTTTCGTCTGCGTCCCGCGCTCGGACCGGGCGGTCAGTACCGCCTCGGTTCCGCGCTTCAGGGCGGTGATGATCTTTGCATCATCCGCATCCGATGCGGCCCAGGCCCATTCGCCTTCTGTGAACAGTTCGAACTCGGTCCCGTCCACATTCAGGTTCACCGTCGAACCCGCGGCAAACGGGTAGCCGCCAGTAAAGGTCAATTGGCCTTTCACCTCGGCATTCGGACGATAGAACACAAACAGCAGGATATCGCTGCGCCGTACGGAAACCACACGTCCTCCGCGGGTGTTTACGGTTTCCTTGGGTGCCGAGACGCTCCAGCATTCGGTGGGATCGTCTTCGACAAAAACGCTCCAATCCGTTTTTGCAGCAACGCGGTTGGTGCTTGTCGCCTGTTGGGCGATTGCAGATGTTGCTGCGATGCCTGCCACACACAGGCCCGCTATTGTGCGAACGAGCATTGATCCCATTTGTCCAGCCTCCTAGCTCGACCCTTACCTCATACCCATCGGACACGTCTGCGAACCCTGCCAGTTCGTCTATTCGTTTGCGTCTTCCGATGATTGCCGACATACACACACTAACGCAGATTTCGCCACAGGCGAAAGGGCGATTGGCAGAATTTTGCGCATAAATTTCGGAGGTCCAGATGACGCAGCCCGTACCCATGACAGAACTTTGGCGCGGCCCTCTGCTGGAAAGTCTGCATCTGGGTCATGCGGTTATTTGCGATGACACGGGCCAGATCGTGCGCAGTTGGGGCGACCCGCAATCCGTCATATACCCGCGGTCATCGGCCAAGATGATTCAAGCGCTTCCGTTGGTCACATCAGGGGCGGCGGCGAAATACGGGCTGACCAGCGAACACCTCGCGTTGGCCTGCGCTTCGCATAACGGGGCGGCAATCCACACGGATCGCGTGACGGCGTGGCTGGACCATCTGGGGTTGAACGAGCACGATCTTCGGTGCGGCCCACAGGAGCCCGCCGACACCGCCGCGCGCGACCGGCTGATTTTGGCGGACGACACGCCTTGCCAGATCCACAACAACTGTTCCGGCAAGCATTGCGGCTTTCTGACTCTGGCACAGCATATGGGCGCCGGGCCGGAATACCTTGAAATTGATCATCCGGTGCAACAAGCCTGCCTGTCTGCCGTCGAAGAAACAACGGGCGAGACCAGCCCGGCATACGGCATCGATGGCTGTTCCGCCCCGAATTTCGCCACATCGCTTTTCGGTTTGGCACGTTCGATGGCGTGGTTTGCTTCAGCCGCAGACCGGTCCGACCGTTCCAGCGATGCAGCGATGCAGCTGGTGGCCGCGATGGTCAAACACCCGGAACTTGTTGCCGGTGAGAACCGGGCCTGCACCGAACTGATGCGCGCGATGAACGGACGTGTTGCCATCAAAACCGGGGCCGAGGCCGTGTTCGTGGCCATCATTCCGGAAAAACGCATGGGCGTTGCGCTGAAGATCACCGATGGCACCACCCGCGCCAGTGAATGCGCGATTGCCGCCATTCTTGTCAGCCTTGGCGTGCTGGAGGCCGAACACCCGGCCACCCGCAAATTCATGAACGCCACGCAATACAGCCGTCGCGGGCTGGAATGCGGCGTGATCAAGCCTGCGACGGGTTTCCCCGACTAAGGCCCTCACATCTCGATTTCGTGGATTTCGGCCACTTCAACCGAGCCTGTGCCGTTGACGACCATCGGACAGCCCTTGGCCATCTCGGTCGCAGCGTCGATATTGTCAGCCTTGATCACCGTGAAGCCCGAGGCCGGGTTTGCGCCGCCGTTATCGACCACTCCGTTGTTGCTGACGGTGTAAGACTGCCCCACTGGGTTTCCGGGGATATCGAGGGCGTCGCCCATATCCTGAAACCAGGCGCCCCAGGCCGCCATGGTCGTCTCGATCTCGGCGGGGTCGGTCGGGGTGTGACCCCCGTGATAGACAAACAGAAACTTGGGCATATCGCTCCTCCGTGACAAAAAACCTAAGTGCAAAGTGCTTCGAGTTTGCGCAGCGAAGACGTCCAACCCTGAGTGTGGTTCGCAGCTGCTTCGGCATCGGCCAGCTCACGGTGGTCCAGCACAAGGCGGGCACCGTTTTCGGTTGCGGAAACGGAAAGGGTCACGTGGCTTTCGGCACCGCGTTGATCCTGATCGTCATGCCAACCCCATGTAAAACCCACCGATTTAGGCGGGTCGACATGCGTCACGTGGCCCGAAACCTTGTATTGCTGGCCCTCGCCGTTCTCCATCACCGAGTACCAAGGACCGGTGCGCGAGAAATCCAGGTTGTGGTCCGGCACGTGCATCCCTTCGGGCCCCCACCATTGCAACAGCTTGGCACCATCGCTGATCCATGCAAACAGTTCTTCGGGACTGACGGGGAATTCCCGTTCCAGTTTCAGGTCGGCCATGAATTCTCCCTTTCAATTATTTCACTCAGACGATCCAGGCTGCCTTCCCAGAATTGCCGCTTGGAAATCGTCCAGTCGGCAATCGCCCGCAATCCTTCGGATCGGATGGAATACATGCGCTGGGTTCCCTGCACGCGTTGCTGCACCAACCCGGCCTCGCGCAACACCTTGAGGTGGCGCGAAATCGCGGCGCCGGACATGCCGCGCCCGTCGATCAGATCACCGGCAGGCAGTTCGCCCTGCTCCATCAGTTGCTCGACAATCGAGAACCGGGTGGCATCGGACAAAGCGGAAAACGTGGTCAGAAGTGTGTTCATACCCCTTATTTAACACAAATGTTAAATAAAAGATAGCCCTGATCAGCCGCCTACGAAATCGGCGCGGCAATAGCCTTGCAGGTAAAGCAGCGCCGTCAGGTCGCCGTGATTCACCCGCACATCACATTGTGCGGCCACCGACGGTTTGGCATGAAGGGCAACCCCAGTCCCGGCCCGGCCAAGCATTCCAAGGTCATTGGCCCCGTCACCCACGGCGATCACGTCACTTTCCGACAGCCCCCGACGCGTTGAAATCTGCGCCAGCGCTTCGACCTTGGCCTGACGCCCCAGAATAGGACGCGCGACGTCTCCGGTCAGCTTGCCATCTTCCGCCAGCAAAGTGTTGGCCCGGTTTTCATCAAACCCCAAAAGCTCTGCCACCCGCGCGGTAAAGGCCGTAAAGCCACCGGATACCAATGCTGTATAGGCCCCGTTGGCCCGCATCGTCGCCAGCAATTCCCTGCCTCCGGGCATCAGGGTGATCCGTTCCTGCAGAACTTTGCCGATGACGCGTTCATCCAGATTTTTCAGCAAACCAACCCGCTCGATCAGGGCGCCTTCGAAATCAAGCTCTCCGTTCATGGCACGGGCCGTTATGTCCTTGACCCGGTCGCCGACGCCGGCCTCATCCGCCAGTTCATCGATACATTCCTGCTGGATCATCGTGCTGTCCATATCGGCCAGCAGCATCTGTTTGCGCCGTCCTTGCGCAGGTTGCACGATCAGGTCCACCCCCATCCCTTGCAGGTCTGCCCAAACGTCCCAGCGATTGTCGGGGATGGCGTTCAACTCGAACTCTGCCGCCTCATCCGGGTTGAGCCAGAGGATGTCCCCGCCACCCCACGCATTGCGCAATGACTCGGGCAATGCGCTGTCCAGCGAAGGCGCAGCCGGATTGGTCAGCAAAGTGGCGACATACATATTCAATCTCCAAATTTCGTGGCCGGGCGAGGTGATCTAGGGGGTCAAAGGCAAACGGCCCTGATCGGTCAATTCCCAGCAGGTCTGCCCCTCGAACACCGCGACACCCACCGGGCGCCCATATCCGGCACCTGTGTCCAGATTGATGCGATTTCCATAATGCGTTGCCCGGTCTACCGGAGTATGGCCATGCACGATCAGCTTGGGATGCGGGCCCCGATGAGCATGAAAATCCTGCCTGATCCAGACCAGATCGTTGGCGCGCTGCGCGTTGAGCTGTACGCCCGGGCGAATGCCTGCGTGAACAAAGGCAAGTTCGGGCGTCTGATGCATCAGAACCAGATCTCGCAAAAAGGTCAGGTGCGATTTCGGCACCGCCGCCTGCGCCATCTGATGCAGATCTTCCAGGCGAATCTGGCCTTCGAATTCCACGCCATAACTGCGCAGGGTCTCGACCCCACCCAGCCTTTCATGCAGCCAGTGATATCCTACAAGCAAATGCGGATCGTGACGCGGCGTATCCTCCATGAACCAGGCGAACATGCGATCGTGATTGCCCAGCAGAGTGATCCAGTTCAGGCCCGCATCGCGCCCGGCAATCAGACGCTCGATCAGCCCGCGGCTGTCCGGGCCGCGATCCACGTAGTCACCCAGAAACACGATCTGGGCATCCGGGCCGCCATCGCCCCGGATCAGAGACAGCGCGCGTTCCAGCTCTGCCACCTGCCCGTGCAGATCACCAACAACGTAGACTGGCTGTGTCATAGATCCTCCGACGGTAAGGTTCAGCTCGCTTGTGCCGCAGATTGCAGCCCGAGAAAACAAAGGACCCGGGCCTTCGGTCAACCGGGTCCTGAACTGTTTCTCAAACTCAACAGGCCACGTCAGGTGACATCAAATTCCAGCGGCTTGATCTGCGTGAACAGACCCGTTTCCGCCAGCTTGGCGCGTGCCTCGGCCGGAACGGGTTCGTCGACATAAAGCAACGCAATCGCTTCTCCGCCGGCCTCGGATCGACCAAGGGTAAAGTTCGCGATGTTGACGTTGTTCTCGCCCATGGTCTGCCCCAAAGCACCGATGATGCCCGGCACGTCTTCGTTGGTGGTGTAGAGCATATGGGCACCGACCTCGGCGTCGATATTGATGCCCTTGATCTGGATGAACCGCGGCTTGCCGTCGCTGAACACGGTGCCACCGATGGAACGCTCGCGCTTGTCGGTCACAACGGTGACTTTGATATAGCCTTCGAAGGCACCCGATTTGTCCTGATTGGTGGTCGAGATCTTGATCCCACGTTCCTTGGCGACAACCGGGGCCGACACCATGTTCACCTCGGGGTTGAACTTCTTCATGATCCCGGCGACCACCGAGCAGTTCAACGCCGCCAGGTTCATTTCAGCGGCAACACCATCGTACAGGATATTGATCGCCTTGACCGGCTCATCGGTCATCTGGCCGATGAAGCTGCCCAGATGGCCGGCCAGCTTAATCCACGGCCCCATCACCTTGGCTTCTTCCGCCGTCACACTGGGCATGTTCAAAGCGTTCTCGACCGCACCTGTCAGAAGATAGTTCGAGATCTGCTCGGCCACTTGCAGCGCCACATTCTCCTGCGCTTCAGTTGTTGCTGCACCAAGATGTGGCGTGCAGACCACGTTGGGCAGGTTGAACAAGGGGTTGTCCTTGGCGGGTTCTTCACTGAACACGTCGAACGCGGCACCGGCAACGTGACCGGATTGCAGAGCCTCTGCCAAAGCCTCCTCATCAACCAGACCACCACGAGCGCAGTTGATGATGCGCACGCCCTTCTTGGTTTTGGCGAGGTTCTCGCGGCTCAGAATATTGCGGGTCTGATCCGTCAGCGGCACGTGCAGGGTGATGAAGTCGGCGCGGGACAGCAACTCGTCCAGCTCTACCTTTTCCACGCCCATCTTGGCGGCTTTCTCTTCGCCCAGATAGGGATCATAGGCGATGACTTTCATCTTCAGGCCAAGCGCGCGCTCGCACACGATGCCACCGATGTTCCCCGCACCAATGACGCCGAGCGTCTTGTTCGTCAGCTCGATCCCCATGAATTTGGACTTTTCCCACTTGCCCGCATGGGTCGAAGTCGAGGCCTCGGGGATCTGCCGCGCCACGGCAAACATCATCGCAATGGCGTGTTCGGCAGTGGTGATCATGTTGCCGAATGGCGTGTTCATCACGATCACACCTTTTTTCGACGCCGCTTCCTTGTCGATATTGTCAGTGCCGATTCCGGCGCGGCCGATCACCTTCAGCTTGTCGGCTTTTTCCAGAATGGTCGGCGTGACCTTGGTGGCCGAGCGGATGGCAAGACCGTCATACTGGCCGATCACCTCGGCCAATTTGTCCTTGTCCTTTCCCAGATCGGGCATGAAATCCACGTCGATGCCGCGATCACGGAAAATCTGAACGGCGGTTTCGCTGAGTTTGTCGGAAACGAGTACTTTGGGAGCCATGTTTGTGGTCCTTGAATGTATTGAGAGGTCCGGGCCGATGCTGCCCGGTGAAGATGGGATGCGATCAGGCGGCTTCTGTTTGCGCCGCGATTTCGGCCTCGAAGGCCCATGCCAGCCAAGGCAGCATCGCTTCGATATCCGAGGTCTCGACCGTACCGCCGCACCAGATCCGCAAGCCCGCAGGCGCGTCGCGATAGGCACCGATGTCCAGCGCGACATTCTCGGACTCCAGCCGTTTGGCCACAGCCTTGGCAAAGCTTGCGCCGTCCTGAATTCGGGCGTCGGTGAATTTCAGACAGACGGATGTGTTCGACCGCGTCGCAGCGTCTTCGACCAGGTTTTCGATCCAGTCGTTCCGATCGCAGAACGCATGCACGGCATCGGCATTGGCGTTCGCGCGGGCAATAAGGCCCTTCAGACCGCCCACCGAACGGGCCCAATCCAGTGCAAACAGATAATCCTCAACCGCCAGCATTGACGGCGTGTTGATCGTCGCCCCCGTGAAGATGCCTTCGATCAGCTTGCCACCCTTGGTCAGGCGGAAAATCTTCGGCAGCGGCCATGCAGGGGTGTAGCTCTCCAGACGTTCAACGGCGCGCGGCGACAGGATCAGCATCCCATGCGCGGCTTCACCGCCCAGAACCTTCTGCCAGCTGAAGGTGGTCACATCCAGCTTGTCCCAGGGCAGGTCCATCGCAAAGGCAGCCGAGGTCGCATCACAGATCGTCAGACCCTGACGATCATCGGCGATCCAGTCACCGTTCGGCACGCGCACGCCCGAGGTGGTGCCATTCCAGGTAAATACAACGTCATTGGCGAAATCGACCGATGCCAGATCCACGATCTGTCCGTAATCGGCAGTCTTCACCTCGGCGTCGATCTTAAGCTGCTTGACCACATCGGTCACCCAACCGGACCCAAAGCTTTCCCACGCCAGCATCTCGACCTTGCGTTCGCCCAATAGCGACCAAAGAGCCATCTCAACCGCGCCCGTGTCCGAGGCGGGAACAATGCCGATCCTGTAATCTGCCGGAATGCCAAGCACCTCGCGCGTGCCTTCGATGGCCGCTTTCAGCTTGTCCTTGCCAACGGCGGCACGGTGCGAGCGTCCCAAGGCCGCATCGGCCAGTTTGGTCAGATCAAATGTGGGGGGTTTGGCGCAAGGGCCCGAGGAAAAACGCGGATTGGCCGGCCGCGTCGCCGGTTTTTGAGTGCTCATCTGTATTACCCTTCCAGATACACGCCCCTCGTTGGGGAGGGGTGTCCCACGCACAGAGCTATGAGCCCTTCGCACGCGCAGCAAGCGAAAAAGACGCTTCGCTGGGTAAAAACGACATCCCAAAAGGGCTCAAATCAGAACATGAGTTTCCGATTGGCGAAAAAACCCCGCCGAAACTCGGCGGGGTTTTTGATGCTACTCCGCGGCGTCTGCGTATGCGTCCATTGGGGGGCATGTGCAGACGAGGTTTCTGT